>CAZZAX010000156.1:0-12969 GCA_964653075.1 uncultured Pirellulales bacterium
AAGCCAATTCAAACCCAAAACAAACCCAATTTTGATGCCTGTCCTGAGCAATACGTTTTTTATTGTGAAGTATCAGCGTTTTTTTCTGTTCTGTCTCTTTCTATTCTGCCCGGTAGTTGTTGTGGGAGTTTGCCTTTCTCTTCCGGCTTTGCTGAGTTGCGGGGCCATTTGATTTTTCCAGTCTGTGTAAGTTTGCTGAAGGTGTTGAACTATTTCCGGCCTTTGTTTTACGAGATTGTTTTTTTCACTAATATCGCCTTCAAGGTCGTACAGCTCCAAAGAGCCTTCTCTGTTAAAAAGCAGTTTCCATTTACCTTCTCGAACGGCCCATTGTTTGACACCATCGTCCCAGAAAAGATTTTTATGCAATGGCCCTTTCAATTTTCCTTGAAGAACTCCCAGCATATTTTTGCCGTCATAAACACGGTCGTTGGGCAGTGCCGCACCTGCGGCGGCGCAGATGGTCGGCAAAACATCCAGCGAAATAACCGGCTCATTACAAACAGTTCCCTTCGGCAGCCTGCTGGCCCAGCGAACAATAAACGGAACACGTATCCCGCCTTCGTAAACGCTCTGCTTGAAGTCTCGCAAGGCGCCGTTATTGGCAAAATTCTTTCTGGCGCCCCCGTTGTCGGAGAAAAAGATGACAAGGGTATTGTCGTCGGCGCCCTTTCGCTTCAGGGCATCCAGCACCTTTCCAACCGCCTCATCCATACTCGTGAGCATCGCCAGATAAATGTCCCGGTTCTTGTCACCTGTATTGAAGCGCTTTATATACCTCTCCAGCGCCTGCAGGGGCCAGTGCACGGCATTAAAGGGCAGGTAGAGGAAAAAGGGCTGATTTTGGTGCCGCTCGATAAACGATACCGACTCACGGGCCAGGTTGTCTGTCAGATAGCCTGTATCGTTAATCGGTTTTTCATTACGATAAATGGAGTTATGCTCGCTTGTTATCTTAAGATCGAAATAATCATGGGCGCCGTGTCCGAGGAATCCGTAGAATTCATTGAAGCCCCGCTTCAAAGGGTGATATTCTGGCTCGATGCCCACGTGCCACTTGCCGATGATCGCTGTTGCATAACCCTGCTTTTTGAGTATATCGGCGACCGTAACTTCACTCAATGGCAATCCAACCCTGGAATCGCCGGCGGCATAGAAGCCGAACCGCTGCTGGTATCTGCCTGTTAAGAGACCTGCCCGAGTCGGCGCGCAGACATAGGCGCTGGCGTAGCCGTTTGTCAATCGGACGCCTTCTCCGGCCAGCCGGTCGATATTGGGCGTAGCGACCTCTTTCGGATGGTCGTAGCAGCTCGAATCCCCATAGCCCTGGTCGTCTGATACGATCAGTACGATGTTCGGGCGGCCGGCAGCATTTTGATTTGCTCGTGCTGACAGCACCTTATTGGCAAAGCATAATCCGGAAGCCGCCAGCATTGCCGAGCGTAAAAAGTCTCTTCGGGTCATCGTGTGATTTTTCTTTTCTTCCACAGTCATAGTCTCCAGAAATTTTATCCGATATTTCTAAGGGCAAAGCTCCTCCATGCGTTTGATATATGTTACTACTTTTTTAACATATTTTACAGGTATTTTATTGCGATTTTTTGTAACATAATTGTCTCCTGCGCAATTAATCTAATGACAATGGTTGGTGCTATGGCAAAAGTTGTAGAGCGAATAGAAGATGACGATTTGGTGCTCAATGCCCGCATGCAGGCGGATGCACTGGGCCGGCTGTACGAGATGTACTATGAACGCATCCTGGGCTTCTGTGTGTATCGGCTCTTTAACAAGGAGATTGCCGAGGACGTGACTTCCGCGGTCTTTCTTGAAGTTGCTCGCAGTATTCGCCTCTTTAGAGGCCGGACTGTGAAAGATTTCCAAAGCTGGCTGTATGCCATAGCAGCCAACCAGGCAAACGCTTATATAAGAAAGACTACTCGGCGCAAAAAGCTGCTCGAAGAGGCGGCCGGCTCGATGACGGCTTCTGCGGTTCAAGGCACCGATAATTCGCCAAAATGGCCACAGCTTTATATGGCCATTCTAAAACTCAAGCCGCAGCACCAGACCATTGTTACGCTGAGGTTTTTTGAAAACCTTCATTACGAGCAAATAGCTCAAATTTTAGATGTCAAAGAAGCAACCTTGCGCGTCAGGTTACACAGAATACTGAACGAGCTGCGAAACAATTTGCAGACTGTTAACGACGGAGAGACGTAAAATGTTCGAAGACGAATCCGAGTTCAGGAAAACCATTGATCGGCTGAATATCGACACCGAACCGAATCCCGGGCACCGTGATGACCTGCGCCGGCAAATGCTCCGCGTCTTTAACGAACCTAAGCAACAATCACAAAAACCAGTAACGCCGAATGGCGTTCTTAGGAGAACAATTATGAAAAATCCGATTACAAAACTTGCCGCCGCCGCGGTAATAATCATTGCGATACTCGTTGGCCTGCCGTTCTTTAGCTCGAACGGTTCGAGTGTTGTTCTGGCTGACGTCCTTGAAAGAATTGAACAGACACAGGCATTTATGTACAGAATGAAAATGACCATGACCGGTGCTATGATGTCGGGTATACCTGATGGAAAAAAAGAGATGGAAGGTACGATTGTCATCTCCAACGAATACGGCATGAAAATGGAAATAACTACTACTGATGCCGATTCAGGCGCAGAAGAAATGACTCAACAGATGTATCTTCTTCCTGACCAAAAACTGATGCTTTTGATTATGCCCGGGCAGAAGAAGTACACGCGCATGGAATTAGATGATGATTTGATTGCCAGGCAGAAAAAGCAAAACAACGACCCGAGAGAAATGATGAAGCAAATTCTGGCTTGTAAATATACCGAGCTGGGCCGCTCGGAGATTAACGGCATAGAAGTAGAGGGTTTTGAGACTACAGATCCTATGTTTTCGGCAGGCGTGGCAGATAACGTTGAAGTAAAGCTGTGGGTCGATGTCAAAACCTGGCTGCCGGTGCTCTGGGAAATGGATATGAAGATGAATGAGCGGATGTCGATGCACGGTGTTATTTCCGATTTCCAGTGGGATATTCCGGTCGTTGCAAGTGATTTTGAGCCGGTTATACCGGAAGATTACACGGCCATGATAGACGACGGCTACAAAGTGCCGAGCATGACTGAAGAAGCTGCTCTTGAGGGTTTGGAGTTCTTTGCTGAAATGTCCGGGAAATATCCGAAGAAGGTTGGCTTAATGAGTCTTATGCAGGAGTTCCAGGCTCTTCTTAAAAATCGGAAAGACCTAATCGAAGCTGGCCAAAGGCTGGATGAAGAAATGGGGCGGTTGACGATTGAGGAACGATCTAAGAATATAATGGATCTGATGCGGCCTGTCCAATCGCTTGGCATGTTCTATATGACACTGGTGCAGGACAAAAAGGAACCTGCGTATTACGGCGATACAGTCACGGTTCAGGATGTTGAAAAGGTGCTGATGCGGTGGAAAGTATCCGATGATGAGTACCGGGTTATCTTTGGAGATTTGTCGGCACTCGATGTTTCCGCCGATGAATTGGCCGGGCTTGAAAAGGCCTCGATAGACGACGGCTACAAAATGCCGAGCGTAACTGAAGAAGCTGCTCCTGAAGGCACAGGCGAGTCCACCGCCATTGACCATTACGATCGTGGAGAAACCCATTATTTCGATGCTGAATACGACCAGGCCTTCTCAGAATTAACCAAGGCCATTGAGAAAGACCCTACCCTTGCTCGCGCCTACGAAACTCGCGGGACAGCCTATAACGACAAAAAGGAATTCGACTTGGCCATCGCTGACTTCACAAAGGTCATTGAATTAAAACCAGCCGATGCTCATGCCTACGTCAGTCGGGGGGTGGCCTATGGAAACAAAGGCCAATACGACCTGGCCGTCGCTGACTACAGCAAGGCCATTGAAATAGACCCAACGGTAGCTGGTGCCTACGGATGCAGGGCTCGTGCCTACTACTACAAGGGAGAATATGACAAAGCATGGAAGGATGTTTATAAAGCACAGGCCCTGGGCCGCAAGGTTGATTCTAAGCTTCTCGAAAAGCTTCCTAAAGCTTCAGGGACAGATCGATGAATCAACAGGGACATGAAGGGGTCTGGTACCGGGTTATCTTTGGAGATTTATCGACATAGAATATTTCCGCCGCTGAATTGGCCGAGATTGAAAAGTTCCCTCTGAAATAGTCGATGTTATGGAACGAACACAAATGCCGGCCCCTGCCGATACGAGCAGGGCTCGGCCTTTTCTTTTTACAAATATTGTGCTGAAATTAAAATTGCAAGCCTGAATCCGACTTTATTAGAGTAAAATCGGCCCTTGGTTCGTCTATTAGTGATTGAACGTTTAATCTTGTTTGTGGCTGCGGAAATTATTGATGTCTGAAGACAATGATATGCTGAAACTCTTGCGTCGCGGCGACAGTCGTGCGCTGCGACGAGTGTATGAGAAGTACAAAACCGATTTGTACACAGTGGCTCTATCTCTCGTACATGATGTACATGCAGCCGAAGATTGCCTTCAGGATGTCTTTGTTCGTCTGGCCGAAGGTGCCGCTGATATGCAAATCCGCCGCAGCCTCAAGGGATACCTGGTAAGCTCCGTGGCCAACCGGGCTCGAGACCGGTTAAGGCAACAAACAAAGCTGTTGGATAGGGCTGAGAATTTTAGCTGTTCAACAGGCGCTGCCGACCCGGTCAAAGTCCTCATCGATCGTGAGCAGTCGGCCCGGCTTTTCAATACGCTGATGAGGCTGCCCTATCCCCAGCGCGAAGTATTTGTCCTGCATGTGCAGGCCGGAATGAAATTCAAAGAGATTGCCCAGTTGCAGAGCGTTTCAATCAAAACAGTGATAAGCAGATACCGTTATGGGATTGAAAAACTACAGGCTCTTCTGGAAAAGGACGATGCAAAATGAAATCTGAACGTCAGATAAAACAACTCGCAAAAAAGATACGGATTAAACCTGATGCGGCTGTTGATGAATGCGTACTTGCCCGTGCCGAAGCCGTATTGGCTGAATCCACAAAAAACCAGGATGTCGTTCCTCTCCGGCGTCCTACAATATGGAGAACTATTATGAAAAATCCAATAACAAAACTGGCCGCTGCCGCGGTGATTATTATTGCCGTGCTTGCAGGCATACATTTCTTCGGTGATTCGATTAATATGACAGGTTCTGCCTATGCGGAAGTTGTCGAACGGCTGCAAAATGCCCGCACCCTGACTTACACTGTAGAATCGAATTCCGGGGTTGAATATATACCGAGTATAACAATGGAAATAGCATTCAAGGAGCCGGGATATATGAGAATGACAGCCCCCGGCGGTTTTGTCTCGATTATAGATTCGATACAGGGCAAAGGCCTTACTATTCTTCCACCGAAAAAACAGTTCATAGAAATGGAAATATCCAACTTGCAGAATGATCCGGCCCAGCAGAACATCAATGTGATTGAAAAATTGAGGAGCCTTCCCGAAAGAGCGGATGAACAGCTCGGAACCAGCGAAATCGACGGACGGGAGGTTCAGGGATTCCGAATAACTGAAGAAGGTTTGATTAACACCGTCTGGATTGATATCCAAACCCGCGAGCTTGTTCTTGTGGAGATGGAATTCTTGAACGCTCCGGGAATGAGCGGCACTATGAGTGACTTCCGGTTCGATGTGGAGCTGGACGACTCGCTCTTTAACCTCACTCCGCCCGACGGTTACACTCGCCTGGAAATCCAGGTTGATACGGACGAAGTATCCGAGGAGAACCTGATTGAATTCTTGAGATTATGGACAACCTGGGTCAAGGACGGCCGGTTCCCTCCCACCCTCGATCCGACAAAGCTGGCGAAGTCAAGTATGGAAATGGTCAAAACAGGTGAGTTTGTTGACGAGGGCGAGATTTCCGAGCAGGAGCAGTTTGAGAAATCGTTAAAGATGACGCACGGATTGATGTTTTTGCTGAAAATGTCTCCCGATAGCAACTGGCGCTATGCCGGCGAGAATGTAAAATTCGGGGATGCCCAGACCGCTATTTTCTGGTATCGCCCACAAGGCTCAGATATCTACCGTGTTATCTATGGCGATTTGAGTGTACGGGACGTCGCCCCCGAGAATCTGCCGCAATAAATCTGCGAAAAAATATTTGTTACAAAGGCCGGACCTCTTAAACCCGGCCTTTTTTACATGCCACCGTAATGTAGATTCTGTTTTATAATCGCATATACTTCAAAACTGTCATTCCCGCGAAAGCGGGAATCCACTTCGTTATTGTCATTTAATGTAACCTTCTTTCGGAAACCTTATAATAAAACTTGGTCTCAGTTCTTCAGAAAAATAATTTTCCTTATACCAAAGCACACATTTCTGTCGTCTTAATGTTGATGGTCAATCATTTAATTTAGTATGTAGGATGTTCCATCCATACCATTTTTCATTGGGCATAATTAGGGAGAATAATTATGAAAAGTGCAATTACAAAACTTACGGCCATTACCGTGACCATTGTCGCAGCAGCTTTGTGCATCTACCATTTCAAGCCGGATTCCTCAACTGTGGGAATTGCCGGCTCACTTAAGCCGGCTGCTCCTGAATTGGTGCCGATAGAAATCAAGCTGCCAAAAGCGATGTTTGAGCAAACACCGCAGAACATTACCGTTCCCAATCTCGAAAAACCATTGGATAAGCCTCGTCCGCCTTTTTTGGCTCCGGCCGGAACAACAAATGTAGCACTGGGCAAGCCGGTCTTCAGCAGCGACGAAGAGCCTTTCATCGGTGAAATAGAAATGATTACAGACGGCGACAAGGAAGCCGCCGATGGCAGCTATGTTGAGCTGGGCCCATTCGCCCAGAATGTTACAATCGACCTCCAGGCCGTGCATGAAATTTATGCTGTTGTGATATGGCACTACCATAAACAGCCTGTGGTTTATTTCGATATCGTTGTGCAGGTTGCCGGTGACGCCGATTTTATTAATAATGTCAGAACACTGTTCAACAATGATATTGACAACTCTGCTGGTCTTGGCGTCGGCAAAGATAAACATTATGTTGAAACCAACAAAGGCAAACTCATCAACGTAAACGGCGTAAATGCCCGTTATGTCCGCCTCTACAGCAACGGAAATACCGGCAACGGCCTGAACCACTATATCGAAGTCGAAGTTTACGGCAGGCCCGCAAAACCAGGTTAATTGGATGAGCTGAACCAGAAATCCGTTTATAGCGGGATTAATCAGACCTGCTCGGCACGTGTTATGTACTCCTCGCCTTGATAATACCCCAGATAAAAAGTATGGTGAGAATAATCGCTAAAATAAGAAAGATGACCACATATTTTCTTCTCGCTTCTTGGAGCTGATGGCTGCCTTCCAGGACCTCGTTTTGGATATCTGCCAGGTAAACTCTAATCTGCTGAACTGCAAAGAATTGAGCAATCTTTTGAACGCCATAAATAAAGAGGAGAACCAAAAAGCTTACCACAATAAAAAAGACTGGGCGGTTGATGCGATACGTTCCCTGGTCATTGTCAACCAGTGTGTTTAGGGCGAAGATCAGCAGCAAAGTCGAAACAGCCCCTATCCACATCCAGGCTTCATAATGTGTCCGGTACGCCTTTAATTTTCTGTTAATGGCGGTGACAAGATCGAAGTCGCTGTGATTGATTTGCCAAATATGGCTCAGCAGGAACACTCCGTAACCGAAGAAAGATGAGCATGCGATGAACAGAGGTATAAGCACCTTCAGCATGACCGGATTAGAACGGTATCCGTAGAGGTCAAATCCGATAAGGACCATTGCCGCCAGTTGAACTGCCATATAGGTAACAATATTCAAGTTCAAAGAGAGTGTTGCTTTATTTACCTTCGGTTTCAAAAAGGCCTCTAATTCCGACCGTTCGAATCTCCTGTCCTTAAGAATTTCCTCATTTCCTTCTTTCCAGATTTTCACCAGATCGTTGTTTTCCATATTAAAGTACCCGATTAAGCAGTTCCTTGAGCTTCTTTTTTATCCGAACCAGTCTCACGCTTACATTGCTTTCCGAGATTCCGGTGACCTCGGCGATTTCCTTATAGGGAAACTGCTCCAGATAGAGCAGCACAATCGCGCGTTCGAATTTCGGTAGCTGGTTTATGGCCTCGTACAGTCCGCTTATTTTCCCGTGTTTCTCCTGGTCAGAAACTCTGGCAGGAATATCTCCATGGTGCTCTTTCAGACTCTCGGTTCGTACCCTGGACTGGTTCCGCCGCAAATTTAGCAGGGCCGTATTCAGGGCCACCTTGTACATCCACGTGGTGAATTTGGAATCGCCCCTGAACGATTTATAGGATTTCCACAACTGACATACAATCTCCTGGCTCAGGTCCCTGCGCTCGTCCGTGTTCACCGCGTACAGACCGCATATCTTATGGATGATGTCCTGGTTCTGCTCAACTAATTCCAAAAACCTGCTTTTTCTGACCATATCAACCATATACTTTCGCTCCCAATTCATATTATTAGTTGCACGGCTTCTGTCAAAACTACAATATTTTTAGAAAAATTTCTTCTTGTTTCTGGATACCGAAATCACCGCCCCTTGTAAACAACCAATGCCGGCCACTGTGCGAAGGAAATGAACTTGGTCTGCGAAGTTAACAACTTTTTCGAATTTTGATTTGTATTTTTGCTGTTTACACTTTGACTTTTGATTTTCTAAAGCCTGCCTTTTTTACGAATCCCGAATCCATAAATAATCATTCATCACTCATCAATAATCATTTAAAGATTCCCACCACAGTCTGGGATAGTCCTGGCCTTCGAGAATCCACCAGATGTTTTCGAGGCCATCAAGGGGCTGGTGTCCACACCACTTTGTCCACCCACCCGCAGTCGCTGCCGGAATCTGTGCCTACATCTTTCATATATTGCCATTCCAACGTATGTACACCCGAATCAGTGATCGTGTACGTCATCTGCTGCCAGTCCACTGATCCGCTGATGCGGTCCTGCAACGAACCATCAATATAAAACTCCAGAAAGTCAAAATATTCCTCAGATGATACCTTCCAGTAGAAATTCACCTTTCCTGTCCCGTTAACCGTCGTTTGTAGCCAGGACTTCTGGTCACGTGAGATATCCCCGCTCTGTGCCGCATCTCCCCCGTATTGAGACGTAGTGGTCTGACTAAACCAATCTGCTTTACCACCCGTGGTGAAACTTAAATCCGTGTCCAACGCCTCAGCCAGAGGATCGGCCAAGACCACTACCCTAAAGCTCCAGACTTTGCCTTCACTAATCGTCTCGTCGATATTGTACTCATCGACCCGCCAGTAGTAAGTGGTATTCCACTCGAGTTTCCCGGGCTCATAGCTCTCGGAACCAAGGTCTTTTGTTACTTTGTACTCGGGCGAACGAATGTTGGCATTGCCCACGGCTTCTTCATCGGTACCGAAGTAAACATCGTGCAGGAGGACTCTCTCTCCAGCGGTCCAGCGAAGAGTAGGCGTCTGCGTTACGTCGGTTGCCCCATCAGGCGGACTCGGATTACTGGCCCTCAAATGCTGCAATGTCGGGCTGTTTTCGTATGCGCCCATGTCCACAATACCGTTTATAATACGTGGGTTCCCGTCGAGGTCCACAACCATGGATCGCGGAATGGTTGAATTCTCACCTGCATCGATACAAGGCGAGCCGGCCTGCAGATGATAGTCGGCATTAGCAGTGTCCACGAACAACGGATTAGCGTTGATGTTGCCGGCCCCGAGCCAGCCACCCTGAATGTCTGAATACGTTATGTCTATCGTGGATGAGTCGTCAAAATAAATCTCATCCGGACTATCATTCCAAAGAATGCTATTGAGAACAGTCAAGGAGGATTCTTCACCGGAAATCCCACCACCGAGATTCGCCGTGTTTCCTGTTATGGTGTTATTTGTGATTTTTGGGCCGGAGGAATTGTGGGCCGCAATCCCCCCGCCGTAATCAGCTATATTTCCTGTGATAACGTTGTTTTGTATCACAGCCGGGCAAAAAGAGAGCAAAGCAATCCCACCACCTGAATGCCCTGCTTCCCGGGACACTGAATTATTTGATATAATATTACCTTTAATTGTAGGGGAGCTGCTCCAGACACAAATACCGGCACCATAACCTGCGCGGTTCCCCGATATAGTGTTGTTTACAATAATAGGAGAGCTGTCACCTCGACAACAAATTCCTCCACCGCCACTACTCGAAGAATTATCCAGGATAGTGTTGCCTATAATAAGGGGCGAGCTATTGTTATTACAATAGACAGCTCCGAAATTGGCTGCGTAATTATTCAAGATAATGTTGTTCGCGATGGTAGGTGAGCTATTATCACAATAAATAGCCCCGGCGGGACTTGGAAAGGGAGGAATTGTAGAACTAATGAAACCACCTGTGATAGTGAATCCATCAAGCACCGACAATAATGTTTCGCCACTATGGAAGTGAAATCCTCGGTGCGGCTCCTCATGTCCGCCCTGGCAGTCAATGATTGTTGCCCCTACTACATCCTGGTTGTTTGGGTCGATGCTGCGGACGGTGATGAACTTGCCCAGAAAATCCAAATCACGGTTACCGGGGCCGGTATATGTCGTCGGTGCTACGATAACCGTATCACCGTGCCTCGACGAATCGATGCCACGTTGGATGGTTGCGAAAGCTGTTTGGAGTGTCAATCCGTCATACTTATCGTCTCCATTAACTGCATTTACGTAATAGACCGTTGGTGAAGGCTGCCAACCGTCTTGACGGGCCCATGGAAGATTATCCACCCCGCCGGTGAAGACGTAGGTGTAATCGACAAAGCCATCGCCGTCGGCATCGGGGGTTGTCCAGTCGCTCCAGTAGTTGCCACCTATTGGCTTTTCCAGGTTGAAGATGTTACTTCCGCGGCCGTTAGTGGCATAAGCCTGTGTTGTGTTGTCGATGAAATTGTTGTTGTAGATTTGGTTATCACTGCAAGATTGGAGATGGATTCCATAGCGGTTGTTCGAGACGGTGTTATCTGTCAGGGCGTTGTCGCTGCACGAGATGATTCTTACACCGGCAGAGCTATTGCCCAAAGCTTCTGTACCGAAGGCATCGGTGCCAATGTAGTTGCCTATGATATGGTTCCCTGTCGCGCCAATCTCGTGGATTGTGATGCCGTCACCGCCGTTGCCCGAGATCACATTGCCGGTTCCGGATGACGAATCTCCAATCGTGTTGCCGGACGCATTAATGAATACACCATGTGTGGAGTTACCCACATCAGTGGTACCCGTGACATCGGTGCCGATGTAGTTGCCCTGCACCTTGTTTCCTGTCGCGCCGCTCAGGATGATTTCGACACCCATATCGTTGTTGCCCGAGATGATGTTGCGGGCCTCTGCCGTGTCACCACCGACCGTGTTGCCGGGTGCATCCCAAATGCGTATGCCATCATCGGAATTACCCTGATCCACGGTGCCGGTAACATCAGTGCCGATGTAGTTGCCTTCGATTATGTTTCCCCCGTTCTCTTGTATGTGGATTCCCACATCTCCGAAGCGATTAATCACCAGTCCTCGAACGGAGCTGTTCCCCGCAGAAATGATCAGCCCACTCACAGAGCCTTCTCCGGCCCTGATTCCATCCAGCTCGATAATCAGCGTGGCCTGATCATCATCGGTGGCTGGCGCCGCGCCGGGTTGAGTGTACCCGTCAATGATCACTGGGTCAGTGATGTGCGGCAGGGGTGATGTCGGCTGAATGGTGTGCTTACCCGTGCCGGGTTGGCGGCCCCATGCCGGGATATTGAAGACAATGACGTCCAGTCCGGGATTGGCGTTGGTCTCCAGGATTGCCTGCCTTAAAGAACCAGTCCCGCTGTCGTTTGTGTTAGTCACAGTAAAGGTTTGCCCGGCAAGAACGTCCTGAGCGTCCAGAACCACCATCAATACGATAGCAAGGAATATAAGTAACGGGATTGTCAATTTGCCGCTGAAATGATGAGGTATATTACACATTTGTTTATCCTCCGCCCCCCATCCTTTTATGTCAGGGCAATAATCGGCTTTCCCAATGTTGCGGATTGTAGTATACCACACGCCCGGATTTGTCGTCAAGGAAAATTTCTGTCATTTGCAAGCTGCTTGCCCTTTCGACATTCGCTATTTCTTGTTGGGTATTCGATATTTCCTTCCAATCTCTAATCTCCAATTCCCTAATTCGCTTATCTTCTCCTCCCCATCCGCGCTAGATGTTATTAACAGGTAGTGAGCTTGCCATTACCCTTTTTCAATTCTACAAAAAATCCCCCTAAACCCAATAATCAATCATCATTCATCAACCTGTGCCATAGGTATAAGCAATTCAATGATCATCCTTCTTCACTCGTCTATCTTAACTCGTCCTCACCAAGCCTCTTTAACGTCCTCTCAAAAAGCTTCTCATCCAGCCCATTCTTCAATAGCAGCTTCTTATTTCCCCCAACATCTTCCGCAAACCCTGCCGCCTCCTGCAAAAGCATCTCATTCTCCCTCTTCCCCTCAACCTCCTCCATAAACCATCGCATCCCTGCATTCGCCCATTCCGCCGCCTCGCTCACCTCCCCTAACTCCTTGGCATATTTGCACCTAAATCCGGCCGTCTTTAAAAATGACCCAATCACATGCCTCTGCCCCTCTTCTATAAGCCCTCGCAGCAGACCCACCCCCTTCTCAATATCCTCCCTCGCCTTCTTCCATTTCTTTTCCTCATTGTAAGCAACTGCCCTGTTAAATAAGCTGCTCTCTAAGTCATTTCTCAGCTCACGGCGGTCCTCTTTCTCGACAAGCTCTTTATAAATCTCTATCGCCTTACCGTAGTCCGCTATCGCCTCTTTTAGCCTGCCCTGGTCACTATATGCATTTCCCCGGTTGTTGTAGCACATTGCCAGGTCATTTCTCAGCTCACGGCGGTTCTCTTTCTCGACAAGCTCTTTATAAATCTCT
>CAZZAX010000157.1:0-12952 GCA_964653075.1 uncultured Pirellulales bacterium
AATTTTGGGTTTTTCGATTGGCTGACCACTGCCTACATAACCGCAGTCACAACTACCCCCCCCCACTGCTACGACAGAGTTCAGCAGTTGCGAAAGCAAGGCAAATGGACCTTGTGCAGCTCGCGACAGAATCTCATTCATAACTTCACCCGTCATTTCAGGATAACTCTTAGACGAGCAAACATACAAAGACTAGCAAAATTCCACGATTTGAGACGGACAGCTTTAAGTAACTGGCTTGCAAATGGTATGAGTGAGTTTGAAGTAATGGTTCTTGCCGGACATGCCAATTTTAAGACAACACACGAGTTTTATTTAGCTATACAGGATGACTATCTTGACCGAGCAAGATGTGAAACAAGCCGAGCGGTCGGTAAGAATTTGGCACGCACTTGACACGCACCCTGTTTTGTTGGGAAAAAGGATTGACACCAGATGTTGGAAACTGTTACATTACAAACACTTAGAACTTCGGCGCCCGTAGCTCAATTGGATAGAGTCGCGGACTTCGAATCCGAAGGTTGCAGGTTCGAGTCCTGCCGGGCGCGTTCAAAAATGCGGTTTTTCAGGGGAAGCTGACGAGAGCTTGCTTTCTGCTTGTTTTTCTGATCCAAATTTGGTCGAAATCATATCTGTTTGGCCGGAACTACCGGAGCATATCAAAGCGGCAATGAAGGCCCTGATTCAGTCGCATGGGGGGGTAGCATGAAAGCCGTGGGGCTAATTAGATTTTTGAAGGGCACAACAGACGTCAAAGCAGGGATGCCGGGCTGTGCGAATTATGACCGCCTTAGCGGTGACTGTCTGCTTGGCAAAAAGTGTAAGGTCGAACAGGGCAAGCGATGTTCGTATTTTGAGCGGGCCGTACTGCCGACCGGTGATGATAGCATCCGTCAAAAGTACGAGGACTTGACCGGCGTATACGTCAAAGGCATAGCTGCGAACCTTTGCGGCGACTGTAGAGCGAGGATACCGCCCGGACGTAGATATTGCGACAATTGCAGACGGAAACGCCGACAGGCGACTTATCGCAGAAACAGGGATAAACGAAATGTATCATGCGCAACAGTTAAGTAAAACTGCTATCAAAATTCGGCACTCTAAGGTATGTTTCAAGGTATTCTGTGAAACGAAAATTAAAATACGTGGTTTTGCCCTCATATTGACTTTTGGGTGCTTAACTGTGGCGCGGGGCGGTATTAGTTTTCTGGTTTGGCCGGAACTGCCGGAGCATATCAAAGCCGCTGTCAGGTCACTAATCCAAACATGTACTTGGGAGAAGAAGTAGATGCACGATATTCGAAGACGACTCAACAAAGCCGAAAATACACTTGAGTGGTACAGACAGCCAAATCCCCGTCTCAAAACTGATACCAGAATAACACTTGGAGCGGTCGACGGGAACTGAAATAAGAAAAACCTCGCATGTCAAAAGGAAAAATCACTGGGATTAACTGGATATTGACTCCGGACAAGTTTCTCTCCTTGGAAGAAGCAAAAAAGTTACTCGAAACAGCAAGAGAAAGGGCTGAGATGACAAATAGCCAAGGACACAAAGTCCCGGTTAGGGACTATTTCATCATAGATCTGGCCTTATCAACTGGGCTAAGAGTTATGGAAATCGCTCAACTGAGTTGCGGTGATGTCTTCATCCAAGACGCTGTCTACTCGCTTCTTGTAAGAAAGGGGAAGGGTGGAAAGCAAAGGCTTGTACGATTTAATGGTTCTTTCAATAAGCATTATAAGAAATATATCTTCTGGAAACAAACGATCGGAGAACCGACAGGCCCAGTTGATCCACTGATGTTATCCAGCAATACTGGCTCATATATGAGCACGCGGGCCATTGAGAAGGCCTTTAAGCGAACCGCAGCCAGAGCGGGCCTGTCTTCACATTATTCTATTCACTGTTTGAGACATACTTATGCATGTCAGCTCTATAAAGCCAGTGGCTATAACTTGCGCTTAGTGCAAAAGCAATTGGGCCACTCCAGCATTCGAACCACAGAGGTATACGCAGACGTGATGGAGCCTGATACACAGAAAGCCCTGGAAAAACTGTATATGTGAGCAAGAATTCTTGATGTTAGGGCAAAGGATTAGCCGGAAAATCCAAGGCGCGAGTTGCAATATCGCATGGAAAGTAAGGTGGAAACGTCCAGATTTCGCACAAATTCTGAACCTTATGAATCAATAGGCATAATAAATAAAGCAACTTTGTTGTGTTAAGAGAAATTATATCCTCTGGAACGGATTGTTTGTACTCACACCCCTTTTTCCTAGATCTCATGCACCAATCGGTCTACTATAAAGTTTTACATTTTTTTCACTGGCTCCTAATCTCTCATTTATCTCTACAGGGGCTTTTTTCTTGACTTTTCAAATAAAATTGTTAATAATATGTTTATGTCATTTTAATTAATGCCCCTGTCCCTTATCCTTTCAAACATCTTAAGAAGGGGCATTTCTAATTAATTCCTATGAGTAAGATGTCGATAATATTCAGATATTATTTTGTTGTCAATTTCGTACAGCTCTTCGCCGATTCTTATGTGCTTTGTTGGTAGCTTTATTTGCACATGCTTTGCACCGGTACTGCAAGCCGTCTTTATGCAACCTGCATTTGGAGAAATCACTCTCGGATTTCCACCTTTTGCATCTGCAACATAGTTTTTGTTTAATCCCACCTACAACTCGATGACACTCCTCATATATATGATATTTTTTTTCCAGGTCCTTCCTCTCTTTAGCGTAATGCTCTCGTGTATATGTCCGCATGCACTCTTTGCAATGATACCTCAATCCGTCTTTGTATCTAGGTTCTTTGTAGAAATCACTCTCGGCCTTCCACCTTTTGCATCTGCAACATCGTTTTTGTTTCACTCCGTCTTCAACTCGATGACACTCCTCATATATATAATATTTTTTTTTCAGGCCCTTCCCCTCTTTTGTGTTATGCTCTCGTGCATATGTCCGCCTGCAGTCTTTACAAGCATAATTCAATCCATCTTTACTGTATCGGAATTTGCCAAACTTACTCTCGTCTTTCCACTTTTTGCATTTAGAACAGCGTTTCTGCTTCATGCCGTCATTGGTCCGATGGCTCTCCTCATATCTTAAGTATCTTCTAAAGTGCTTCGAGTTTTCCAAGTAGCGTTTTCGAGCATAGTTGCGACTGCACTTTTTGCACCACACACAAAACCCATCCTTGCGGCTTCGATTCTTACGAAACTCACTCTCGTCTTTCAACTCTTTACATTTGCCGCATCGCTTCTGCTTAACACCTCTGGCAACACGATGAAGGTCTTTGTAGTTGTTGTATTTTTTTATAGGACTTCTTTTTTGTTCGGAACGCTCTCGTGCATATATCCGCCAACAATCTTTGCACCACACACTTAATTTGTCCTTGCGGATAGGATTTTTATTAAACTCACTCTTGTCTTTCAACTCTTTACATTTGCTGCATCGTTTCATCTTCGCCTATTGGTCTATGTTTTACTACTAATTCCAGACAGCCAAATAGGCCAGCAGGAATTTTACATCTTTCCTTTTCGCTTTATTTTCTTTAGACCCAATTTCACTATTCTCCTTCGTGTCGCCAGTACTGTTCTTCCAATCTGGTCGGCTATTTGTCGTGCCGTTCTACTGGGATATAGTTTTCTTAGTAGGTCCAACTCTTTCTTTGACCAGATACGCTTTCCTTTGTTAATTCCTAATTTGTGAGCTCTTACCATTACCGCCCGGACAGTCCGACCAAGTTGTTTCGCTATGTCTCGTATGCTATTATTTGGGTATAGCTTCTTAAGGAGAGTATCCTCTTTTATTGACCATACCGGAGCTCTTCCGATCTTTTTAATACCGAGGAGAGATGCTATTTTTTGCACCGACTGCAAAGGCCGCCCAAGTTTATCAGCTATGCTTTGCGTGTTTTCAGTCGGGTAAAGTTTCTTGAGCAGTTTGACTTCATTAGCTGACCAGCGACGCTGTTCTCTTGTTTTAATCCCAATGGTGTATGCTTTTTGTCTCACCGCTGTCAAAGGCCTCCCAGTTTGCTCAGTTATTTCCCTTGCTCTCTCTTGCGGGAATAGTTTCTTTAACAGCTTAACCTCATCTTCTGACCATGCAATCCAGCTGTTTTTCCTGTTTTTGGCCTTCACCATACTTTGGATTCTATGAGATTTTGCACAAAAAGACAATGTTCAGCTTGGGTAGGGAGATTGTGAGAAAAGAACACCACTCTTTGTTGTTGTAATTTGCGAAATGGCCATATTGCATCTATTCGACCATAGATTTTCAGAAGCATTCCTCCATTGTTACAGTTCGTGGGAAGTTAGATTTACAGAATCTTTCTATTCTGCAAAAATACTGCAAGGTCATTCATATTTCTTACGGAGAACTAAACCGCTTCGCGGTGGTACCCGGGTTACCATACTGATACAGGGAGATATTCAGGTAAGAACTATTTGTAGTACGTAAAGGTGTAGAATTCACACCTTTTCTGAAGGTTTTGAGGTAGGGGATTAGGATTAGATGATTTGGATCAAGGAAGCACGTAACAAATGCTTGTCTTATAGATCTTTGTCCAATAACAGCTTCGGCTTGCTCCCTAACGATATTATGCGGCCAGCACCAGCCTCTGGGCCGGAAGGCCCTCGAGCTTCGCATGGGAACGCTGTCAAATCCTCTTTGATTTACCCGGGATAACCGTTCGATGGAGAAACTCTGAAAGGTTTTTCAACTTTGTCCTCTCAGGATAGCCCCCACAACGGTCCACAGATTAGTAAACCATCCCCAATTGCTCAAGAGCTACCTGAGTGTACTTCCTCTCGGGAGAATCTTAATGCTTGTAAGAAACCTTTTTTTTTGCTATAGCCATCTTTATCTGGCCAAATGCCTGCTTCATAATCGGGCGCATTTTTTTGGCTTTCGTAAGTGCGTTTTCGTTGGATAAAGATTGCCTCCTGGATCAACTGGCGATTGGTACTGATTAGGTCTGCCAGAATGCCCAGCACAGTCATCAGGAAAGAAAGAATAAGTAGGATGGCCGCCAGGATCAGGGACTGGATATGGCCGGAACTGTCACGAAACAAATAATAATACATAAATCGCAGGCACAGGGCCAATCCCAGAGAGGCCGGCAGGACCGCGCAATAGAGGAAGATGCGGAGAGGCTTGTAAGTAACATAGGCGCGCAGAATAATCGACGCAGATCGCCAAACATACCGAGAGACTGAGGAAATCAGACGCGATTCCCGGGTCCTGGGATTGACCTGTATTGGGATATGTCCGATCCGCATGTTCATATGTCCTGCCTGGATAATAGTCTCCAGTGTGTAGGTATAATTGTTGAAGATATGCAGGCGCATGGCAGCTTCGGCAGAGTAGGCCCGGAATCCGCTGGTGACATCCGGGATATTGGTACCCGAGAACTGCCTGACCACGCGGCTACCCACACGTTGCAGGAACTTCTTAAGGCGTGAGAAGTGCTCGATCTCTTCAATGGGCCGTGTCCCGACCACAATATCCATCCGGCCAGCAGCAATAGGAGCTATCAAATCCTTGATACAGCCAGCGCCATACTGATTGTCCCCATCGGTGTTAACTATAATATCCGCTCCCAACTCCAGGCAACGGGCGATCCCTGCCAGGAATGCCTTTGCTAATCCCTGATTTTCCCCGAGGCTGTGAATATGATGCACACCCAGATTCCGGGCGACTGCCACAGTATTGTCGGTGCTGCCGTCGTCTATAACCAGGTATTCTATTTCGTCCACACCGGGAAAGTGCCGGGGCAGATCCCGAATCACCTGTGGCAAGGTTCTCTCTTCATTATAGCAGGGAATTTGAATAATCAGCTTCATAAGAAATACATTTTGGGACGGGTTAAATCAAACAGATAGCATGGTGTATTACCCCAATAACAGAAGTCTTCATCACCGGGCTGTGCAGGATTGCCATAGTATTCATAGTGGTAAAACCTTTTTAGCTTGTTAATCAGGTCCACACGGTAGCGGCGGTGTTTCTCCCAGTGAAGAATCTCGTCGTCGCTCTGGTCATTGTCATTAAGCTTACGTCGTAGCTTCCGAGCGTCCATGGACGTAAAGACTGTGTGGATTTCGAACAGCGGGTTATAGGGCTGGTCGCGCCGCGGTTCTTCACGTTCCGGGACAAAGTAATAGTGAAAACGGCCGGTTTTGGCTTGCTTTTGGATTTCGTCGACCGTTTTATCAACGATGTAAACTATCGGGGCTGACTCCGCCCAATGGGGATTATGATACCAGGCATTGGCTACTACCATCTCCCTGTCCAGATACCATGCATATTCCGGTCGGTAGAAAGGGGCCTTGGCTTTGGACTGCCGGATCATAAAATTCTTGAAGGTCAACAATGCCTTATCCGGGGGTATCTCCCGATTCAAGCGTTTGAAGAGGTTGATCGTATGCGGGGCCTGCCAGCGCACGGCCCGATAGGCCGCAAGTCCCTGATTACAATATATCACGACTACGATAACCAAAATGGCAACTATTAATCGACCCAGCCAGCGATTGAGCATGTAGAAGAGATCCCCTATTATCAACACACCCAAAGCAGCTCCCACCGCCACAAAAACGACAAGGGGTCTTTGCCAGTACTGATGCCTCCAGATCAGCCCCTTAAAGGTAAGCAAAAACAGCAATCCCGGCAGCAGGAAAAACCATATACAATTAAAAGGCCGGGGAATCCGAACAGGCCAGACCGGTGATTTCACCTGGATATTAAATATCCGCAATAAGGCAATGATATGGGCGATAAGCCAATAGATCAGATATGCAGTTAATAGAAACAGAACCGGAACAGTGAAATTTGTCTTGGCATACTCTGCGTTCCTGGCCAGCCAGGCTCTCCATGAAAATGAGGGGCGTTCTCCCTCTCGGACACGCCATTTAAAAAGGACCTTTATAAGGCCCCAGGCCGTATCCGCTCGTTCGCTTTTGAGTTCTACCGGGGACTTTGTGGCAGCTTCCACCTGTATATTGCTGCGAAAGCCGCAGGCCATGACATAGAAGTTCAAAGCCAGACTCATAAACGGGGCCAGAACCAGAACGGCCAGGATTCCCGCCTGGAGCTTCCACCGTATCAGACAGCTCACCACATAGTGCAGACCGATGGCAAAGGCATAAAACACACCTACCCAGCTCAATTGTACCACCAGGAACAGAGCGACAGCCAATTCGAGTATGTACCGCCTCCTGGGCCTGGAAGCACTTTGCAGCCGGCCGATTAATAGCAGGTAGCGCCACAACGCCCACAGTCCTGCAAGGACCAACAATGAGTCAAAGCCGAAATAGGCTGAGATGGGTAGTATAACCAGCAGCAGACCGGATAGCAGCGCACAACCACACCCGTATAACTTCCGCAGCAGAAGCAATATCAATAGCAAAACCGGCACGGACAGGACCAAGTCGAACAGGCGAATCTGCCATTCTTCGGCGCCGAACAGCAACATGCCAAAAGCAGTAATCAACGTCATAAGCGACGGGTGGCTGACATAGCGCTGGGGATGAGCTGTCGGCGGGTCCCCTACTGCCAGGGTATGGTACCCCCTGGTATAGCCCAGGCCGTATTTGACATGGCTTCTTGCGGCCCAGGCCCTGTTGGCATTGGCCCGGCTATGCATGCCGCAGTACGGCCGGTTTATGAACAGCCCCTTGTACGATGCCGGCTTAATAGAAAAATCGAATACGCGTGTAAGAATCAAAATCAGGATTACACCAAGGGCAAACATCCGGAAATACTTCTCACACAGACCTAACTGTTTATCCGCCTTTATTGGCCTGTTTTATTGCCGACGATACGCTATACGCAAAACGCTGTCTTTTATGGATTCGTTCACCGCTGTCAGTTTTTTAATATATGTTCTGGCAGGCCGGGATTAACTATTTAGAAAGATGATCACCTGAAACGAGGGCTGTCTAATGTAAAACTTACATTTTTTGGCTATTTTGATTCGTTAAACTTGAACTGCTTCCTGAAGAAATTAACATTTTTGCAGCCGCACTTCTCAATAAGATCAAGGAACTTCTTTATGTGCTCTTGTATATTTTCTGAATCAATCAAAGCAAGTTTCCACTGCGCATGAGCGGCAAAAGGATACAGCTCCATAGCTTCACAGCCCTCTGCAAACGCATTAAAACCTTCCTTCGTTCTTTGCTTGCCGGAGAGAAAGGGATGAACCTGTTTTAAGTATATTTTAAGCTTTTGTATCACCTTAGGATCACTTCCCTGGTAGGCTCTCCAATAAAAAGGATCACGCCGTCTGCATTCAGCATACATCTGCATCGCCATATCTTTGAAGTCAGCTTTGTCTTTTCTCATCATCATGTACGACAAGCCCTTCTCATAGTATGCTAAACTGCAGTTAGGATGCTCAGCTATCATCCTATCATATACTTCTATAGCTTTCTCATAATCCCCTTGACCATGGAATTTGATTCCCTTGTCGATTGCCTGGGTGGTCTTGCTATTCAGTTCATTCCTAAGACTTTTATACTTGTTGAGTTCGGCTCGATGGCTTTTACCTACAGTTAGACTGCCCAATAAGAAATACGTATCTGCATAGGCTGTCTCGCCACGGGCTGCATGTAAATGTGCATGAGCGAATAAAATCGATGAATCCTTGGGAGCCATCTCTAATGCTGCACGCCAATAGTTTTCGCTCTGATATGTTAGTTTCGAAAGGTCAATCTTCGTTTCTTCTTTGATAACCTGTAGTGCTTGTCCGAACTTTACTGCACCTTCAAACTTGGGGTTCATAGCAGCCAAATAATCGGCGTATTCTCTTATGGCCTGATGACTTGATTCACTGAGAGTTTCTAATTCTTTATACTCTGCAAATGAGACAGAGCAAACTGCGCAAACCAATAATATTATAACATGCTTCTTCATTTGTTTCTTTTATCCAAATTCATGATATAAATCTCAGGAGTTCCTCTTATAAATGACGTAAAAGCTATCTTTTTTCCATCAGGTGACCAGCAAGGTTTTTTATCCTGTGAGGAGTTGCTTGTTAATCTTTCCTGTTTACTGCCGTCGGCGTTCATGACATAAATCTCAGAATTGCCATCTCTTTCTGTAACAAAAGCAATTTTTTTCCCATCAGGTGACCAGTGAGGCATCCCATCATAAAATGGATTGTTTGTTAATCTCTTCTGTCCACTCCCATCAGTGTTCATAACATAAATATCAAAATTAGCTTCTCTTAGTGAAACAAAAGCAATTTTTTTCCCATCAGGTGACCAGGAAGGTGACGAATCATCAGCAGAATCATCCGTCAATCTTTTATGTTCACTACCATCGGCGTTCATAATATAAATATCACGTTTTAAGTATTTACCTGACTCAAAAGCTATCTTTTTTCCATCAGGTGACCAGCAAGGAACCGAATCATCAGTAGAATTGTTTGTCAATCTTTTATGTTCACTACCATTGGCGTTCATAATATAAATTTCACCCTTTCCGTATAAGCCTGATTGAAAAGCTATCTTTGTTCCATCAGGCGACCAGCATGGATTCAAATATATACCAGGATTGTTTGTTAATTTCCTCTTATTTTTTCCATCGGCACTCATAACATAAATATCGTGATTCCTTTCTTTATCTGATCCCATAAAAGCTATCTTTCGTCCATCAGGTGACCAGTATGGACTCATACTTTCAAGCTGGTTACTTCTCAACCTTGTCAACTCAAAGGGATTTTTTTTACTCTGCCGTATCAGTGGTACATACCACTCCGGCCTCTTTGGCCTTTGGGCCGAATCGAGTGATGTACGCCAAGCCTCGTCAGTAAGGCGATTACTCATTGTTTGCTTAAACTCATAGTAGCTGAGCACAGGCCCTATTGTTAAGAGAGTCTTACCATTAGACACCGGGCAGGCAACTATAATCAAATCAATATCGCCAACGGCCTGGGTGATACCATCTACTGCATTGGTCTCACTAGGGCTTGCATAGGTAGTGAGGATCGTTGCAAGGTTTTTGTTTGGTACACCAGGAAGGACCCTATCCAATATAGCGTATGGAAACTTTTCAAAAAAATCACGGTTTTCAGATGAGAGAGGTTTATCAGTTAGTTGTTTGGAAACAATATCCAGTGTTTGTTGTAATAGCTTCTCAAATTCAGCAAATCGCCCACGAGCTTTTGGGGTTAACATTTTGAGATTATCCAAACCTTTAGATGTCATCCGTGTCAATGATAATAATCGTCCCCAGAAAAATGGATTCGGCTCAACATAACCAATAGGTGCAGGTGGTGGAACAGGTTCTACACCGAAGGCAACGGGTTGTTGCTCAGCGGGAATGTAATAGCGAACTACATCATCTTGTAATTGTACCCATGAAGCAAGAGTGGTATTAAGTTGTCGTCTGTTCCAGGCTTGTGTACGCACAAACTTCGGGTACCCCTCCGGCAGTTCCTGAAATAGGACTTGCGTACAATATAACCAGGACCAGTATAGGTTGGCTTGCCACTTAATGTGGCTCAAAGAATTAATTTCGTCCTTCAATTTATTAAGCGGGAAACCATATCTTTCGTGGTCTGCATTTCCTTCATTAGCCAGAATATTCATGGCATCATTTGAACCGAGCAGTGCCATCAGATCGAGCCCCCGCACAAAGGAACGGTTATCACCTTTATAGACAGCGAACGGCTGACTTTTAGGGTCACTGCTTTTAAAATAAAAATCTGAAATGTCTGATTTTTCAATATCCTTAAGCGTCTCATTAAGAAGAACATGATACAGATAAAGACCCGTATCAGCGGTTATAAATGCGGGAATTCTTGATTTGGTGAGGGTAATGTATATGATGTCAAAATCGCGACTGGAAAACTCAGAGTAAACTCCTGGCTCCAGGACAGCAAAACCATTTTGTCGAATTAAATCTGAAATGTCATTCAGGTCGATAACCTGACCGACATCATTGAAATTTACTATATCACTTATATCCAGCGGCAATTGATAACTGGTAGCGTCAGGTTCGATATCTACTTGATATGACTCATAGTATTTAGAAAAAGTAATTTTCTCTTGTCTTTTGATGATACAGAAACAAACGATCACACCGATAATCAGCGCAATAATAACCGCTCTCACTTTCACAGCTATATTCCTTCGATTAATGAACCTATATGTATTCTATTATACTTTGTTCCTGTAAAATTCTCAAGTCTCAATAAACCTCATCAACAGTTGTTCCTTCCATATATTGAACCATTTTTCCAACCTTCCCAGTAATCGGGTCAAAGGGCACTATCATGTATCTGCCATACTCTGCTCCTTTTTTCTCAAATCCGAGTGTTAGATAGGGTGCATAGTCAGGTCCCGGCATTTCAGCGACTCTCCAAAAATTATAAGCATATCTATATCCTGCTTTTGCAAATATCCTCCCCTCAACACCAGTTACGGATGATTGCGTCCACTCCGCAAGATCCTCTAGACGTTCAGACAGAAAACCACCTAAATCGCAATGCCTGAAGTGGAAGATAGCATTCTCTGTCATAGCTTGAAGAGCATTACAGAAGTCTTCGACATCGTTCTCATGAATTTCTCCAGGTCCGCCTTCAGCACCTTGCCATTTCATTTCAGTACCGAAATGTAATCCTCCAAACCAACTATGATCATAGAAATAAACTTCAGTTACATCAACACCTGCCAAGCGTAACTCTGCTAATTTCTGTAATGCGTCACGTGGGGTGCTCATTTTATATACGTGTTCACCATGATCATCGGCATATTCTTGAAAAACACCAACCCAACGTCGAAGTTTACCATCTACATATTGGTCTGGCATTACTTCCGGATCATAAAACGCAACTGTTACTAAACCACTTGGATCCACAAAATTAAGTGGATTATTCTTGCAATAGGCATACCAATTGATACCATCACCGTAGCCTATAGGATCGGTCTGCAGGAACCGGCCTATATACGGATTATAGTACCTAGCTCGATAATAGTAAAGCCCTGTTTCGTAATCGAACCTTCGGCCGGTGAACAGGTAGGGATTGGCAGTGAAGTTGGGATCTGAGCCCACAGCTTGGCCATAGACACTGTATTCGTAGCTATAGCAGCTATCGCCGGACGAATCACTCAGGGCTATAACTGAGCCCAGGCCATCGTAGTGATAGTAATAGACGGCGTTACTGTCTGCGACGTGAATCATACAGACCAGCTCATCAACGCGCGCACCGTGGATATATTTACTAGCCAGATCAACGTTGTCATCGTATTCAGCGATAACGTTACCGCCGTCATACACGTAAGTGGTCTTATAGCCATCGACGTCCTTTTCGATACGCCTGCCGCCCGGGTCATATTTATAGGTAACGGTGTCCCAGCTTGGCTGGGGCGGAGGTGAACCATGAACCATCCCACTGGACAAAGGCCACCCAGCCGCAATCGGAACCTGATGAAGAATTTCCGTCTTTGTCATATTCCCAGAGCAATGAATGAGTCCCGGAGCCGGTTATATTGTATTGCTTCTGCTGTCAGCCCACCTCCCCGCTAATCTCATCCTCAAGTTCTGAGAAAAAAAGGCTTTTTTCGATCAAGGGGACTCAAATGGGAGGAGTACTGGCAGGGATCAAGATCTATAACGGTGGTATCAGGTTGTATCATAAAGGCAGTATCAGACTTCACTAATAAGGAGTAACCGTAAAGAAGAAATACACAGTTTCCAGCGAATCATTTTACTGAATCGTCGGGCGGCAGTCCGAGCTTTTTGTATAGATTGCGTCGGCCGGCTTTATCGCCTTCGATTATTTTGTGGGCGTAGTCGGCTACCTCTTTTGCATGTGCGCGCGGGACCACGATTACACCATCGCCATCGGCGACGATGACGTCTCCCGGCTCTACCAAAACACCGCCGCAGACGATGGGGCGGTTGACGGATTCGATTTCGTTTCGGCCCGGCCGAA
>CAZZAX010000158.1:0-12903 GCA_964653075.1 uncultured Pirellulales bacterium
GAAATTCCAACGATTCTGTACTGTGAACTATCTGACTTTTGACGCAGGCATCAATTTTGTTAAATTGCCAACAATCGCACCCATCTTGTCTATGTCGTCAATAAAAATTCGCACTAAAGATGTTATATTCGACAGCATAGTCAGTCCTTCGGAAGTGATGAGGCACGCACGAAGTGGAGACTATAGTGCAGTGATAAGTAAAAACTAAAATGGCACCATTTTAGACAAAAAACGCTACTAATTTTAAATCCCTCATTCACATCGAGTTACGAAAGTTGCGCGTCGCCAATCGAGCTTCAGATATACAGTGTCAATTCACGGAGATTTTCTCTTTTTTAAGTTGATTTTTTTTAAAAATATGGTATAATACCCACCTGTTGGTCAGAAGACTAACGAAAGCATCGTAATATGCAAGTCATAAGCCAATTTCATGGCAAGATCTTAGGCTCGACAGCCCAATTACATTAGTAAAGAGTCAATAGTAAATAGTAAATCCGAAGGCGTGCAGGTACGTCTAATTATAGAGGGACTGTTTTTTTCCCTACCCTAAGCTTGCCCCCATAGGGGCTTGTCCACAAAGGTCGTAATCGGGGATACATATTAGAAAATAGTTAATGGACAATCGTAAATGGTAAAAAGGCAGTTAAATTGTGAAAAAAGTCAGTATATCAAAGGAAAAATCACTAAAAGTTCTATAACTTTTAGTGAGAACAAACCCAATTCACCAATTGTCCAATTGAACGTAACTTATTTATCAACAATGAATTATCCAATTTTCACCAGTCTGAAAAAAGTCAAAAACAAACCCAATCAAACCCAATTCAAAGCCAATTCAAACCCAATTCCCAAAAGGCCAAAAATGAACATAAATATCTATGATACAAAGGTGTATGACAATAAAACTGCCTTCCGGCGGGAAATAAACAAACCCAATTCAAAGCCAATACAAACCCAATGCCGCCAAGTCCGGCTGCCTTTTATTCAAAATGATACATATGAGAAAATCCCTAAGTTTGAGTTGGTTTTTCACTTGACTTATGAGAGCAGATTGTTAAATTGCATAAAGAGTCGGCAGTTGCTTTCAAGCGTACAAAACTGCCCATATCAATATAAAAAACCTGCTTTTATAGCTGTCAGGATTCCCTGTATGCGGGATTCCTATAAAGAAGAGAGGAGATATTATCATGTCTATTAATCGTCGCACTTTTCTAAAAGGCTCATTAATATCCGGTCTGGCTTTCTCTGCCCCTGCAATACTCAGGGCCCAAACCGGCGGAAAATATCGTACCGCCCTAATCGGCAGCGGCTGGTGGGGTATGAACATCGCCCGGACCGCGATGGAGTCGGGTCAATGCAAAATGGTCGCTATGTGCGATGTCGACCTCAATCAATTAGAGCCGGCCGTAGCAAAAATCGAAAAGCTTACTGGCGACAAGCCTAATAAGTACCAGGATTATCGAGAGCTTCTGGACGGCGAGAAAATTGACATCGCCATCGTTGCCACCCCGGACCACTGGCATCCGCTGATTACCATTGCGGCCGTTAAGGCTGGTGCGCACGTTTATGTGGAAAAGCCTATCGGCCACACCATCAAGGAAGGACGGGCAATGGTAAATGCCGCCCGTGCCGCCGGCAGGGTCGTTCAGGTCGGTACGCATCGGCGAATTTCTCCCCACAATGTTTCAGGGATGAAATTCCTCAAATCGGGCAGGGCCGGAAAAATCGGTATGGTCAGGGCATTTGTCCTCTATGGAGGAGGCCCCGAAAAACCAAGACCCAATGCAGCAGTTCCCGCAGGTCTGGACTGGGATATGTGGTGCGGGCCCGGGCCGCTGCGGCACTTTAACACGAAAATACACCCGAAGGGCTTCCGTCAGTTCCTCGATTACGGTAACGGCACATTGGGCGACTGGGGTGTACACTGGATGGACCAGATTCTCTGGTGGACAGAGGAAAAATATCCCAAGCGGGTATTCTCTACAGGCGGACGTCCCATCAAAGGCCCGCCGGTAAACGATGAACGAGGCCAGACAACCGACGCCCCCGACCACCAGGTTGCCAGTTTTGAATTCGAGGACTTCACTGCCGTCTGGGAGCATCGCCAATTCGCCGGTAATAATGCTGCAAAAGGCGAAAACGTCGGCTGCTATTTCTACGGCACCAGGGGCACTTTTCATATGGGCTGGCAGAGCGGCTGGACCTTCTATCCGTCCGGAAGAGGTCAAAAAGTCATTAACGAAAAGCCGAAGCTCAATCAGCCCGACAGCCAGAACATCAAAGAGCTCTGGGATGATTTTCTCAAGGCCATTCGAACCGGCTCAACCCCGGTCTGCGATATCGAGGAAATCCATCGTTCCACAAATATGAGCCTGCTGGGAATGCTCTCGTTGAAGCTCGGCCGAAGCGTCGAATGGGACGGCGAGAAGGAAATAATCGCCGGCGACTATGAGGCCAACAAGCTGCTTTCCCGCGAGTATCGCAAGCCCTGGGTCTATCCGCAAAAATCACCGGGAATCCCACTACTGCGGATTCCCGTAAGGTAAAGCAAATCCCGGGGCTATCCGGAAATATTAAAAGGTAAATATAGTAACTCGGGAATAAACTTTTATTGTGGTTGTATGTATGAATTGATATAATATTGAGCGAGGTACGAGCGATTTATCCTGCTCTTTGGGAATTTTCAGCTTATAATGAAGTTTTTTAACAAGTTTTATTGAATTTCATAGAATCCCCAAAAAGTCCTATATATAGTGGTTTCCGTGGTTTGAAACACTATATATATTTAATTGTCGTTTTTTTATATTAATATTTAGGTTCTCAGTTTGCTTTTGTTTTATTTAATATTTGCATTGACACACGAGAATAGTTAAGTTATAATTAAACTCCTACGATTCGTATGACGAATAAGGATGTGATAGATTTTAGGGATGACCCGTTAGTTAAGGGACCGTGTGCTATTGTTGCTTATGCAAGTCGCCTTAACGGCAAGAAGCCGGCCTTGGATTACATAGAGACGTTGGAGCAATCAGATTGGGCTAAACTGGCAAAATCATTCGTCAAGATGGCGCAAGTTGGCAGAATTCACAACATTGAAAGATTCAGAAAGTTAGGTGGAAAGAGTGGGAAAATATACGAATTTAAGGTTTATCCTAAAGTTCGAGTTTTATGTTTTCAGTTAAGAAAAACTTGGTTACTTACGCACGGCTTTAACAAGGAAACTGGTGATACACCTCCAAGGCAAATTAAATGTGCCGAAGAAATAATGAATGAACATATTTCATTATTTTCGTAATAATTTAATATGGAGTTCTCGATATGGACAAAACATTTATAGAAAAACTTATGTCTGACGACGAAGGTAGGAAACTGTACTTTCGTGAAGATTTAATATTTGAAATCACGGAGACTATCTGGAAAGTTATGGAAGAAAAGGGGATCAGCAAAGCAGAGCTGTCAAGGATAGCAGGTGTAAGTAAAAGCAATATAACACAACTCCTAAGTGGCGACCACAATATGAGACTCACAACTGTAGCCGATCTTCTATATGCGCTTGATTCAAAGATGACTGTGTCTGCTGTTCCACTTGACATGGATAGCATACTCGAAAGTATTACTTTTAATCAATGGATTCCAGCAGTAGACATAACAATAAAACAATCTGAATATCGAGAAATTAATGAAGAGGAACAAAAGGAGCTATATCAGGCAGCTTAAATCATGGCAAAAAGAAAGGCTAAAACCAAGGTTGCTGAGGGTTTGTTGGTTTCTGACCGAGTACAGTTGAAAGATGTTCGGTTAATAAGCTGTAAATGTGATCAAATACCAGAAGCTACATTGGGTAAGAAAGCATATGATATCGACTATTCGACTGAAGTACAAATAGATAAGAAAAATGGCTATGTTATAGTCACTGCTAAATTCAACTTCGAGGCTTTTTCTGAAAGTAAAACTCAAAAACCAGTTATTTTGATGGATGCTTCTTTTCTTTTAGCTTACAAAATAGAAAACTTTGAAGGATTGACTCAAAGAGGATTCGAGCAATTTGCTAATTTGAATGGAATTTATAATGCTTGGCCATATTGGCGGGAATTTGTACAAAATATGATTGCTCGAATGGGATTGCCTTCGTTGACCATTCCTGTTTTCAGAATTGTACGATCAACTGCAAAGAAAAGCGTCAAGAAGACAGTAATACGGGAGAAAAATAAAAAAACTAAATCAAAAAAGTAGGCTCTTTTTTGAAAAGTGAATATGGGGGCGAACGGCTTCGACCGGATGATGGACGGACAAGCTGCATGCCCAGGACGCCGGTTGGCCTGGCTAATCACCCGGCAACTAATTTTAAGCGACAACTCACAGTTGCGCATGGCCGCCTAAACTGGCGGCCCGTCCTGCCTGACTTTGCCTGTGGGTCAGGTAAGGGCGTCAAACAGCAGGCTTGGCTGAGTCGGTTGTTCGGGCCGGCAAGGCGAGACCTCACCGAAATAGCCGAGCCGGGAGCCTGTCGTTTTGGCGCCTGGCAAGGTGAAAAAACAATAAAGCGACTAAGCATGTAGACGCTTGCCTTGAAGCATCTCGGGACGGGGGTTCGAATCCCCCCGCCTCCATTTTTGCCTTCATTAGTCCCCACGAATAAAGAAGCTATGCAAGGTAGCTACCGGTTTGTGTTGGCTCAAAAAGGTATCGATGTTACAAAGTACCCAAAGTCGACTCTCTTTTTTCCTTGACTTTATATTCACTGTAATTAGTATCACGATAAACCTCAATTGCCACATCAGGACATATTATAGCGCAGAAAGCACAACCGAAACAATCAATAATGTCAACTACTTCTGCGGGGAAGTAACCGTTCTTGTTGGAGTGTTTAGATATTGCAATGACGTTTTTGGGACATGCTTCTACACACAGGCCGCAGCCTTTGCACCGTTCAGTATCGATTTTTATTGTGCCTCTCACTCTGCTCTTTATACCCGTCTTTATTATGTTGTCATGGCTTGAATTACAATCCACCCGCCTGGGCATAATCCGTAACACTTCGTACAATAGGCACATTCATCTACAAGTTCAGGCAGAACGGCTACCTCCCGATTTATTCCTCTACCTTTGAAGTAAACTGCGTTGGATTTTCCGACCTCCGCACAATACTGGACACACAATCCGCACAAACAGCATTCAGTATGCTCAGGAACAAAGCGAGATCCTTCCACTTCGAACTCTTTTGCCAGGGCCGGTACTGTTGGCCACAGCAGTTCGACAATCATTTTACGAATTTTCCTTATCTTCTCGGAATTGGTTTTTACAACAATATTTTCTTCGACAGGATAAACACAAGAAGCAACCAATTTTGTCCTTTTATTCTTCGATATTTCCACCATGCATAAGCGGCAGACGCCGGATGGTTTGAGCTCATCGTGATGACAAAGAGTCGGAATATAAATATCATTTTCACGGGCAACTTCAAGGATTGTTGCACCTTCTTTGGCCTGAACTTTTTTTCCGTCAATTTCTAACTGTATCGTTTTCATTTTTATTTCCTTACAATAGCATTCGCGCAGTTAGTACCGAGCATAAAGCGCATCTTGCAAAGCCACAGCCTTTGCCTTTTCGGGACAGACCTTTAGGCAACTTCCACATTTGATACACTTTTCCTGGTCAATAACATATATTTTATCCTCGGTTTCGGAGATTGCATCCGTCGGGCAATTCTTAGCACACAATCCACAACCCAGACAGTCATCTGCCTCAATATAGTAGCTAATGAGTGCCTTACAAACACCTGCAGGACAACGTGTTTCCGTGATATGTGCTTCGTACTCATGCCTGAAATGTTTGATTGTACTCAGCACAGGATTTGGAGCTGTTTGACCAAGGGCACACAATGACGCCTCCTGGATAAACTCCGACAGTTCCTCCAAAAGCTCGATGTCACCTTCCTTGCCTTCTCCGTTTGTTATATTATTCAGGATTCTAAGCATTTGTCTGAGGCCCTCCCGGCATGGGACACATTTTCCACAGGATTCCTGGGCAAGAAATTCGGTGTAATACCTGGCTGTGTCGACCATGCAGGTGTTTTCATCCATTACTATCATTCCACCTGAGCCCATCATCGATCCAGCTCTTGTAAGCTCGTCGAAATCGACGTGAATATCAAGCATACTTTCGGGTAGAAGCCCTCCGGAAGGACCGCCGGTTTGCACGGCCTTAAACTTCTTGCCATTAGGGATGCCGCCGCCAATATCATAGACGATGTCTCTCAAAGTTATGCCCATAGGCACCTCCACTAATCCCGTGTTGTTTATCTTACCAACCAGAGAGAATATCTTGGTGCCTTTGCTATTCTCTGTGCCAATGCTCTTGAACCAGTCGGCGCCTTTATTGATAATAAATGGCACATTGGCCCAGGTTTCAACATTATTCAAACAGGTGGGCTTATCCCACAGGCCTTTCACAGAGGTATGAATGTATTTTGGCCTGGGCTCACCGACATGGCCTTCAATAGCACTCATAAGGGCGCTGGATTCACCTGATACAAAGGCACCGGCCCCTCGATGGATAGTAACATCAAAATCGAATCCCGAACCGAGGATGTTTTCCCCCAACAAACCGTACTGCCTGGCTGACTCGATTGCAACTTTCGTATTCTCCAATGCCAGTGGATATTCCTCCCGGACATAAATATACCCCTCATGTGAGCCAATAGCATAAGCACCGATAAGCAAGCCCTCCAGCACACTATGCGGGTTACCTTCCAACAAACTCCTATCCATATAAGCTCCGGGGTCACCTTCATCGGCATTTACGATAACGTATTTCGGCTCTCCCGCTGCGTCGCGTGTGGTTTCCCACTTTCGGCCAGCAGGAAAACCGCCTCCACCTCTGCCCCTTAAATTGGCTTCTTTAACCTCTGCTAATACCTGCTCCTGTGTCATTTCAAAACGTGCTTTCGATAACGCACTGTAGCCACCAAGGGCAATATAATCATCTATATTCTTTGGATCGATAAACCTGTTATTTCCAAAGATGATTCGATTCTGATGCTTATAGAAGGGTATTTCTCCTTCACGCACAATCTTTTTGCCGTCGGTATCATGGTACAATAACCGGTCCACCGTCCCTTTCTCTATCAGGGTCTTCTGGACTATTTCAGAGACATCATCCGGCTTTACATGAAGATAGCATATCTCCTCAGGGAAGATGATTACCACAGTACCCCTTTCACAGAAGCCATGACATCCTGTCTTACGAACATCTACTTTCGCTTGCAGGTTCCTGCTTTTAATCTCATTGATAAAAGATTCAGCTACCCCAATGCAGCCATAAGCGTGACATCCTGTGCCTGAGCAGACAGTAACACACAGTTTTTCCGGGTCTCTTTTGGCCAGCGTGTCTTTTCTAAACTTCTCCAAGTCAGCGGCTGAGTTCAACCTGGGCATAATTTTCTCCTTTCTCGCTACTTACTTTGCATGAAGCGGCGATCTCCTGGATTTGTTTTGTAGAAGGATTGCTGTAATACTCTCCATCAACTACCATTACCGGCCCTAAAGCACAGCATCCCAGACAGTGAACTGTTTCCAGGGTGAATAACTGCTCTGAATCGGTTTGGCCCGGCTCAATACCCAAAATGCTGGACACTCTGTCAACTAAGCTGGCAGCTCCACGAACATGACAGGCAGTTCCGGTACATATCTGAATCAAGTGTGCTCCCCGAGGTTCCAGGCTCAGAGCCTCATAAAAGCTGGCAACAGTGTATATGTTGGTATGCGGGATATTAAGCCGTGTTGAAACCCACTCCAAACAGTGTCGTGGAAGCCAGTTAAACTCCATTTGGACGTCCAAAAGAATCTGGATCAACGTATTTTTCTTATATGCATATTTCTGGATAATACTATCAACCCGCCGTAAATCGCGAACTATATCCAGTACAGCTTGTCCTTTTTCTTTCATTTGCCCGAGTCTGTCGGCGTGATGTTTTGCCTCTGATTCAAGGCATCTTAACTCATCGAAGAACTGGCGCTCTTTAAAACCGAGCGAGTAATACTGACCTAAAACTTCCAAGCCCTTCAAAACAACATTTTGTTTGTTTAACGGGGCTTTTTCAGGTACTTCAAGGGGCCGGACAACTTGCTCGGTTACTTCCGCCTCTTCGGCCGGTCGGGTCACTTCCATCCCTCGCCTGACGGATTCAATGAGCTTTTCCGGAGCAAATGGCTTAGTCAAAAAGTCCGAAGCTCCGATTTTCATCGTCTCAACAGCGGAATCAATTGAGCCATAACCGGTTATAACTATTGTTACAATAGACGGGTCATACTCGGAAATGTTGGCCAGCACTTCCATGCCGCTTATACCCGGCATTTTAAGGTCCACCAGTACAACTTTCGGATGGGACTGTTCGACAAGTTTCAATCCCTCAGTTCCATCGTGTGCAATTACTGCCCGGAAGCCTTCTGCTTCAAGGGTTTGTCTGCAACCCTCGCATATCGATTCCTCGTCATCGATAACTACCACATCGGCCATCATTGAGTCCTGGAAACCTGACGCTGACGATATTTGTTTTTTGGCACACATCATAAACTCCTTCTGCTCGCAATGGATTTTCCTGCGTCCTTTATGTCCCCAGCCAATCTATAAGGTCATTTCATGACGCATCTGCTCTTTAGTATTGCAAAATCCCTGCCAGGTTATTAAAAAATAACCGATAATGTTCTCTAAAGAAGATAACTATTGCTTTAATAATAGGTTACAGTTAGTATGAATAACTTGAGTATGATTATTGAAGTGAGAATCCTAAGTTCGTATATGAGAATTTTTGTACCGTGAAGAGTTAAAATTGGATACTTTTGTACCGCTGTTTATGAACCGGTTTTAATTTTATACTTGCGGATTTTTTCACGGAGCGTTTTACGATTAATGCCCAGATACTCAGCCGCTTTCGTTTTATGACCATTAAATTGCTTCAGCACCTTGCTAATCTTTTCCCTTTCCATTTCCTCAAGGCAGCCTCCCCCTGACGAATTGACATTGCCTTGAATCGTTGATTTATTGAATGACAGATCATCTAATTCAATCACTTCTCCTTCACACGTTACTGTTCCACGCTCAATTGTGTTTCTCAGTTCCCTCACATTTCCGGGCCAGTCGTACATTTCCAGGGACCGCATCGTCTCTGTTGAAATGCTTGTTACGGCCTTTTTCTTCTGTTGGTCGAATTTCTGTAGGAAGTGCTTCGCTAATACGCTGATGTCCTGTCTTCTTTCTCTAAGGGGCGGTATACTGATGGGCACAACATTTAGACGGTAAAAAAGGTCTTCTCTGAATCTCCCTTCGTTAATCTCTTTGAGCAAATTCCTATTGGTAGCAGCGATAATTCTAACATCCACCTTTATCTTTTCTAAACCTCCGACCTTGGAAATTTCCCGTTCCTCAATGACCCGCAACAGCCGCGCCTGCATATTGATACTGATATTTGCAACCTCATCGAGAAATATAGTTCCACCGTTTGCCAGCTCGAATTTACCCTGCGTGGTCTCCATTGCACCGGTAAAAGACCCTTGAGTATGGCCGAACATCTCGCTTTCAAAAAGGCTTTCAACAAGTACACCACAGTCAACCGTCACGAACGGCTTGTCAGCTCTCTTGCTGAGACGATGTATCATCTGCGCCACAAGCTCTTTGCCAACACCGGTTTCGCCTGTGATAAGAACAGTGGAGTCCGTAGCGGCAACTTTCTTGATAAGCAGAGCAAGCTTTGCCATTTCATCCGAGCGACCAACAATGGTTTCTGATATCATTTCTTTACCAAGGGCAAGGCTTACACAGGCATCTTCTAAAGCACGCAGTCTATTATCTACTGCCCTTTTAACAATCGAGTTAAGTGCTTCAGGTGTGAATGGCTTGGAAAGAAAATCGTAAGCACCCCGCTTCATAGCTTCGACAGCAGAATCTACCGTCCCATACGCCGTTATAACTATCACAAAGCAATTAGGGTCATTTTCTTTGAGCTTCTTCAACACCTCCATTCCTGGGATACCGGGCATTTTCAAATCCAGCAGAATAACATCAAAGGATTCGTTGCTGGTTTTCTCAAGACCTTTGTGTCCATCTTCGACAGCCTGAACCCTATACCCGCTTTCTGTAAGCGTTTGAATGCACCCAGCCCGCATCGATTCTTCATCATCTATAACAAGAATATTCGCTGAAAAAACCATCAGACCTGTTTCATTTTATTTTTCGGTAGAGTCACTACAAAAGTGCTTCCTTGGCCGATCCGGCTTGAGACTTTTATGGTTCCGCCATGTTTTCGTATTATACCATGACTTATTGACAGACCCAAGCCCGTTCCATGGCCAACATCTTTTGTTGTAAAAAATGGCTCGAACACACGATCAAGCTCATCTGGAGGCATTCCCCTACCCGTATCGGTAAAACTGATTTCAACACAATTGCCTCTATCGCCTGACTGCGTAGCGATTGTCAAAATACCCTTGCCGTTCATAGCGTCGGCGGCGTTCATTATAATATTGACAAAGACCTGCTGTATTTGGGCCAGGTCGGCAGAGATTACAGGTAAATCCGGCTGATATTGTTTTACAACCTCAATGTTATGGAACAAAGACTGGTTTTCAAAAAGATTGACGGTTTTCTCTACTATATCATTTAATTTTAATGCTTCACTTTTTGGCTCACGTGGGCGTGCAAAATCCAGAAGTCCTTGAACTATGCTCTGGCAGCGTTTGGCATCCTTTTCTATTCTTTCCAGATTTTCTTTCATAAGCCCTTCAGAAGGTACTTTTTGCAGGAGTAGCCGGCTAAACAGCAAAATGCCGCCCAAAGGATTATTTATTTCATGAGCTACGCCGGCAGCTAACTGGCCGACCATCGCCAGTCTTTCCGACTTCATAATTTCATCCTGTGCTTGCTTACGTAACTGGTCGTCCCGTTTCTTGACCGAGGAAATCATATAATTGAATGCTTCTCCCAACCTCTTTATCTCTTCTGGGGCATTATTGAACTGCACATGTTGTTCCATCCGGCCGTTAGCAACGCTACGTGTGGCAAGAAGCAGTGAGTTGATAGGTTTCATGATAGAATTCGTGAGAACAAAGCAAATGACTACAGAGACCATAATTCCAACAAAAGTTATTCCAAAAAATATCCACAGTGCTTTTCGTTCCATATCTTTAAATTTGCTTTCAAGTACGCCAAGGCCTAAAATGCCAATAGTCTTGCCGGATATATTCTTGATCGGCTCGTATGCTGTTATATACCAATCGCGCACTGCGAATTCTATTTTACTCAGCGAATTACCTTCAATAAGAACGTTTTTATATGTGTCCTCAGAAACTAATGTACCTATGGCCCTTTGGCCGTTTTCTGTTCTGACATTTGTAGAAATACGCACGTCATTTTGGAAAATCGTTACCACTCCAACATCTTTGCCATCGTATTTTTCATCCTCATAAATCATATCCCTTATTCTGTCGACGATCTGGTTGTCATGATTTAAGAGTCTTCCTCCGTATAGTGCGCCCAGGATTTCACCGTTGTTGTTTAGAATAGGTGTAGCAACAATGATAAACATTCCAGAATCTACGGCTTCTCTAAGAGTTGATTTGGAGTTAGCTGTTACAATAATTTTCGTATAAACTCGATCAGCAAGCTCCTCGCCTTCTTTGGTTAAATCTTCTTTTGTTAGCACTTCTACGGACGCTATCACCTTTTTCTTGGATAAAACACGCTTAATCAGCTCATTAGACACCTGGCTGTCTCCCTTTACCTTTGGATTTGCTGTTCTCAGCAGAATAATTCCGTTAGCATCGGTCAAATTAAGAATGTCCAAAGATGCTTGCTGCCTAACATTTTGGAGTTCGGCGCCTAAACTATTTACATCATTAGTTAAGATACCTTCTCTTAGGAAAAACCTGGTAGAAGTAAGCCGGATAATGTCTTGTATGTTGGCCATTGTCCCTTGAACTATCTCACGTGCAGAGTTCAAATCGACTCTGACCTTATCCTGAATTCTGGACACAATACTTTTATCAATTAACTTTATGCCAACAACTGTGGCAGAGAGGCCGGTTATGCCTATAACTGCAAGGAAACTTAGTATTAGTTTTTTCCTGAACGTTATTTTCATTGACTCTGATGTACTTCCATTAATAACATCTTCTTTGACTGAACTGGAAAGTCCAAATTCTAATTTTTATAGTGTTATTACACCTGCGGTGTTTTATGTACGTAAGTCCACTGATTTCATGATATGTGATTTGGGGAGATTATTCAACATATCTTCTTATCTAAGTCATTTGCGTTGTAAAGATTTTTTGCTCCAGCCGATAGTTTCTCAGCAAGAAAACCGCTTTGCAATAGGCAAGGTCTTCACCACACAAGGATTGAGAGTGTTTTGCGGTATAATTAAATACTATGAGGGAAAATATTTTTAAAAATCGTGATTTCACCCGCCAACTGCGAAAGTTGGGTTAGCATAAAAAAACGCGTAGTCATTTGACTCTCCGCATCCACCCACCTACTCATCCTCTCATCTACTCAACCATTCTCGCTACCTGTCATTAACAGATAGTGGACTAATGATTTCTTCCGGTCTCACCAGTAACCAACTCAACCCAACAAAAATCTTCAATCATTAACACTCGTCACATCAACCCCACGCCATATATAATCTCTCTCCACACCAGTCTTTGACCCACCCCATCTCCCCTGACTATCTCTACTCACCCTACCTAACCTAATCATTCCCCACCACCACCCGCCGCAACGTCCTATAATAATCTCACTCAGCTCATACTTACCTATCTTACTCATACTAACAATATGTTAATTTTTAAAAAGTGCCTTGTGTCTTATAGTAATTGAACAGCCGGATATGTCAGCCATTCATGCAGAGAC
>CAZZAX010000159.1:0-12852 GCA_964653075.1 uncultured Pirellulales bacterium
CCAATCAAACCCAATTCAAACCCAATACAAAGCCAATTGCCGAAAGGCCAAAAATGAATGTAAGTAATATTATAACAATGAATTATACAATTTTTCCCCGTTTACCGGGCAAAAAAACAAACCCAAAACAAACCCAATCAAAGCATGTCCTGAGCGCAGTCGAATGGGCCAATTCCGCCATCGATTTCAGTACCGGCCACTTTGATGATTGACGAAGGCTTGCATCTGGCCTATAATTACGCCGGAAATTTTTGAAAGGTTTGATTATGGATTATGAGCAAAACAATAATCAGTCAGTACCCACAGGACCGCAGCCAACACAGCCAGGTTACCCTCCGGGAATAAACGCACCAACAATGGCGCCAAGGAGGAAAGGCGTTGGATGGCGAATTTTCTGGGGTATTGTTTTAGCACTATCGTTTATGGCAAATATTGTACTATTCCTGATGTTGATCGGAGTAGTTGCCATCTTTGCAACGGGACAAAGAGGTATCCTTGATGAAGAAATTATACGAGAAGGACCGTCAAGAACTAAAATAGCGATGATTTCGGTCCAGGGCGCTATATATAGTGATGTAGCCAGTGATTTCTATCGGCAGCTAAAAGTCGTTCGAAAGGATAAACACATTAAGGGTGTCATTGTTCGTGTAAATTCACCGGGAGGAACGATTTCCGCAAGCGACCAAATCTACAAGGAAATCTGCAAGTTCCGCGAGGAAGAAAATAAGCCGGTCATTGCGTTTATGCAGGGTGTTGCCGCTTCGGGCGGCTATTACACGTCGGTAGCCTGCGATAAAATTATAGCCGAGCCAACTACTATTACCGGCTCCATCGGAGTAATAAGCTGGTATCTTGTCGTTCAGGAGCTGCTGGAAGACAAGCTCGGGATTATGCCGGTTACCATCAAATCGGGCAGAAAAAAGGATTGGCCCAGCTCATTCAGGAAACCGCAGCCGGAAGAAATTCAATACATGCGAGATAAGGTAATCACTCCTGCCCTTGAGAGATTTATAGAAATTGTGGCAGAGGGAAGGAAAACATCACTTACAATAGAAGAGGTCAGGCAGCTCGCCGATGGCGGTATATTCGGTGCGAAAGAGGCAAAAGAGGAAAAGCTTATAGATGATATCGGCTATCTGGATGAGGCAATAGAATTAACTAAATCACTGGCAGGGATTGATAAAGCACAGGTAATACAATATCGCAAGCCGTTCTCTTTCTCTGATTTTTTCAGCTACCGAAAACCAAACTTATTAAAAATTAACATAGCCACTTTATATGAACTCGGCACCCCTCAGATACTATATCTTTGGAGCGCATATTAATAACCTGTAGGAACAAAAAACCATACAGGATTGTTCTGACAAGTAATTGATTTTCAAAGACTACATTATGTAGCAAGGCCGGTAAAAGCATTTCCAACAAGCTGAAGCTAAAGGAGGACGAATGAAATATCAAAGGCTTAACTGTTTTTTGATGACAGTTCCCTCATTTGTTCCCGGAAAGTTTTTTATTACACTTACGGCCATAACTTTCGCACTTGCCTTAATCAGCAGTGCGGCAGAACCATCAAAAATGCAATTAATAGAGACCGGTCCTGATGGCCGCGGTTTTGTTGAATGTGATTCAGGACATCCCTATATAGTTTTTGGGACGAATTATTATGACCCTCACACAGGCTGGGCACCGAAAATATGGCGGCGATTTGACGCTGAAAAGGTACGGCGGCATTTTCAGGTTATGAGCAAACTCGGGATCAATTGCGCACGAATCTTTCTTACCGCCGGCAGTTTTCAACCAGACGCTGAAATTATAGATGAACAGTCTCTTAAGAAGCTGGACACAGTAATTCAAATCGCCGGCGAGACGGGCATTCGGCTTTTACTTACCGGTCCGGACCATTGGGAGGGCCGGCCTTCATATTGGAGGCCTGATCGTTTCGTCTCAGAGGCTGCATTGCAGGCGATTGAGCACTTCTGGGAAGTAGTTGGCCGGCGTTATCGAGGCGAGCCTGCAATTTTTGCCTGGGATCTCTTAAATGAACCGCACTTGCCATGGTTTATCGAGCAATGGCGCCCGCTATGGAACACATGGCTTCGAAAAAAATACGGAAGCTGGGAGTCGCTCAAGGCCGCCTGGGACAATGAGCTTACCGAAGGTGAACGATGGGGCAAGGTGACCGTACCGGAAAACAGGCCGGATTCGGGAAATCCGAGATTACGTGACTGGCAGCTTTTTCGGGAACATCAGGCTGACCAATGGGTTCGCCGCCAGGTTGAAGCTCTCCGCACAGCAGACCCGACTCACTTGATTACCATTGGTTATATACAATGGTCCTACCCACTTATTCGCATGGGCAATCCGAGCCGTTACTCAGCTTTCAATCCTCATCGTCAGGCCCGCTGGCTTGACTTTGTGACAATTCATTTCTATCCGACTCTCGGCAATCCATTCGGCTCTGAAGAAAAATGGATCAGTAACCTAAGCTACCTTCAGGCTGTTTTAGCTTACAGTCATACATCAAAGCCGGTTGTTTTAGGTGAATACGGCTGGTATGGCGGAGGCGCACCGCAAAATCACCCTTATCTTAGTGAGGACGAACAATCACAATGGCTCAGCGCCGAAATCGAGGCCTCGCGTCCACTTGCCGATGGATGGCTTTCCTGGCCGTTTGCAGACTCACCTGACTCCACTGACATTAGCAAGTTCGCTGGTTTGGTTAAATCAGATATGACTATGAAGGTCTGGGGCCACAAATTCAAAAATATTGCAGCGAATCTGCTGGATTTAAAACTATCGACACCAGACCTGCCGGAATTTAATTACTCGAATATCCTTACAGCAGACAGCAAAGAGCTCAGTAAAATGCATCGAAGTTATGTTGAAACTATTCAACAAAAGATTAGGATTGTCCAGACGAACAAAACAGCAGAGAAGAAGCTTCAAAAGTGAAAAGTGATTATACAAAATTCGAACCTGCAACCCACAGATCTTGAATTATCTATATAAACGATAAGTATAGTTATGATAAATACTTACAACATAGCTTAAAAACAATCCTTGTTAGACAGAAAGCACAAATCCCGTATTAAAATAATCCTGCCCCTTACCTACTAAGCTTGCCATAATTGTCCAGATGCCCCGAATTACCAATGGTACGCATAAATATTTTTTACTTGTATGCACACTCCGACCCGAAAAAAAATCATGGAGAATTTCTGCGATTTTTTCATCTGATAACCGATATACCTTAGTAGAACTTTGACATTTTAGGAAAGGTCAAGGCAATGCAAGACACGATGGTTACCGAAAGTGAGCCATTAATTGCAATAGACGGTTTTCCCGCCAGGATCAAGACAACGCAAGACACATCAGCCACAGAAGATGAACAATTTTTAACGATAGACGATTTAGCTGCCCATAAACAAAAACTCTTAACTAAAAAAATCCTAATCATGGTAATCGTTGTTAACTTGATAGTATTGATAAGTATAATTTTGTGTACTTAGTACTGTAATCTTTCCCCTTCAATAAGACAAACAACTCATTTTACTCATAAATCTCCCCATATCGCCACCTTAAGAATATGAGTGCAAATATGGCAAAGACCGGAGTTGTTCAAATTTACTTCATAAAATCTTAAAACTTTATCAAAAGTAGATTGTTACTGACTTCAATTGCAGAAAACAGCTTCTTTGTCACTACGTTATTAAAATCCGCTTTTTCGAATGGGCGATACAGGATGCGAACATGTGACCCGCTGATTAAGAGGTATCCTATCAGGCTATAAAGTATTGTGAACTTAGGGCTTATGTACATTTTTTGAGTGTTTATAAGGAAAGCGAACTGAGTGTAAACTGACTGTAGAGTTGGTACGCACTCGCTGTGAGTACAAATAGACACTGACATAGACACTGGAATTAGTACAAGACACGAAGGTTCTAAAGATAAGTTCATTTGCGTCGAAAGACTAAGCTCTTCTACCACCGCAGAAGTGCACCCACACCGCCGAGTTCGGCCAAGTCGTCACCGGTGAGTTCGACGCGGCTGCCTCCTGCGAATGCAAGATCCATAAACTCGTTCGCCGCAGACTGGGCATACGTCGCTTCGCTGCACTCTGGACAGGCCCGTTGCCGACCTAAACCGTAACCACCGCATCCTGGACATCGCCAGAAATAAACGTCCTCCATCGGACCGACAAGCAACCAGCGGACCCGCTTCCGGTTCAATGCTGCAAGGGTGTCGGCAGGCCCTACAACAGCTCGCCCACCGGCGCCGTGCTCGTTGCTTACGGCATCTCGCAGCCAGTGCTCTTCTCGCCTCTCCTCCTCAGCGGCCGATGACAGTGTCTCCTTGAAAATCTCGTGAGGCTCTTTCTTGCCCTCCATCGGAAGACGACAGACGACCTGTTTGCGCATACCGGAAGTCATTCGCTTTTCCAGTTCGCCCAAAAGGATCTTGTCGCCGGCCAGTACGATCCTACGCAGACCCTCGCTCTTGACAAGTTCCGTGAGCTTCCCAAGCATAGCCCGGCAGTAGTAGTGAATCTCCTTGTCTCGGCGGCGCTCGTACCGCTGCTGGGACCAGCCACCCTTCCGTACGTGGTTTTTAATCTCGCCACGCAGTCTGCTCTCTTTCTTAAGCTTCCCAAGGGCCGCGAGGTAAATGGTTGCTCGGGCATGGTCCGCGTAGACCACAGCATATGCCTCGAAGTCGTCGAGCAATCTGGCTGCCGGGAGGAGGAAAGGAGAGTTGTCCAGGTAAGCAGCCGGCTCCACGGCAACCGGCAACTGCATAAATGCTACATCCTCTGTGAGCCACGACACCACACCCACCCAGCCTAAAGCGCTGGGAAATAGAACTTTCCGAACAGTGATGCGCCAAAGATCCAGCGAACGGCGTAGATGCTCAGTCTCGTCGGGAGTCAAGCTCTCAGCCCCAAGCAAGGTCTCTGGCAGCTCCTTCAGTTTGTTCGCAGTCTTCGGACCGGTCGTCAGCGATCCGGGGAAATAGACTGTCAGTACACATCGGTCGTCGCCTTGAATCATTGCAAGCCTCGACAGCGATGCACTCGTAGGTGGATGAATTGTTTGCTCTGTCATCTTCGATTCCTGTCTAACGGTCGAAGTGAACGCAGCGGAGACTTTACTCAAACAGTCTCCTTATATCCTCGTCCGTAACCCTCTCGTCAGGCCTTATTGGCTCCCCCCTTCGCTTCCTCAGATGCTCAAAAAATTCATCCACATTTCCTGGAGCGGACTTGATTGCCAATCCCATCGAATATCTCATCAAAGAGACATCTGCTCCATCAAGAACACCCTTTATCAGCCCTGTCTCTGTGTCCTCTCGACTTTCCATCTCCTTGTCAAATTTATCCAACACGCTCTGCACACTACCGTATTCCATCTGTTCTTCGGCAATTGGCTTGTTGCTTATCTTAGAATAAGGCACCTGTATAGCCCTTAGAAGGTACAAGGCTTCAGAGGGAATCGCATTTGCATGTTCAAAACCTTCTTTGAACTCAGGTCCGCTGTAATGCGGGGGCAACAGTATGTGGGGTCTCTGAAGAAGAACAAGGCCTTTCATTACAATAGCCCTGTCCCTGAATCGGTCATGTTCGGCGACCAGTACGTAAGGTAATTCCATAGCTCCAAAGGTAAAAAGCATCCGTTGGTATTCTCGAATTACCTCGGTGGATCTCCAGCATTCGTTGAATTTCTGTCTGCTAAATTCGGACATTTTTTGTACCTAAACAACAAAGACACATTCCGGACATCATGCAAAAACAAATGCCATATGAATAATCCAAAACGCAAACCATCCAGAAAGTTGAAACGGGAGCAACCATCTGAGCTGTTGCTCTCGCTCCAATTAATAATTGGAGCAAGAAACACCAAGGTTGTCAAGGATCTTTACCACTTAGGATTGAATCTTCGACCCACACCCGCCACAATAGTTCGGATTCCCAATTAGTCTCTTGTCACAAACCGGACACCTTCGAATAAAGCCAACCGTCCTACCGCTACTCGATTTTGGATTGACGAGCAGGGTGACCAACACAAGAATTACTGCAATTATGGTACCCGCAAGAAATTCCCTGCGGACCCAACCTGCTTTCTCTGCAATTCCAGTTTCGGCAATCCAACTTGCAACAACGAGGATGTTGGCCATCAGGAAAATGATCCCAATTAATCCCAACACAATGATTTTTCTTACTGTCATACTCATCATTTACCCTTTCCAAAAAGTCAACATTTATCAAGATGAATCGTAGTGTGAGACGAAACATCGCGCAAGGATTTTTATCGGAAAAAGTTTTGGAATTTGCATAAGTGGCGCGCGGGGGCGAATTTAGAAATGAAGAAACAATTATCTGGCCTGCTTTATCCGAGTCAGCTACGAAGATTGCAAAATATGGCATACCGCCCGTCATCATTCTTTTCAATCTGGGCAAGCAAAAATGTAGCATAACCGGCGGTATTATTGCGGCCATACATGCCATTGGAATCGCCCTGTTTTATGGTATTGTTGGTATTGTGATTCTCAACCATAGGGAGTTTGTGCGCAAGAGAGAATAAGAGTGGTATAATACTCCCCAAAAACTTAGCGCATGATTAAGGTGTGTTTCGGCCTTTATGTCGCCCTCATTTGCCAGTACCTCGAGGCCCTCATATATATTCACCATCACGACCTCGGACCGGAGACTCGCATCGCCGGTGAGTCTCCCTGCGGCTCGCCGTTTGCTGATGGCGAACTCATCGCGAAAAGCGTGACGGGCGGCCCGATACAGTGGAATGATGGATTCTCTTTCAAGAAACTCACGGGAAAAGAGAGCAAGTTAAGATTCGAACTGAGAGAATCAAAGCTTTAATCGTTTAGTTTTGAGTCGTTAGAACGCGAGGAACAACCCAACAGCCACGGCTTCGTCTCCATTTTCGACGGCAAGACGATCGAGGGCTGGCACGCAGCGCCGATAGAGAGTGTGTCTGACCGGACTGTTCGCGATGGAGCGATTGTTGGACACGGAAGTGCCGACAGACTGTCTTATCTCGTCTGGAAGGACGAGGACCTTACCGACTTCGAACTTGAACTGGGTTACCGCTTGCCGAACAGCGGCAACCCTGGCGTTGAAATCCGCAGTCAACCCGACCCAACCGGCAAGCGGCCTTTCGTAGGCTATCACACCGAGCACGGTGCCATCAGTGAAAAAGGCTGACAGTTTCTCAAGCTGCCAGCCCTTTAAGTTTCCGGATGCTATGTTTTTTCTGATTCGCCTGTGCTGCAATTTACTATGGGCTTACCGCCCGTTTGTAGATGCGAACATCATCGATAAGGCCGGACCAGTAGGTCCCGGCTTCCATGCCTTTACCGGTGCCAATGTACATGCCGTTGCTTGAGCCTCCCAAACCATCCTGTACGTCCTCGGCTACTATAGCATCATCGACATAGAGCGTTCTGTGCAAACCATCCCACACGAGGCCTATCCGGTGCCAGTTACCATCGGTGACGGCCGTCTCTGAGGTGAGCAAGCAGCCATCCGGGCCTGGCCCTGATGGACCACCCGAACATCGCCCACGTGTTCGATGCAGGCATGACTGTAAGCGGTCGCCCTTATTTCGTCATGGAATATGTCGAAGGTATTCCCATTACCAAATATTGTGACAAGCACAAGCTTAGCATCGAAGAAAGATTGCAACTGTTTCTTCAGGTTTGCGAGGCGGTCCGTCACGCACACCAAAAGGGAATCATTCATCGTGATATTAAATCGTCCAACATTTTGGTTTCTACCAGAGATAACCAGGCGGTACCCAAGATCATCGATTTTGGCATCGTCAAAGCCCTGACACAATCGCTTACTGAGCGAACCCTCTATACCGAGCAGGGCCAGTTTATCGGGACACCTGCGTATATGAGTCCGGAGCAGGTGGAGATGTCCGCCCAGGGTGTGGATACCCAGACGGATATTTATTCGCTTGGTGTTGTACTGTATAAATTGCTGGCCGGCGTTCTGCCCTTTGACACCGAAGCACTCCGGGAAGGCGGCACCGAGCACATGCGCCGAGTCATTTGCGAACAAGATCCGAAGACCCCCAGCACCCGGCTGCGCACCGTTTCAGGAGAAAAGTCAACGAAGCTGGCACAACTGCGCCGGACGGATGTTCGCGCGCACAAGCAAAAGCTACACGGCGACCTGGACTGGACAACTCTCAAAGCGATGGAAAAAAATCCGAACCGGCGTTATCCTACTGCCCACGCCCTGGCAGAAGATATACGACGGCACCTCAATCACGAGCCTGTCACAGCAGGCTCACCCACAATAATATACCGTCTAAGAAAATTCGTCCGCCGGAACCGAACACAGGTTATTGCCGGGGCGTGCGTTGTGGTTGTCGTTTTGATGGGCTTGTTGAGCTTCAAGCTGTACAAACAGAACATAGCAGACAAGAAGAAGCTTGCCGAGGAAAAACGTAATCATGCGTTTCAGAAGGCCGAGACAATGCTATCTACCGCCGATGCGTACTATGGCGAAGGTCAGTACGAACCGGCTCTTGAGCAAACCGCATTGCTGCTTGAGCTTGTACCCGACCATCTCAACGGTCGATTGCTTGCGGCCCGTATTCTGACCGATATGGGCAGAACGGAAGAGGCCTTTCAAATACTCGAACGACTTGAAGCCGAGCATCCCGAAGAAGGGGCCGTGTACGAGCTTCTGGCAATGTTGTATGTCGAGCTTGGTAATGAGGCGCTTGCCACGAGGTATCGTACGTTGGTAGAGAAATACCCCCCCAAAACTGTCGAAGCATTCATAGTTCGGGCTCGGACGGCCGAGACACTCGACGACATGATCGGAATGTTATCGGAGGCCCTGAATCTGGACCGCCGGCATTATGCAGCGAGAGAGATGCGTGCTTTGACGTATTTTGCGCTTGGTGACTACGAGAATATGGAGAGGGACGCCGACAAGATGACATTTGTTCAGCCGGAGAATCCTTCGGGTTACGCTCTGCGGGCCGTCGCGCTTCGCCAGATGGAGCGTTACGCTGAAGCGATTGAGAATCACAATCGCGCCATCGAGGTGGCGGGTGACACTTATCCCGATATAACAGAACTTTACGATCAGCGGCGCGAGACCTATTTTCGGATGGGCGATTATGAACAGGCGCTGGCCGATGCGAAAGAGTGTGTCGAAAGGCGGCCGGATGCAGCCAGATATAAATGTGGGCTCCTTGGTGCCCTGGTTGCATTGGGCAGGTATAATGAGGCTGACGCAGAAAGTGCGACGCCCCCGGGACTACTCACGTATCACTTCGTCCCACGGCTGGCGAAGTATGTGGCCAATTGTTTCGAATCCGGTCGAGAACTCTCGCTGCCGGACCGCACTGAGAGCGGCCCTACTGCGAGGCTCTTACGCATAACCCACCGCGGTTATCAAGAGCTTTACTCAAAGGCTCGCAGACTGGTTCCGAATGGTGCAGCCGCGGATTACTCACCGGACGGCCGGAAGATGGTCTATGCCCGATTTAATCCTGAAAAGATATGGCAACACGAGACTCCCCTCACCCATCCCCAAATACCCGGATCAAAAGGGATTGATATTATCGAGGATCCGGAACGGAGCACAATTCGATCTGTCGTGAATTTCGGCCATTTTCCCAGGTGTTCGCCGGACGGCAAGTACATTGCCTTTGTCAAGTCACCCTTTTCATTCCGGTCTGCTTTCGAGCAGATGTACATCATACCGGCAGAAGGCGGCGTTCCCTCGTACCTGGGCAAAGGAGTGCTCCTGGGCTGGTCGAGGGACGGGAAAAAAATGTTGTTGGTCATTGGAAATCCAATGTGGGAAATCTGGGAGGCGGATATCGACCCAAACCGGCCGACAGTTGAATCATTGGGTCCCGGCATGGCAAAACAAGAGCACTGTCGTGACATGATCGCCGAAATGGAGGACTGGCTCGTGGTTTGGTCGAGAAGAACGCGTGCTACGCTGTCAGGGCGTTTGGCGGCCTTCTGCCACGCCGGTCTCGGGCATGAGGACGAGGCTGTAAAAGGCCTCGATAAATGGCTCAGGAGCCTATCCACATGGCCGGAAACGCAGCCACCAACGTACTGGCAGATGGCCAATTGTGTACTCGACTGTTACGAACCTGGAACTGATGATGGTAACGCAGCACTTAGCCTGGCCGCCAAGGTGGCTGAACTTGCGCAGGATTCATGGGCGGGCGAGGTCCTGGCGGGCATGGCGCACTATCGGGCCGGGGCTTACGAAGATGCCATGGCCCACCTGGAACATGCTGAGCAGTTGCGCGTTCAAGGCGGTGCCAAACTGTACCCCGACCAAGTGGCATTAACCGTGATGACGCTATACCGGTTAGGTCGCAGGCAGGAAGCTGAAGAAGCTCTCGGCAGACTTCGCACCATGTTCGTGCGCAACACAAGTCACGATGACTTCCAGCCTTTGGTGAAGGCCGAGAAAGTTTTTACGGAGGAGAGCCGTCCGCTCCCGGCGGTGTGGGACCATATTGAGCTTGGGTATCTGGATAAGGCCCTGGAACTCCTGATCGCGGCGAGAGAATCGTTGCAGCGATCTGACTCTGAGGTTCATGCAGCTACGATGAGTGCACAGAGACAACTGGCCCTGAGATTTGCCGCACGCGGGCAAGGGTATGAGCAGCGGGGCGAATACGGCAGAGCCGCCAAGGAGTTTGAGTCGGCTGCTGCGGCCGCTCCGTGGCACACCGAGATGTTGAACCTGCTGGCCCGGTTCCATGCAACATGTCCTGATGCGGAATTTCGTGATGGGGCCAGTGCAGTTCAGAATGCCACGAAAGCGTGCGAATTGAGCAATTGGGACAATTATAACTACATCGATACACTGGCGGCGGCCTTTGCACGGGCGGGCCGGTTCGAGCAAGCAGTGAAGTGGCAGAGCCAGGCCATAACAAAGCTGCCCGAAGATATACGGCCCGGCTCGCGAGCACAATTTCAAGCGAAGCTGCAACTATACCGGGAAGGCCAATCGTATCACGGACAATATTTGCTTGCCGGCAAACTCATAGCACGGTACAGCTTTGACGACATAAGCGGCAATACGGTTCCCGATTCGTCCGGAAACAAAATAGACGGTACGTTCATCGGCGATGCAAGGGTGGTTGACGATCCGGTAAGGGGCAAAGTGCTTGAGCTGGACGGAGACGGTGACGGCGTGGATTGCGGAAATGATTCACTTTTCGGAATTGCCGAACAGATTACCATCTCGAGCTGGATCAAGGTGAACGGACTTGTTGAGCATTGGCGTACGATCATCTCCAAGGGAAGCAGTTGGAAACTGCAAAGCTGGCCAAAGACCCTGAAGTTCGTATGCGGCGTGAACGTACCCGGTGACATTGGAGTGGACAGCGGGATACGTGGCAAGAAGAACATTGATGATGGCCGCTGGCATCATGTCGCGGGAGTGTACGATGGTAAGACGACGACGTTGTATATTGACGGTCGGAGTGACGTGTCGGCCAGAACATCGGGGCGTATCACGGCAAACCGCTTCAATGTGTGGATCGGATCAGATTCACAACGCAGCGAACGCACATGGAACGGCCTCATCGACGACGTGCGCATCTACAGTTATGCCCTGAGTGAAGACGAGATCAGAGAACTCTATGCCGGCAATGAGCCAGCTCATTAAAGGCTTCACTGAAAACCGTTGGATTATGCCAAGCAGAAGTAGTACACAGAAATCGTATAACTGTTCCACAAGCACGAAGCCAAAGACTGATGCGCAGAGCATGGAGGCACTGGATGAGTACCTATACCTGACCCACCAGCCCACGAGCCGCATAAAAGCCACCTTTGCCACGAGTTGTAAAATGCCAGAATTCTTCGAAAATCCGTGGTCGAGCAGACGTAATATAGCTCTCATTTAGGCATGCTTTGTGTTCCCGGTTTCTCTTCTCTTTCGATTGAAGAGTGTCACAATATTCTGCCATGTGAAAGAACATCAACATCCCTCACAGAACCGTGCTTGCAGATTTCCAGCACACGGCTCTTCAGTAAAGCTCACGAGACGAAAGACAGTGTATACAGATGGTGCGCAATGCAAGGTTCAGGCAGTGGATAGTGCTCCAAATACACATTGAAGCCTTCCCATGTAAACGACACTTTCTGGCTCTGCCGATTGACCCAATTAAATACCAGTCGCTTTGTCATATAATGGTATCGCTCAATAGCTCGGCTATTATCGCTGATACCATAGTACTGATAGTGGCCTCTCAGTTTCGACCGAAACGTCGGCCACCATTCCTTAAGCTTCGCCGTGCCGCATATCTGCCGAAGCCATTTATTCATACCCTTGCATGCCTTGCGAAACTTCTTTGCACTGGTCTTACGACGCAGTGTCGGATTACCTTTTCGATTCTTACTCCAGTAATGGGTAAAACCCAAAAAGTCAAAGGTATGGGATTGGTGGTCTTTCCTGTTAGTCCTGCATCGCTGCTCTCTGTCTAAGTGGATGACACGAGTTTTCTCAGGATGCAATTCAAGTCCAAACTTCGCAAATCGTTCTCGCATCGCTTGCTCCAACTACCTTTGCCAACCGCCTTCCCCAGCCCACTCAGCTGTCCCATAAATCGGGATAGCATGGCTTTCACCATGCCTAACCTTTGACCAGGCTGGATTGTCCAGTTGACTCACAGCAGCTTACCTTGGCACACTCACCATTTTGACTCCACAAGTCTCAAATTTGATGGTTGATAAAAGACCCAAATCTCAGATTTTTTCTGAAAAAACAAATATTTTAAAGATAAAATCGGATTGGACTAAACCGCTTCGCGGTAGTGTTGCCTTTGATCTAATTTGTAA
>CAZZAX010000160.1:0-12767 GCA_964653075.1 uncultured Pirellulales bacterium
AGGGTCTGATACTTCTCAAGCTTACCTCATTGTTTGGTGGTCTCTGATATGTCAGATTCCACCGGATTTCGTGACAAAATATAAGGTGGAGCCATCTGGAGCAATTTGCGGCCGCCATTCCCATGCAGGGCTGTTGACCTTGGGTCCAAGATTCACTGGCTGCTCCCAGGGAGAAGAAACGCTCGCGCGCCTTACCAACGGTCGTCGTGTACCATAATAGTGGGAAAAAATGGGTCCTTAATATAAGCGCTTGGCTTTTTTGAGTTTTTTCTGACAAGCTGCCGGAATATTGTTGAAACTGAGATGTAACTTTGATATTATGAGACATGAAGTTTGAAGGAGTGGTTCATTGAAGTGTATAAGGGAAATCCCAAATAGGGAGGATACTTTATCTCTGGAGGAGAATGCATCCGATTTCCATGGAACAAAGCCACCCGGTGTGTTATAATCCCCTCTGATGATGGAAATAGAAGTTCCAGACAGTAGGATAATGTGTTGGTCCTCTGGGGCCGAAACGACTTATCGGTTGGTTATACTGCTCGTACTAACTATTAATTACATAGGAGGTCTGCCAAAATGAAAGCGAAATTATTCTTAATAACATTGGTTTGTTTAGTTACACTGGGGCACAGCGATACCGTAAAGGCAAAGGGGCTGAACGCCCAGCAACTCGCCGACCATGGGTTGCCTGCAGGACCGGCCCGTGATGTGCTACCCGGCCCGGGGGCCTTGATTCACCTACAATTCCATGATCTACTGAGTGTGCTCGAAGGCATTGAAGAGATCGTGGTTGCGGGCATACCGGATAAGGCTGCACCGCCCGACGTCCAGCAACTCCTGCAAACCGAACATCCCCTGCTGACATTATTGGGAATGAAAACCTTGCAGCAGCCTCTGACACCTGAGGTTCTGGAACAGTCGACGGGCATCAATGCGCGCGGAACCATAGGCCTAACACTCTATCTGGGCGATCCGCGACGTATGTTTATATTGAGTCTGCCCACGCGAACGCGTGGACCCTTAGTCCCCTTACTCAATGCTGCTCTGCAACCCTCGGATATTGATGAGGTGAGTGTCGGCGACCAAAAGGCGATACGTGTGATTTCACAGCGAATCAAATTTGTGCCTGAGTTATACCTCGTTTCATCCAGTGATACTCTATACCTGTGCGGCGATCGTTCTCTAGTGCAGGCCCTGCACCTTACTCCCACAGCGCAACGATTTGGTCAGGATCCCTTTATGAGTCGCGCCCTGCCGACAATAGAAACAAAGCAGATACGCATGGTTTTGAATCCGGCTATGGCCAAACCTCTTGTACTACAGTTACAGGGGATTGGCATGATAGCCAAAAAGATGATTCCCCAACAGCGTGCGGCCCTTCTGGAAAAAATACCACAGGAGGCAAAGGAGCAAATCGAAATGCAGATGCGCATGCAACTGGGTGTGCGCGACCTGGAGCAATTGGCTGATTATGCCGAGTGCATGGCCATTGCAACGCTGGAGCAACTGATTGATTTCATTTCCGGTCGAATGCTGGCCTTCGAGGGATTCACAATGGCCACCAATCTTCAGGATGGCTTTGTGGAGTTTAATGCCAGCCTGCACTCCAGCCGCTTCAAGGCGGAAACCTGTACCAAGTCCGTGCCGATGGATCAGGTGAAACGAGCCTTGGCCTGGCTGGGGCCGGATTATCAGTCCTTTACAGTGTCTGGGAAGAAACTTCAGCCTAAGGCTTCGCCGATCCTCAAGGCCTGGGCCAAACGTGTTCAAAAACAGTGTGAGATTAAAAGGATTGCCTGGCCCGGTTTTGTCCGCTTCGTTGAGATGTTAGACGAGCTTAGGCCATTGCCGAAGGTTGAGAGCCGAACGCCGTGGATATTAAGCACCAAGGCCCCTCTTCATCCTGCACCATCGCTTAAGAATGCGGCCAGCCTGAGGGACTACTTTGTATCGCTCGAACTACCTGTCTATCGTACGGTGAAGATAACTCCTGATCAAGGACGAGATTTCCTGGAGGCCTGTTTTCGGGAAGAAACGGAGGCATTGAATAAGAATCGAGAGCTGGGCCAGGATTTTGCCAATACCTTCCAAAAACAGAAACCCTGGTGTCTGCATCAAAATCGGTTTCAAATGTCACCACTGGATGGAGGCGTCACCCGCTATACCCGGGAGAGTGTCTGGACTTCGCGCAGCGGTATCTTTGGTTACGATCAGCATGAACTAGTGAACCGCAAGGTAGTGAATGCCCGACGTGTGGGCGATTACCTGGTTTATCATCGAGGCGCCCAAGCTTCATCTTGGTTGGCCGGGTTAGAAGCCAATCAATCCCGTCGGATCGCTCCAGGAGTAATAGACCTGCTGGATCGAGTGCCCGAAGGGGCCAACTATGTTTCCATCCTGCGTGTACTCCAGGATCTGCCGCATTGGGTGGGCTGGATCGGCGCCATGGAGTCACGTTTGCATGCGGACGCTCATAAATACTTAGAAAAGGCCCAGGCCGCTGTTGATAGCAGCAGCGATCTGGAGACTGCAAAACACGCGATTCGTGGTATTAAGATGCCCATCATCATCGGCAGTGTGAACATTAATCCGGAGACCAAGCAGGTTTATGCCTTATTACCAACGGGTAATATGCCTTTGATGCTTCCGCGGCCCAAAGTCGTTCCCTTGGTACAGGAGCTGTTAGAGGACTTCGCTGCCCAAGCCGATAGCGTAGGGGGCAGTTTGGTCTATACCAAGGTCAGTGATGAATCCTGCCAGTTCGCTATGCTGCAGAGCACAGCAGCACTTACAACTCTTACACGAACGGTTGGCAACGCCATATTCGAGAACTATCTCGCCACGAACGAGCAACGGGGACAACTCCAGCGTCAAATAAGCACTCGGCGTGATGGAGATGTCACAGCCTTTGATGAACTGATCGTGCGCAATCCACAGTGGGCCTTCATCCCTCAGCCCAAACCAAAGGTGCCAGCAGAGCCCAGCAAGAAGATTCCAGCCCGGGTTAGGGGAACGGACAAGCGCATGGTTGATCTTTCCAAGTACTACAACGCGGCGTTAAATGAGACGTGGCATAAGGGCGGCATGTCGAACAACACCTTGAAAGACATGCCCAGAGGCATACAAACACTTGATGGTACATCCTTTGATATCCGGGGTATTGTCCAATTATCTGGACAGCAGGCCAAGCGAGAACTTAGGGTACAATTTCCTGAAGAGGTGGCCAATATCCCCGTGAAGCAGAAAGGGCAGAAAGTCCATTTTCTGCATTGTTGTGGTTGGCGGTCTCCGAAGGGAACCTCTATTGGTGCCTTTATCGTTCACTACCGCAATGGGGAAACACGTTCCGTTCCAATCGTTTATGGCGTTGACGTACAAGATTGGTGGATGATGAGTGAAGACAGCACGTCAGATTCTAAACCAAATGTAGTGTGGAGGGGGAAAAACCACTCCGCACCGGATGGACCTCCCCTCGGTGTGTGCAAGACGACTTGGGTGAATCCTTTACCAGATATGGAAATAAATCACATTGATTATGAGTCTGCCATGACGAACTCCGCTCCGTTTTTGATTGCGATTACCGTAGAGTAAGAAAAGGAAAACAAGAGAATAGTTGCGGTCCGGATAGATAAGGTGTCTGGAAATTGAAGATACTGCTAACAGGTCTACGCTGCAACAACCACACGGGACTCTCCACCCGTAGTGTTACACTCAGCTTCCTTGTCTTTCATGACCGCCTCTAACAACCGATCTATCGGTGTTCCAATCTTCTCTTGCAATCGCCGGCTAAGTTTCCTTTTTCATGAGCTAAAAAACACACTGATTTCCAGGTGACATTATAAAATCTACCAAACTCGCTAACTGGAAATGAGACTAATTCGCTTTATTTATTCCAATTTCGGCGTGGCAGTCACACGATGTGATAAGATCATTTGGTGAATGACCTCTTCAACAATACTGGCAGCTGGGACATTATAGTTAGATAATATAATAACCGTATAACCGATATCAAGATACATTTTATACTGACAACTTATCCCCGAACCATCTCCTCCGTGCGAAGCAATTCGACCAACTGGACTTTCATTAATAAAAAAACCATACCCATAAAACGGAGAATTTAATTCTGGTTTAGCAGATAGTATCATTTGTGTATATTTTGGTTTCAATAATCTGTGATTTCTGATTGCGATATCAAAATTTAGTAAGTCTTCAACTGTTGAATAGCTGCCACCGGAAGGTCCACCTTTCATTACTCTGGTAAATCGATTATTCTGCCATCGCACACCAGAATTCGTAAATTCTTTGATATATCCAGTTGCTCGATTTGAAACAGGACGGTCTTTTTCAAAAAAATCAGAATTTGTCATATTTGCCGGGATAAAAATATGATTTCGAATGTAATCGTAATAACTATCTCCAGAAATATGCTCAACAACCACACCCAAAAGGAGCATTCCAGTGTTGCTGTAAGACCACCTTTCACCCGGTTCGAATATAAGTTCCTTATCTACAACTAATGATTTATAATCTTCTAATCTTCTGAAAACCATCGGTGAAATCTGAGAATATAATGATTTAAAATAGTCACCCAATCCAGATGTGTGTGTCAAGAGATGTTGAATCTGAATTTTCTTGCTGTTTTCTGTTTTTAGCCATTCGTCGGTTATATATTTGTTCAAAAGGTCATTCGGTAACAGCCCACCTTTTTGAACTAATTGTGTAATTGCCACACCGGTAAATATTTTACCAAGTGAAGCTATGTTGAACTTGGTGTCCAACTGGTTTTGAATATTGTATGATTTGTTTGCCAGGCCATAAGCTCTCTTAAATAGAGGGATACCATTATTAGCAAGCAAAACCGCTCCTGAGAATTCGTCATCCTTTACAGCTTTGTCAAGACATAATTCCAATCGTTTGATTATTTCTTGATTATCCAACCTTTTCTGTGGTCCAATATCGGATGGTGGAGTTGTGGGTTGAATGTCAGGAAACATCACAATCTTGTGTGGTGGATCTGGTAAGATTGGAATCTTAAGAGTTAGCCATGCCGCAGTCAGCCTGTTGTAAATAGAGGCTATATATTCATTGTTATCATTTAATCGCACAGAGTGAAGTTCATATCCGAGTCCTCCACTCTTATAAAAGTTTCCCAAATGAATGGACAGGTTGATATGCATGGGAACTTGTTCTAAAAAAGTAGAATGATAGTGTTCATTGATAAAACTAAGAATTTTTTATGAGAGCCGGAATTGATCGTATGAACATAGGTACCAATCAAATCTTCAACATCTTTCTCGACAGTTTTTTCGATCTCCTGTAAATCTGAGTTTTTAGTGTAACCATTAGAGAGAATAATTAAGATAAAACAGAAATTAATCATAACATGGAAGTGTTTGTTCCTGATGCTATTCATATTTAACCTCCTGGCACTGAAAAGTCAGAATGAAAACGCTTTTGATAGTTTATGATGTGGCAACCATACGTGCAAGTGAAAAAACGTGAGAGTGATCCCTCAGATTAGAAAGCAAAACTGCCTCAAACTCAGACTGTAGATCAGTGAAATGTCACCTCTTTTGGAAGCCGAAAAACACCCTGATTTTCAAATGACATCTTGTTATCATTTTGTCACCACAAATATCATTTTTGATGGTTGATGGAAGGACTAAATCCCAAATATTTGCATAAAAAACGAAGATTTTTTTATTCTTATCGGATTAAGTAGACGGATGAAAAGAAATTTGTCATTTGTATAAGTCTTTATAGAATATAGCATTATATTATACATATCTTAAACCTGGAACAAAGTTTCAAATTGATGTGTAACCTTTTCGGAATTTTCCCTTAAAGACCGAATGTGTAGAAGACACTGAAACAGAATTGCTTGAAATGTGAAGGAAAACAAACAAAAGAAATTTGGAGATTAGAATCATGTTACGAAATCTACGTCTACCTAAATTCAAGAAGTTATCTTCGAGTTTTAATTTATCAACAGCTTTATTCCTGCTGCTTGTCAGCTTGTTCATTGTTCCCGGCCTGCTTCACGCACAGTCTGGCGATGTTTATTATCCCGGCCGGAAAGGCGAATTGGAATCCCGCCGCCCCGAGGATGTGGGAATGAATGCCGACTCTTTACAGAAAGTTGTCGATCTTGCCATGGCGAATGAATTCAAGGGTTCCAGAGACCTTAGGCTCGCAATCTCGAATTCATTTGAACCTGACAATACAATTGTCGGCCCGACAAAGGACCGGGGCGGTCCTGCCGGAATGATAATCAAGAACGGCTATATCGTAGCAGAATGGGGTGATACAAAGCGGGTGGATATGACATTCAGCGTTACCAAGAGTTACCTCTCGACTATTGCCGGGCTTGCGCTCGATGCCGGATTAATTAAAGATGTGCATGAAAAGGCAGGCAATTATGTACGGGACGGTACATTCGCTTCCGGACATAATTCAAAGATAACATGGCACCATCTTCTAAATCAGTCTTCTGACTGGTCCGGTACACTCTGGGATAAATCCGACTGGGCGGACCGTCCCCCGAGAGATGGGACTCCGGAGCAATGGGAACGAAGAGAGCTTAAGGAACCGGGAACAAGCTTCAAGTATAACGACGTACGCGTAAACGTGCTCGCTTATTCTCTGTTGCGGGTGTGGAAGCGGCCGCTGCCTGTGATCCTGAAGGAAAAGATCATGGACCCGATAGGCGCTTCGGCTACATGGCGGTGGTACGGATATAAAAATTCATGGATTGAGATCGACGACGTGAAAATGCAGTCTGTCAGCGGCGGCGGGCACAGAGGTGGAGGTATGTTTATTAGCACCATGGACCAAGCCAGGTTCGGGTATCTGTTCCTGCGTAACGGGAAATGGAAGGACAAACAACTAATATCTGAAAAATGGATTCAAATGCTTCAGGTCCCGTCCGAAGCAAAGCCAAATTACGGTTATATGTGGTGGCTCAATAAAGGCCCAAGAAGCGTGCCTGGATGGCCTAAGTCCATATTCACTGCCACCGGATTCGGCGGCAACCATGTGGCCGTTGACCAGGAGCATGACCTTCTGATCGTAACAAGATGGCTCGAATCCTCTAAGATGGTTGAATTTTTTCAGATGGTTCTCGATTCAGTGGAGTCGAATTAAATTTACTTATCCAGCTCGATCATGGTAATACCTGCCGGGGCGTGATACCGGACAGGTGTGTCCGCCCAGGTGTGCCGTGCAAAAGCACGTTGTTCCAATAGGTGTAAGTCCTATCCCGGCAAAGGTCGTCGCGGCCGGGTAGCTATCCCAGTGGCAAGGAAGCAATTAGTGGTGTCTACTTTTTGCATGGCATTGGGCTTTTCAACCTGTCAACCAGTTTGTAAGAGGGTTACACACGGGCCCCATGTGTTTTTTTTCGGACTAATCAACATCAGCCAACTGTATCTCTACGGCATGTCGCCACTGGAGCTTTATGACGCTACTCGCAGCGCATGGAAGGTTGGGCCACGTCGGGCGGCAGCTTAGAGCTGCCTACTTCTTATGAATAAGATGCCGGCTGATCTGTTGAGGTGGGGATGGAGCTGAATGGTTTTTGTTGGTTGTTAGTGCTGCCTGCGGCCAGCATGAGGAACGTTTAGTGTTACGCAGTCCTGTTAAGGACGAAGTAAATAAAAACAGTGTCGAACCGAAGGCAGTAATGCGACGTCGAGCCATCTCCAAGCTTCACACCTTAGGCACAAGCTTGAGGTTGCCACCCTTAGGATTGATTATTGATTATTCGGAAGGGCGGTTCGCGAACCGCCCCTACAACTATAACAGAAACAGCACATCAGGACAGCATCCTGGCAAATTCGGGCAACCACATGGGATTGACCCAACATTTCGATTTATTATTTTAGCTCCTTCGACCATTCTCAGGGCAGGTTTCGCAGGAATAATGGTTTTTACCGCTGCATTACTGTCGCCCCCGACCCCAGGCAGAAAAGCAAGTGGGCTCACACTCCCCTGCTGTAGACCAAGTTTGTAATTCCCGGGGATAAACTCAGGGTAAACTCCAAAGCAAGTAAGCTCGCACTCCCCTGTTGCAAGTCAGGTGAACAGCTCCTCCCCTGTTGTGCGTCAAAGGAGGTGCCTATCTTTAAGGAATTCAAGGACTACGAGAAGTGTTATAACCTGCCGGGTACAATGATCCCCGGAAGAAAAACAGGTGAGCTAGAATTGGGGGTAAACTTCGGAGTTATTAAAATTAGTGCGAACCGCAGGCATCACAACGCAGAGGACGGAGGACGGACGATGGGAGAGGGACGACGGACGACGGACGAAGGATGATGGAAGATGGAGGACGGATTCTTGTTGGTTTTACAGCTCGGAGGGTGTATAATTATAGGGTCGGCTTGCCGGTTATTCGGCGGGCGTAATGAGGACATGCAACGCCCAATGACGAGTGGGCGTTAAATAAGAAAGGTATATATTGCCATAGGTGAAGGAGGCGAGACATGGTTGAGCGAAAGGGTTTCACACTGATTGAGCTTTTGGTTGTTATAGCTATCATTGCGGTTCTGATGGCTATTTTGCTGCCGGCCCTTCATCGCGCCAAAGAGCAGGGACAGCGTGCGGCGTGCCTGAGCAATGTCAAGCAGTTGACGTTTGCATGGTTAATGTACGCGTATGATAACGATGATAGAATCGTTAACGGGAGCACTTTCTTCTCACGACCGGGCGAGCCGGCCTGGATTGGCGCCCGCTGGCAGGTTGAGGGGACCGCCGAAGAGCTTCGCGAACACCTGAAAGAGGGGATACTCTACGAGTACTGTGAGGATGTCGATATTTACAAATGTCCTACGGGGATTCGTGGAGAAGTGCTGACGTATGCGATCGTTGATGCGATGAACGGGGCAACGAGCATACCGGGGACGGGGGACTTGATGATTAAGCGGTTAAATCAGATCCGCAGGCCGGGAGAGCGGTTCGTGTTTATTGACGAAGGCAGGATATCGCCCGATAGCTGGACCGTGTTCTACGACCAGGAAAGCTGGTGGGACCGCCCGACGGTTCGGCATGGTGACGGTACTAATTTCTCATTCGCCGACGGACACAGCGACTACTGGAAATGGAAAGACCCGCGCACAGTGAAGCTTGCTGAAGCGACAGACTCTCAAGCAATTGACAGCGTACAGCCGGGGAACGTGGATTTGCATGCAGTCCAGAAAGCGGCCTGGGGGAAGCTCGGCTACGAACCAAGCAATTAAGACGATTACTCGTTTGATCATTGCTTTGCTGTTACTTTGCCTTTTTAGAAAGTTCGTGCCGCATCATCGCCTCATACAGCGCGAGTTGGATGCCCAGAATCTCTTCAAAGCTTGCCTTGCATGCCGACGTACTGTCCAATCCGTGTGGGCACTCGAACGTAAAGCTGCTCGCGCCGCTTACATGATACATCGCGCTGGTCAGATTAAAGGGCGACGGATTCCTCCCGCCCTCAACTTTAGATGTAAATACGCTCCCGTAGGGCAGTCCCCGCTCTTTGAGCATATCATAACACTGAGCAGCCAGTTTCCGTATGTCTTCCTGCTTTTCCATAGTCACATAAGCGGGCCTCAGCAGGACAGGCTTACTTGAATGGCTGTGCAGCGATACTGCCAAATCCGGACCTTCTTCCTTCGCTACGTTAAGTATAGCCGGAGCTTCCGGCCCCATCGGCTCGAAAAACTCATCGTGCATGGGATTGATGCCGGCATCGTTGAAATAGCAACCCAGAAAGCCTGTGTTGTGCCCAACCATCGGGTGTTGCCTTTTGCTCTGGGGCCAGCCACAAAACGTATCATCGCTCCATGTCCCCTGTCCCCAGAACCGCACATCATCGAGCCCCATGCCCTGCAGCGCCCGCGGCTGGAGACGCGCAATCCCATCAGGATTGCCGGCTGGTATTATCAATAACCTACACATGTTCCCCAGCTCCCGCAGCTGGGCCTGCTGCCTTTTTCGCAGATCGTAACCCGTATCCATAATGCTTATGAGATTCGTTAATCCCGTTAGAGCTTCCACTTCGTGTCCGTGCACAGGCCCCACGAACAGAATCACGGGTTTGTATCTTGCTTCCTTGTCCATATATGCCGACTCATCTTTACCTCCGATTGCTGAGTTGTAATTTGCCTTTTGTGTGACTTGCTCGCGATTTCCGAATCTAACCAGGTGTACAGGCCGCCCACCAGGTGTATTAGCAATTACTTGTACCCGGCCGTTGCGGACTTCTGCCAGATGCTTCTTGAGCTTGGCCATTTCCCCGACCCAGAAATCGGGCAGCTCCCGGTCCGGTATTCTGGATTCAGCCTGCTTGTAAGTCATTGCAGGATATGTCCGTGCTGCTATCCCAACCTGCTTTTGCACGCCTGTAGCCAAATTTCTACTAATCCTATTACCCTGACCTGAGCGGCTGATGTGCCCGCCTAAGAGTCCGTCGGAGCTGAACACCACGTCCCATGTCTGTTTGCCTGAATGAATTGACACGCCGCATTTGCCATCTTTTTCTATCAATTTCACCTGGTCCATTTGCTCAAGACCCTGCCCTCCAACCTGTATGACATGTAAAAAGATGTTCCCATGCCTGGCCTTGCCCGGCGTGACTTCTACTCTCCACTGTCCCATCAGAGCCAGACTCTCATCGGTCAGTCCATCCCGTACGATATCCCAGTTCTTCCCGGCCGCCCGGAACTCCCTGCCCGGCCCACCAACGGAGCGTAAGACAGCATCTCTCGGCAGCATCGTCCTGCATAACATCCTTCCCTTACCATGATCCGCCCTAATGGTCTTGCCGCGTATCCGGGGCTTATAAGCCGTATGCAGGAGCCAGTCCTTGCGATAACCTGCATCCGTTGAAATAACCCGGTCGAAAATCACGAAATGATTCGGCATCAGAAATACAATCTGCCGTGTCACCAGCTCGCATTTTTCCTCCAAATCCGGTTGTCCCGACATCTTGACCAATCCGTGCCGATAGCATGCCGTCGAATCCCCTGCAACATAAACATAATGATCGTTTGTCTCAAATGCCTTGACCACCGAACCTAACTGCCTGTGCTGTCCTCCGTGATTGTCGATGACCGTTCCTCCCCAATACCTAGCCGGCGGCTCACCCTCCTGGTGTACAACAACGCAATTATGCGCCACGGTCTGCGCATAGTAATTTGCGAGATGTTCACCGTTGTCGAACTCCTTGTACCGCGTCCCAGAATCCAGAGCCAAAAAGCCTTTATGGTAAATCACGAAATTCAGGGCGTCGTAATGCCTGTGTTGCTCCAGTATCCCGCCGCACGAGAACATGCAGTACGTATCATCGGGTCCGGTGCCGCTGCGCATGATGATTTGTCCCATATTCTCAAAGTGTCTCGCCTTCGGCAGACTATCCGGAACGAAGAGTTGTGGCGCATTATCTATGCCTGTCAGGAGGAACGGATAAATGAACCAACTGCTGCTGTATTGTTTCCGCGGCACCATTTGCTGCACGTGTCTCGCCAGAGCCGCTTCCTTCGGTCGTTGTCTCGAATACAAATGACAAATATTTGCCATATGGGTATATAACCGGCTCGTAGGTATTGTGTTTCTCGTATGGGGCCGGTCACCGTATCCAAACTCCAACGGTTCGGCATCCGATTCTATCCAGTTCCATATTACGTAATTGGCCAGCCACGCACTGTGCTGCCAATCCGGCGCGATATTTTCGGCGGTACTTGACAGCCATGTATAGAAGAAGTTCTGTTCCGCCCACGGGTACGCCCCCAGAACATATCCCAGCGTCGCCGATGCTCCTCCTCCATCATCACCACAAGCCTTTCGCCTGTGTTCCAGGAGCTTGATGTTTTCATTTCGCCCCCAAAGAAGCCATTCATTTACTTTGTCCTCTTCTATTGCCGTTCCAAATGCTGTGCATGCTATGAACCACAGACAATTCTTAACTCCGTAGAATCCGGTACTATACCCGCTCATATTCTCACGGTAGATGGCAGGCCTGGCTTTCAAGACCCTGTCGATCGCCCGCACAAGCCTCGACATGTAATCCCGCCGCTCGGCCTCCGACAAAGAGTCATAGAGCCAGTCCCAGGCTAATGTAGCGTGCACTCGCGAAGTCGAGTACCAATTCACGCTCTTTTTATGGTTGAAACACTCATCATAAAACCGCAGGCTCGCATCCAGACATTTCTTCGAGAGTTCGAGATACTGCTGCTCCTCGCTTACTCTATAGACAAAAGCCGCCCAAGCAGCTTCCTGACCGTATTCCTTTGTGTCAAGCACATCTTTGTTACCTACACGTTTATTAAGACTATCCACGCGTCCCTTTATATAGTTGTACCACTGCCGTTCCGGTCCGAGCGCACGCTGTCGCACTTTTGGCCACGTATCTGAATTGAAAAACAGCCGCGGATGGTCTTTCCGAATCGCACCCGTCCATTCCGGCAGTTCCCCCGAAAGGCATTCAGCGCTAAATATTGCCTCTCCAATTACAAAACATAAAACCAATATGGTCAACTCATGTGCTGCCCAATGTATAGCCTGTTTAATCTGTGTGTCTGGTTTGCCCATAAGTATTTCCTCCTAATACGTTTGTCCTGCAACTAAGAACTTTGTTTTCTGCGTTCCGGGTCATGAGAACGCCCTATAGCATATCATTTTATCTGTTTTCTGGATTTCAGACAAACGGAAACAAAATATTTCCTGCAACATCAATCTCTATAAGGAACTTGAATTCTCAGAGACAAAGTATTATCATAGATAAACGAGCCAAA
>CAZZAX010000161.1:0-12764 GCA_964653075.1 uncultured Pirellulales bacterium
TTTTGTCAAGCCACGCAAAATAAAATTCAAGATGTCACGCTTGTATAGAGACTAGATTTGTAATCCAACGAAATGGTTGCTCAAGTAAACCTTTGGGGATGATGAAGTATTTGTAGCTGCCCACATCTCACCGGAGTCCTCCAGGGTTTGCCGGTCGCCACAATTCTTTGCGATCAGCTAAGGTGCCGCAGCGGGTAGAACCGTCACCCCGGTCCAGTAATGCGGCGGCTCTTTCTTGAGTTTGACGGTGAACTTGAGCCAGATCCCCACTTTTTCGGATTGGCATACGAACGCTACGCTGAGCTCATCCAACGGTGTCACGGAACTCACGGTCAGCTTGCCCATATGGGCATGGATGCCGAGAGGTATTGTCATCCTGTCTTCAATCGACTTCTCTTCGAGCGACGCCGACGAGTAGTTCTCAACCATGAAACGGCGCATCGACTCCTCATCGCCGGTGTTCATCGCTTCTACAAAGGCTCTCGCTCGGCGCGCGGCGATGGTCTCCGGCCACTCTACTCCGCAGTGGGCGCCGGACGCGTAGGATTTATACTTCATTCGCCGGTGAATGGCATCTTTCATCTTCCTCAGATACGGCGCGGCGGGAGGGCCGATGTTCGCAGCCGCTACGACAGCCAAGTCCTCGTTCGGGTAGAGTTGAACCATCGCAAAGAATGTGCCTACGGTCCCCTCGTGTCCGTCCCGACGTTCACCCTCGTCTTCTTTATTGACTACCCAGCCTCCCATGTAGTGTTCGCCGGGTGCAGGAGTGTGCAGCCGACGGACGGTTTCGGCCTTGAGCACTCCGTCCATTCCACGCAGCCCCTGTAAATGAAATGCCGCGTAACGTGAAAGATCCTCGATGGAACAGTGCACGCTGCCGGCCGGTCCGTAGTAGTCCTCGCCAGACAGATCTTCGCCACAATCCTGGACGTTGAGGTTCGGTGGCGTCCCCACGTGGCCCAACGGTTGATTAGGGCTATCTTCGGTCGCCGGCCAGCGGAACCCGGCTGAACGAAGCTCAAGCGGTTCGAAGACGAGACTACGCATCAACTCCTCCCAGGTTTGTTTCGCAGCGTGCTCAGCCATGTATCCGGCGACGACGTACCCCGCATTTGAGTAGGAGTATTCGCCTGGTTTGAAGGGCTTCTCAGTCAGAACTTGCCGAACCAGCGCAGCTCGTGCTTCGGCCGGCGGTCGCCCCGGCTCGAATCCCTCGGCAAGCTCTTCGGCAGAGGCCATAGCTGGTACACCCCCACGATGTTGCAGCAATTGTTCCAGCGTAACGCTCCGATACTCGCTTCGCATCGGGATGTCGTCCAAGACTTGCCCGATGGTCATGTTCCACTGCAGTATCCCGTCTTCCACGAGCTTCCCAATCATAGTGGCCGTAAAGGATTTAGCGACCGAACCGAGATGGAATCGATCACCGATTTGAACCCGATCCGATTGGTCAAAACGACGGACGCCTGAGGCGGCCTTCTCGACAATCTGCCCACCGCGCACGATTGCGGCGGCCATCGCCGGTGCTCCTGCGTCGTGACGTACCTGTTCGACAAGATCGTGTAGATCCTGCCATTCGGTGTAATCATTCATGATCCTGGCAACCGTTTCAGGCACCGGACCGATTCTCAGGTTGGTGATGTCATGTGGAGGCTTCGGTGAAAGCTCAATCCGGAATTCCGCCAACCCATGGGGTTTCGCGGGGGCGATGACACCGACGATGAAGTCACCCTCCGCGATGACCGAGCGCACCTCGAGCTTTTTAAGCATGCCGCGAGTCTGAAAATGATCGGAAACCACCTTTTCCAGGGAATTGTCCCTCAGGTAGCTATCGGAGAAGTGCTCTTTGACGAAACGCCGCAGAGAGTCCTTTCCGGGAGTGTTATATGCTTCCACGTATGCCTTCGCCCAGCGCCCGGCTCGCGTGTCGGGCCAAGCCATCTCTTTGTTACCGGGATTGGCGTTGGTCTGCGCCCGCGTACCGCCTGCCAAGGTGACGACAGCCAGCACCGTCACGCCCACGAGTAATGGAGGCCGTATACTCATTCGGCTGTTCTTGTTTGTCATCTTGTCATCTCCGTATACTAATTCCTTACTATTGCGTCACAGTGAAGCAGCGTATTGTTAAAGAAAACACATTACATGCTATTTTTTTCATGGAATCGAGATGCGGGATTGTCAAGGTTACAAGCCTAAGGCATCCCATACCATATTGCTTAGATTATTGCCCATTATGGAATTTGGCAGGGCATTGGATAGCATCACGTATCCAACGCCCTTGTCAGGTATTAAGGCGATATAAGCGCTAAAGCCCAAAGCATTGCCACCATGCTCTGCCACAAGGTATCCGCGCTGCTTGGTTAGAAACCAGCCGAGGCCGTAATCAGCACCGGGCATAATGCCTCCAACATCAGCGCCCGCGATATGTTTCGTCCAGGTTTCCCGCAGCTCTTTCTCTTCAATCAGACGTTTTCCTTCATACACACCTTCACAGAGCAGAAGCCGCAGCCAGTTTGATACGTCCTTCAAACTTGAGTTGATCCCGCCTGCGGGAGCGACAACATTCATGTTGATAAAACTGGCCACTTTGAATTCTTCGGCTTTTTTCATATAGCCGACGGCTACATTTTGATTGTTCAGTATTTCGCTTATGGAAGAGCTCGAGTTCTTCATTCCGAGGGGCTTGAACATTTTTTCTTCAAGAAGTGAATCCCAGTCGGTTCCGTATGCTATTCCCGAGGCCACACCTGCCGCAAGCATGCTGATATTGCTGTAAAGATGCTTCTCACGAAAGCGGGCCATGGGCTCGTATTTAACTGCGGCCTTAAGAAGTGATGCCCGGGTATAGGGCTGTGACTCATCTTCCGGCCCCCAGTTTGGATCTTGACCCCAGTTCACAGACTTCCCGGTGAGTTCGATATGGAAAAAGCCAGTACGATGAGACAGGAGATCCCGAATCGTCACCTGATCCCTATTGTTATCACTTTTGATTCTGAGTTTGAATTCGGGCAGGTATTTGATGATAGGATCATCCCATCGCATTTTTCCTTCAGTCACAAGCATGGAAATGAGCGTAGATGTAAAGGGCTTGGTACTCGATCCGATAGGAAATATGGTATCTTCTGTGACGGGTATCATTTTCTTCCGGTCTGCAAATCCGAAAGCTCTACTGAGAACAATTTTATCCCTTTTGACTACGGCAATTGCTAATCCTGGAATATTGTTCTCCTTGCGTTTTTCTTCAATTTGGCTGCAGAATTTTTTTAGCCTTTCCTGCAATTCTAATGACTTCGCTTTTTTTGTCTGTGCATACCCTTTGGCTATACAAGCTTCATTAAAAAGTAAATATTGAATGTTCAGAATGATCAATAATCCCAAGGCGAAGTTCATAGAGTCATACTTTTTGCTAATCATAATCCTAATTCCTTTCTATTGAGTTACAGTTAAATAGCGTATTGTTAAAGAAAACACATTACATGCTATATTTTATCGGTGACACTTTTTTATCCGCAAACGTTTTATTTTGGGCGTGACAATCGTCCTTAGCGGTAGAGTCCATAAAACTTGATGAATGATTCTATTCCCATGTCGAACGGTTACAAAAACATTTCGAAAGCCTTTCGTCAAAAAAACGCAAAAAAAACAAAAAAAATATAAAATCGATTAGTAAGCGGTGTATAATTTCGAAATGAGCGCTTTCATAATAAAAAGGGTTTGGGACAATCCGGTGCTGCGCCATTCTTTTTTCTGGATCATTGCATTTGCAGCACTGTACTTAAGCATCTTTATATTGGGAAGTCACCGCATTGCCTTTATAATCTGCACGGCCGTTATTGTGCCGGGTCCAATTCCGGTATATGGTCATTTCCTTGCGCAAAAATGTTTTTTTGAAAAGAAAAAATACATTCACTATTTCGCTTCAATTGTTCTGATAGTAGCAGTGTCAGGGTTTCTAATCGAATTTGTATTTATAACGATCGAACGGGATCCCGGTTCCCACATTAACGGATTCGCGGTAGCTTTTGTTTTAATTGTCATCACTTCAGGCTTGAAATATTATATTCAGGGATTAAGACAGCGCTATCTAATCCAGGAGGCTGAGTTCAAGCAGGTCAAAACGGAACTGGCCTTGCTCAAATCACAGATTCAGCCCCATTTTTTCTTTAACACACTGAATAACCTCTATGCTCTGAGCCTGGATAAATCGGATCGGGTTCCTGAAGTGATAATTGCACTTTCAGAGTTGATGCGATATATTCTGGATTCGTCAAAAAAGAAAGAGGTTCCTCTGGCTGAGGAAGTTAAATTCATTGAGAATTACCTGGGACTTGAAAAGTTACGGTTTACTGAGAGCGCTGACATTAGATTCAACGTCCTTGGGGATACGAGTGGAAAAAAGATTGCGCACATGTTGTTCATATCCTTCGTGGAAAACAGTTTCAAACATGGTATGATGGAGCCACAAAGAAATGGATACGTTCATGTATCATTAACGATTCGCGAAAGTGAATTGGAATTCATCGTCGAGAACAGTAAGAGTGATTTGGTTCAGAGAAGAGAGAAGGACAGCAATCAGTTGGGGCTCAAGAATGTTAAAAGGACACTGGAGCTTCTCTATCCGAAGGCACATCGATTGACAATTCTGGACGAGGAGAAACGATATAGAGTTGAGTTGAAGCTATGGTAAAGAAAATAAAATGTATAGTAGTGGATGATGAACCGCTGGCGCGGAAGGTTTTGAAGAAGTATATCAATAAAGTTCCGTCATTGGAGCTTGTAAAACAATGCGGAAATGCAATGGAGGCCACAGCATGCCTCCATGAATTCTCCGTTGATCTGATGTTTCTTGACATGAAGATGCCGGAAACGACGGGGATGGACTTTATAAAAACCCTCTCCGCCCCTCCAAAGATTATCGTGACGACAGCTTATTCTGAGTACGCCTTGGAAGGCTATGAGCACGCTGTAGTCGATTATTTGCTTAAGCCCATCTCATTCGAACGATTCCTTAAGGCTGTTAATAGAGTCCAAGAGACTGTTCAAAGCCCAGGGAGAGTGCAAGCCACACCACGCAGTGATGCATATCAGAAAGACGAATTTATTTTTCTTTGGTCCAACAAGATCGAACACAAAGTTAAGTACGCTGCGATCAGATATGTCAAAGGCTACGGAAATTCCGTAGAGGTATATACGGATGATGAGATGATAACGGTATGGGAGACAATGAAAACCGTTGAAGAAAGTCTACCCAAGAGCGCCTTTCTTCGGGTTCATAAATCTTTTATCGTTGCTATAGATAAAATTGACAGGATTGAGCGAAACAAAATATGGATGGGCGAGACAGAAATCCCCATCGGCAAGTATTATAAAAAGGATGTAACACAAATGGTTGCCGCCCACCGTTTTAATGCTGAGAAAAGCTGCAAAACACCCAAATTTTAAGGTGACATCTTGTCACCAAAATGACACCACAAATGCCAAATCTGGTGATTGATAGAAACACCAAAACTTAGATTTTGACCAAAAAGTAAATATTTTTTTGGAATTTTATATGTAACATCGGATTAAGTAGACGGTGAGAAAATTGTATATTCCACAGTCTGTCTTAATCGTTTTGAAAGATCAATTCTCAAGTAAAAGTTACCAACACAGTCGGTAATTTTAATCTTTAAAAATCCACCAGGTCTCTGAGGTATATCGCAGGGAAATGAAGCTTCACTGGAATAGCAAATCATATGGTCAACGCTTCTACAGAGCAAGAATTCTTGATTTTTCAAGGTAATTTTGATAAGATAATTGACGTTGTAATGAGAAAATTATGTTGTTTAAGAGTCTACTCGGGAAATTTCAGTTAATATAGATTGGGACTAAAGACCAGGGGATTTGGTGTCGGGTGTGTTGCACGACACTGTCAAAATACCCGTGAGGACTGACAATAAAGCCATGTCCGAGGCCAAACATATTAGCCGATACACTCTTGTATTCCCGGCCCTGACGATGCTTGTAGGACTGTTGTTCTGTGAGGCATGCAGCGCAGAAGTCGTAATCAATGAGATCCATTCGGATCCGGATGTGAAGACGGAGCTGGTGGAATACGTGGAGCTGCACAATACCAGCGGGCAGGCTGTTGATTTGTCCGGCTGGCATTTTAGCGATGGCATCTTCTATACTTTCGACGAAGGCGTAACTCTGCCTTCAAACGGCTACGTTATCGTTTGTCAGAGCCCGAGCAATATCTACGCCAAATGGGATTCGAGGGCTTTCCCCCTGCCCAGGCATACCGTATTCGGAGCTTATGGGGGTAAACTGAACAACGATGGCGAGCGGATTGTTCTCTGTAATGCCGACGACACAGTGATGGATGAGGTTGATTATCAGCTTGGCTTTCCCTGGCCCACGGTCGGCGATTCGGTGCCCGAAGACCTACCCGGCACCGGGTACTCAATGCAGTTGATAAATCCGCTGTTCGATAATGATCTTGCGGGCAGTTGGCGCTCTGCCGCCCCAACGCCGGCGGACGAGAACAGCGGTGTCTTCGCCGACAACATCCCGCCTCACATCAGGCAGGTGAGACACTCGCCCAAACAACCAAGGTCCGGCGACATTATGACCGTCACGGCGAAGGTTACAGATTCCGACGGAGTGAACAGCGTCACTTTGCTGTACCAGTTGGTGAATCCCGGCAATTATTTCAGCCGCGAGCACACGCGACACTACGAAAGATGGATCGCCGTTGACATGCACGATGATGGAATCAAGGGCGATCTAAACACAGGTGACAGCATCTATACGGTGCAGCTTCCGGGATCATTGCAGATCCATCGTCGCCTTGTCCGCTACTGCATCAAGGTGACGGACAGCCTGGGCAGCAGCCTTCTCGTGCCGTATGCCGATGATCCACAGCCGAACTTTGCCTACTTTGTTTACGACGGTGTTCCTGCATGGAAATGTGCCGTTCGTTCGGGTAGGTCTGTGGTCGAATACGGCACTGAGGTCATGTGTAGCCTGCCAGTGTACCACTTAATCAGCAGGGCTGAGGACGTCCACGAGTGTCAGTTTGTACCTATTCCCGATGCGAGGTGCAATCCCGAAGCAAGCCTCTACAAATGGACCGGCACACTCGTTTACGATGGTGAGGTCTATGACCATATCCGCTATCGCGCGCGGGGGGGCTGGGCAACGTATGAGTTCGGCAAAAACCGCTGGAAGTTCGATTTCAACCGTGGCCACTACTTTCAGGCTCGCGACAACTATGGCAGGAAGTACAAGGAGAAATGGGACAAGCTGAACTTCTCGGCCTGCTTCCAGTTTGCTAATACGCGCAACCGTGGTGAGCACGGCATGTACGAAGCAGTCACGTCAAGACTGTTCGCCATGGCATCCGTGCCCGTATCCAATATGAATTGGCTGCACTTCCGGGTGATTGATGGCCTTCAGGAGGCCAACCCCAACGACCAGTATGAGGGCGACTTCTGGGGTTTATATTTGGCCATAGAACAACCCGATGGCCGCTTTCTCAAAGTGAACGGTCTGCCGGACGGAAACCTTTACAAGATGTACTTCGCCTGTAGCGGCAGCAGCGGCAACAAGAACAACCAGGGGCCCACCCAGGTCACCGACCATAGTGATGTCATCGCGTTTTGCGAAGCATATCGGAAGTATCCTTCCGATCGACAGTGGTGGCAGCGTAACACCAACCTGGAGGTCTACTACAGCTACCGGGCAATCTGTGACACCGTCCATCACTATGACCTGACGGACCGTTGGAACTGCTTTTACTACCACAATCCCGAAACCGATCGCTGGTGGATACTCCCCTGGGATTTCGATCACACCTGGGATACGGACATATACACGCATGATGATGAATATTGGAAACAGGTGTTGGATTCACGTCTCTTCCAGGGCCACCGCGTAACGAATCCGGCGACGTACCACCGGTTTCCAGATTGTATCATTGCCTTCCAGAACCGGGTTCGTGGCTTGAGCGATCTCCTTCTCAATGGCGACCAGTGTGTTCAGCTTATAGATGAATGCGCCGCCCTTATTTCGGATCCAACCGGTGGTCCGTCTTTTGTCGATGCTGACCGGGCCATGTGGGATCATCATCCCCGAACCGCGCACCCCGGTACCTACTACCAGAGTTCTCCTACCGGTGATTTTACCGGTATGGTCCAGCGGATGAGAGACTTCGTCAGCGCCGGGGGATGGAGCTACAATAGGATCGTTTCAATAGCCTCCGACAACGATATTCCCCATACGCCAATAGTCACATCGACATGTCCCGTGGATTATCCGATCAACGAGCTGACGTTTAAGACAAGCCCATTCAGCGATCCGCAGGGCAGTCATACATTCGCAGCGATGAAATGGCGTATTGGTGAAGTCTTCGCCGATTCACAAGAGGATACGACTCCACTATCCGATCGAGGCCCCGGCAAATACGAAGTTGAAGCCATCTGGGAAAGCAAAGAGATAACCGATCATCAAGAGACCTCCGTGGGCATTCCCGCCGGTGTTCTCAGTCCCGGTCGAAGCTATCGCGTCCGATGCCGGATGAAGGACAATACCGGCCGTTGGAGTCACTGGTCAGAGCCGGTACAGTTCGTAGCTGGTGAACCGGTGTTGCAGGGTGCGGTGGCCGATCTACGTATTACAGAGCTGATGTATAATCCGGCGGATCCGCCGGACGGCTCAGACAACGATGACTATGAGTTCATCGAGATGAAAAACATCGGCAACAGCACCATCGCTTTAACACACGTCTCTTTTGTCGATGGAATCGTATTCGACTTTAAAGACAGTGCTGTCACCCACGTCGGGCCGGGACAGTTTGTTCTTATTGTCAGCAACAAATCGGCCTTCGAGTCGCGCTATGGTCAAGCCCTTTCTCCTATCATTGCCGGGGAATACTCGGGTAGACTTTCCAATGGGGGTGAACGCGTGGCATTAGTCGATTACTGGAACGGTACGATCGCGGAGTTCGAATACGATGATGGTGATAGCTGGCCACCTCTCGCCGACGGGCAGGGCCACTCTCTGGTGCCGCTGGCGTCGGTGTTGGTCGAACAAGGCGATGGCTCCTTAAGTTATGCCTCAAACTGGCGGGCCAGCAACAACGTAGGCGGCTCGCCCGGCACGGGTAATCCATAACCCGAGGCCAACATGGCCTTCGGATAACAAGTGGAGATTGATGTTAAATGTAATTCTTTTGCAAAAATACAAATATTTTTTGACAATTTTAAGTGTTATATCGGATTAAGCAAACGGTATAGATGAATGTGGCGTGAGAACTTGTGTGATTAAGGAAAATTTGGTATCATAGTACAACGAATATGGAGGTATGGAATGAAATTGGCGTTCAAGATTAAACCCTAAAAAATGGAGGACTGAATGATGAAAAAACGTATGGTTTTCTTTTCCTTATACTTCTTCTTTGTTTTACAAGTGGGATTTATTCAAGCCGATGAATGGGATGAACGAGCGGACTATATACGTGAAAATTACACGAAATATGAAAAACGACTCCCAGTGCGTGACGGCGTAAAACTCTTTACTGCTATCTACACACCGAATGAGACCTCGAAAGAATATCCGATACTGTTGTTACGCACTCCCTATAGCATTAGTCCTTATGGGCCCGACCAATACAGAAGACAGATCGGTCCTCATAAAGAATTCGAGAAAGAGGGATTTATCTTTGTTTATCAAGACGTGCGCGGCCGTTTTATGTCGGAAGGTGAGTTTGTTCATATGACTCCGCATGTTGCAGATAAGAAGAGCAATTCTGATACGGATGAGAGTACGGATACTTATGATACTATTGAGTGGCTTTTAGAACACGTCCCCAACCATAACGCTAAAGTCGGTCAATGGGGAATCTCTTATCCCGGATTTTACACATCCGCCGGCTCTATAAACTCCCACTCCGCCTTAAAAGCGGTCTCTCCTCAAGCGCCAGTTTCTGATTTTTATTGGGATGATGTTTACCATCACGGTGCCTTTCTGTTAAATCATTGGTTTGGATTTCTAAATAATGTGCGACAAAAACGTAAAGGGCTTATTGATGAACGGTCAGATCCTATCTATGAGATTGAAACGACAGACGCGTACAAATTCTTCATGGATGTGGGACCATTGAAAAATGTGAATAAATCATATTTCAAAAAGAAATCCAAATTCTGGAATTCTGTTACACGCCACACTAATTACGACAAGTTCTGGCAAAAACGTAATATCCTTCCTCATCTGAAGAATATCAAAGCTGCTGTAATGGTTGTCGGTGGTTGGTACGACCGTGAAGATTTGTTCGGACCCTTGAATACGTACAAAATGATTGAGAAACAGAATCCCGATACATTTAATATATTGGTCATGGGGCCCTGGTATCACGGAGGTTGGCTCGGTAGTAAAGGCAGTGAGCTGGGAGATACAGATTTTGGTTTTGCTACCTCTGAATACTATCAAAAGAACGTTGATCTGCATTTTTTCAAGCACTTTTTGAAAGATGAAGAAAGTGAATTGAACCTGCCGGAAGCCTTGATATTTGAAACCGGAGCCAACCGCTGGCGACGATTTGACCAATGGCCACCGGCATCCGCCGAGAAGACAAGTTTCTATTTCCACAAAGACGGCAAGTTATCTTGTGATAAACCCGATGAAGACTATGACGCTTACGATTCCTATATTAGCGATCCAAACAAACCGGTTCCTCATACAAGAGATAATTCAAGGTGGATCAATAACACGTTTTATTCAGAAGACCAGCGATTTGCATCTCGGAGGCCGGATGTATTGGTGTATCAAACAGACGTTCTTGAAGAGGACGTCACGTTAGCGGGGACCATCCAGGCCAATCTCTTTGTTTCAACTACTGGAACGGATTCGGATTGGATTGTAAAGTTGATTGATGTCTATCCTGACGATTTGGAGGAAAAATCTGCTCAACAAACCTTGATTCGAACTGAAGCGTTTCGTGGACGTTTCCGTGAAAGTTATAAGATGCCCAAGCCCTTCAAATCCAATGAGATTGCCAAGATTTCATTTGAATTGTGGGATGTTTTGCACACGTTTAAGCGAGGGCATCGGATTATGATACATGTACAAAGCACGTGGTTCCCATTTATCGATCGCAATCCACAAAAATATGTGCCGAATATTTTTGAAGCGGATGAAGGTGATTTCATCAAAGTTACCAATCGGGTGTATCGATCTAAAAGGTATCCCAGCCGTATTAAAGTCGGTGTTTTACAGCAAATATTTTAATGCAGAGGATGACCAATGAAGTTGATTTTCTTTATTTTCTGCCAACAATACTTTACATAGAAAAGAGTAGGGCACGTTGGCTAATGTGTCGTAATCCCTGTGTTGAAATAACCAAGAATCCATTAAGCTCTAAGGAGTTAATTATGTGCGATCCAAAAAAGCAATGTGATAAACCAGAAAATCTGAAAACAACACCGGAAGAATGTACACCAGAACAGATAAGAGAATGTCACGGTGTTGTCGAGGATCATCCCTGCATGGAAGAGCAAGGGAACGAGTGACTTAGAATAATAGAAACTGAATAGTCGCCGTCACTGATTTTTTTCACCTTGCTTGTAACTCAAGTTTACTGCACATTCACGATAGTTTAACCTGCTCGCCTTACCCAGAAACTATGGATCGCCGAACTCCTGGCTTGCCAATGGTTGTTCCACACATGTGCGATGTGCAGAAAGGTATCAAAGTTGGAAGATATCAAAGCTTCAATAACTTTGCCGCTAGTAGTTCTGATCCGATTTGAACAAATCTGGCGCAGGTCTGCTCTTTAACACTCTCCTGCAGCTTCTTTCTGCCCACCGGTGTAGTCAAATCCTGCCCACAAAGAGGCCGGCATTCTGTGTCTCCTAACTCTTCTTTGAATGCCCTATAGATCCGAGCAACGGCCTGAAGAGTTGACATCTTCTTCTTAGAATACCCACTCTCCTTTTGTGCTATCGCAAGGGAGAGCACCATAGCGCACCCGCTAAGAACACCGCAGGTTTTTCCTTGCAGGCCAATACCTCCAGCTAAACCCAATGCGATATCAGGAACTAGGTCACTCTTGACGCCTAACGCTTCACAACCGGCCATTAGGATCGACTCACAACATGTCAGCTTGCCGGGGATAAAGTGCTGGTATGCGGTTTTGGAGAGCTTGTCAGGATCAATGTTTCGCTTTCCTTCTTCGATACTGGCATGTGCCGTGTGACAGGAGGGGTAATGAAGCAGCACTAGCACTAACTGTTACCCCTGTCACACAGGTTCTTAGAAATTCACGTCTTTTCATAGCGTGTTTCCTTTCGAACATAATTGGTTCAAAGCATTCTCTGTTTTCTAACAAAGTCTAAACGAGGACACAGCAAAGTTCAAGACAATCAGCCATATTATTCATAGGAAAGAACTTCAAAGATATTTGTTTTCTACCATTGGGCTTGGATTTTCCACACGGTATCAGCCAGGAAAAGTGCCCGTTTAAGACAAATTTGTCAACAGTAAATTCCTATGAACAAGAACATTGTACATGAACATCGGGCTGTAAAAAAATTTCAGTATTCCTCGAAAAGTCAGCTCTTTCAAGAGCTGAAAACTCTCAGATTTTCAGGGGACATTATGTATCCAAAATGACACCACAAATATCAAATTTGAGAGTTGATGGAAGCATTAAACCTCAAATATTTGAATAAAAAAAAAGATTTTTTTATTCTTATCGGATTAAGTAGTGCGACCAGCTAAGGCTG
>CAZZAX010000162.1:0-12675 GCA_964653075.1 uncultured Pirellulales bacterium
ACGGATTCGACAACCCAGAAACGAACGGTTCTGTTGTTGGTAACCTTGATCCTCCCTTTGCCGAACAGACCATCGTCCACAGCGGTTTGCAGTCGATGCCGATGTCATACGACAACGCAGTAGGGAAATCCGAGGCGACCCTGACATTGACCTCTACGCGTGACTGGACCGTGAATGGTGTCAATACGTTGACAATCTGGTTCCGGGGCAGTGCGGGTAACGTTGCTGAGAATTTGTATGTCGCTCTCAACGGCAGCGCAGTAGTCAACAATGATGATCCTGATGCCGCCCTGAAAACTGGCTGGACTCAATGGGATATCGACCTGATGCGCTTTGCAGACCAGGGCGTAAACCTTGCCAATGTTAATTCGATTACCCTTGGACTTGGTGACAGGAACAATCCCGTAGCTGGCGGCTCAGGTATGATGTACTTCGATGATATTCGACTGTATTCGCTGACACCGTAAGCGGGGATTTGGCTGTTAAGTAAAAGTATGTAGTAGATTTGTATAAATTCAGGGCCTGTACCGGTTCATTCGGTATAGGCCCCGATTATCTCTAACAATAACCATTGTTAGTTCTTGGGGGCAACTACATTGATGGAGGTTAGGAAAATGAAACGATTCGCTTCACTACTCGCATGTACCCTTATTCTGGTACTGTCACCCATGGCGTTGAGTACCGAATTCAACACAGATGGCGACACGGAGGGTTGGATGCCAAATGGAAAAATTGCTGACCTGGCGGCTAAGGACGGGGTGATGACCGCGACAATTGCAGCCAACATAACCGACCCATATGTCAATTTCAGACCCGCACCGGCGCTGGATGCCAATGACGTCACCGGCGTTCTTGCGCGCATGCGCTGGTCAGAGGATGCAAGCACGGCCGGAGGCAAGAGCTTCTTCTGGTTCAATCCCGACGCAAAAAGCACAGCATATTCAGTGAGTGACTCCAATGATTGGCAGGTGGTTTTTGTCGACCTTCTGGGTGAAGCACAGTGGACCGGGACTATCAATCAAATTCGTTTCGATTTGGCCGATGGAATTGGACAGGATCGAACGGTGGAATTCGACTGGATTCGTTTAGAGAATCTCTATCTGACCAACGAGACATTCGAGTGGGGCGGCCTGCTGGGCTGGGACGTCATCGGCAATCAGGTCGACTTTAACGATCAGGAGTGGGAGACGGTAAACTCTCTTTCCTATGCCGTCAAGTGTACCGGTACAGGGGAGTACATCGCATTGACTCAACCTGTCAAAGGCGGCCTGGAAATGGACAATGGGTACGTTGCGACCGTACACGCTGCGGTGAATATCCCCGCCGATTCCTGGGACCCGAGCGCCTCGCTGTGGTTCCGCGTCCGCGAGTTCAACGGCACTGATGAGAGGCTGAGTCCTCCTGTCGAGGTCACAGTCTTTGACGAGTGGTTCCAGTGCGCCAGTTCGCTGGAGCTGGCATATACCCCTGAAGAGCGAACCGACCTTCAAGTGCAGTTGTATTCGAAGCTGCCCTCCGGCAAAGTGTTCTATTTTGATGATGTATTCGTAAGCTGGACTGAGCCGATCATTAATGTCAGAGACGATAACTGGCGCTATGTTAACTCCCATTGGGAATTCGATACGCCGGGTGACACCGAGAGATGGTGGAATATCAGTGCCGAACGTATCACCTATTTTGATGTAAACGATGGAAGCTTGTTGCTGGACTTGCCCGGAGGCACGATTGATCCGTACTTCTTCTCTCCCACCGGGCCTTACTACGCCGAGAACGTCGACGGCGTGGCCGTTCGAATGAAATGGACCGGCGACGAGGCCGACCGGCAGAAGACGCAGCACGCTGCGTTCTGGTTCCCCGTCGAAGGCGGACACGGTTCACGACCGTGGAGTGTTCCCGTGATTGGCGAGTGGTTTGTCGAATATATAAATACCGGCTCTTTCTGGGAAGGTTGGATCAATAACTTCCGCTTCGATTTCGGCCACTATGACAATCTCGTCATGGTAGACATTGACTGGATCAGATTGTATGGCGAATACATCAGGAATAACGGTTTTGCCGGGTCACTGGAGCCGTGGGTAAAGCAAGGCGCCGGAGATATCAGCGCATTTTCCCTCGCGACCGATCAGAAGGTCTCGGGCGAAACATCTCTCGGTATCGAAGGTCTGGGCTCCGACACGTTCCATGCTCTCACCCAGACTGTCGAGGAGTGGGACCGGATCCCGAAAGGCGCGGCCCTCACGCTGCGGGGCACGTATTATGTCCCCGCCGATTCGTGGGATGAGAATTCGGTTCTTTGGCTCCGCATAAAAGAGCATGATGGGCAAGTCGAGAACCTCACGGCGTCTCTGACAACTCCTGTCACGGATGCCTGGACCCCGTTCGAGTACACCCTTCAAACCGTGTACGAACCCAATGAACGGACCACCATTCAGGTGCAGTTATTCTCCAAAACGCCGGTTGGCAAGATGATATACGTCGATGATGTCTTCTTGACCGTAGTAGCTTCTGAGCCCGTAACCGAACAGGAGTTCACCTGGCCTGTGAACAGTGTCAAACTCGCCGAAGCTCAGCAGATAACCATCGACGGGCAGGTCTCCGCAGAGGAATACGCCGGAGCACAGGCGCTGGTACTTAACGCCGAGACTCGCACCGGCCCAGATCCTTATTTCGAGGGTATCACCCATGAGGGCCAGCTTCATGACCAGGCCACCGATACCTCCCTGGACGACTTCAACGCCACGTACTATTTCATGTGGGACGACACATACTTCTACGCGGCGGTGTCCGCTCAGGACGATAACTACAGCTTCGCGGGACCATATCCCAACAGTTCGGATACGCTTCAGTTTGTCTTTGGTCAGACAGTTGATGAGGTAATGTCGTCATACATGTATATCCCCACAATAGCGCCGGATGGAGGAAACGGAAGTCCTTTCGCCAAGAGCGACTTCGGCGCCTGGATATCTAAGGACATCATGCCACAGTCCGACTATGCCGGCTCGGTCGATCCGGCCACACAGGATTGGACAGTGGAAATACGGATTCCGTGGTCCGCGATGCAGGGTGACTTCGCAGCCGACGTGTTCCCGCCGAATGCTGGTGACAGCGTCGGATTTTCGGTGCTCGCCATCGACTACGACAACGGTGCATTGGGTTGGTTCGCAGGCATTGGCTCTTTCCCGTGGGCCGGCCTGGGTTTGCAACCGATGTACTTCGTGGAAGGATCTACTCCGTAGCAGGATTGTAGTTAGGACACGTCGGGGCTCAGCGGCACCGCCGGGTTCAATAATGATAATCCTGGTGTAGCACAAACAAATGAATAGACAGAATGGAATATCGACCTGCAGGTGTTCGGCGTGAACCTTCCTTTTGTCAATTTGATTACTCTCGGCCTTGGTAACAGAAATAATCCGGTGGCCGGCGGTTCGGGTATGATGTACTTCGATGATATTCGTTTGTATGCTCAGTAACCCCAGGAGCCGTTAAGTTGCAGGCAGCAATTAATTGTGTGCTTGAGATAGTGATTTGTATAAATTCGGGGCCTATACTGATTGATTCGGTATAGGCCCCTTTTGTTTGATTCGTTCTTTTATTTTTTAGTAGTCTTTAAAGCTTCTCATCCATATCGGCCAGTCGCCTGAGGTGACGCCCCCGGCCGTGGTGTATGGGCCTGCCTGGTTATATGCGCGGTGCCATTTTAATGTCCACAACTCTTTAAGCCCGGTCTTTCTCACCGACCAGTCCAGAAAAGCCATGTTTATGAAGCCATCGTGCCGATTCAGGCAGATACGTCTCATATGCTGCATACTCTGCCAGGCCATATCCTGTGTTTCGGGTGGGCTATCGGTATCTCTTGGGAAGACATTGAACCGCAGGGCATCCATAAACAGGGGGACGTATCCGGCGCCGTTGACATTAGGGGTTCTCCAGTTATACACAGTCTCGAAATCTTCATAAACGGTAGTGTAACTTGGCGGCGGGTTTTCCACCCAGCCGTTTATGCCGTAGCTGCCCCAGTCACCTTCCGGAGCATAGCCTTCGCCGAAGAATCTTCCCCAGGCGGAGAACACATTAAACTGGGGTGATTGATTGCCGTTCTCATCAACCAGGGATTTTGTGGCGGTAGGGCATAAGCGGATTTTATGGTCGTTTTTATAATACGGCCTCAGCGCATTCATCCAATGATACGTGTGACCGCTGCCGACGCCGGCCTGGAACTTGCCCTCGTAGTCTTCGGTGTACATCGTAAAGTAGAGGTTCCATTGTTTCAGGTTCGCCCGGCAGGCTATTGTTTTTGCCTGCTGCTTTACCCTCGCCAGCGCGGGCATCAGTATCGACATCAGCAGCGCGATAATGGCGATTACAACCAGAAGCTCTATCAATGTAAATCCTCTCGATTTGTGCATAATATCACCCTTTCTGTCTTGAGGTGCGCCACTTTTTTGTGAGTCAGGCATTATCGAAGCGGCTCGAACGTAATAGAAATACAATGACTTTTATCTTCACAATCTTAATATGTTACCAGATAGAAAAAAGTCAATCAAGTTAAATTTTACATAGCGGGAAAGGTCGGGCGTCACGGTTGATTAATAACAGACGAAGCGGGCATGCGCGATAAATAAAAAAGGCTGGAGGGAGAAACTCCAGCCTTTGTGAGACAGTTTCTCATGTAGAGTATATACTGCGAACTTATAAAGAATCTACCGTCTCACCAAAACCAAGATATAGAGAAGAAAAGAACTCTTTATATCATTCCGATTATAATCGAAACGCCGAATTTTGCAAGCAATTTTTTTCAGAATTTGCCGTTTTTTTTGGGGATGTTTTGTGCTTTTAACAGCCCGGCGCCCCGGATTCGTTCTATGCGGCTCTTTTACCATATCAGGTACGATTCGTAGATTTCGCGGCCAACCGACCATCACGAGAACGCCGTTAGAGCAAAGGGGGCGGCAACGACTGAGTCGTCCCGCCCCCGCTTGTTACCGACCTCACTCGCCGTTCGTAGTCTCCGGCAGGAAATTCTCCATGACCCAGACTTCACCGTCGCCACCGGATTCGGGGCGGGTGAGGGGGATACGTCGCCCATCGGGATGAACACTTATGTCCATTAGCCCCTTCATTTCCAGCAGCTTCTGAGGTCTTCCTCCTTCAGCGGGGATGCGCCACAGCTCTGACTGACCGGACGTGCGTTTGACAAAAAGAACGTAGCGACTGTCCGGCTTTATTGGCCCATAATACAGCTTATGAAAGAATCTCTTGCACATTTGCCGGAGCGTGTTTTGCCCTTAATATTTAGCCCCTTAATTTATTAAGCGGGTCCTCCCTGAATAATCAATAATCCATAATCAATTTATCCCCAAGGGATAAAAAATATTAAATTGAAATGGAGGGGATAAAGGGGCCCACTCCACTCTATACCTTGCTCTCTCGTAATCTTTTATTAAATTTCTCCCAAATCCCCCTGAATCTCTCCGGCTGCAAGCCCCACATACAAATCGCCCGGTGGCAGCCTCAAGCGAAGCTTGGGGATGGTTTTTCCCACATTTCTACATTCTCAATTCTTACTTCTAAATTCTAACTTCTCTCTTATCTCCTCAGACATTTGTATAGCTCCTCTACTATTTTTTCGGCTAGCCGCCGTGGGCATCGATTACTTCATCAATCTGCTTCATGATTTTAATAGTCATGCTTACAATGCTAATCTTGTTTTTTGGTTTGTCCAGCTTCTTGTTCAGTGACCTTGTTTGGTTCAAAGTCATCAACCAGCCATTTTTCAGCAAAAATTGCCAGACGCTCCATTATGCCGGTGTCAGTATCTTCTTCGGATTTGGCCGGTTCAATTAACGGCTTCTTATCAGCAAGCTTTATCTCTTGGTCATTCTCGACCGTCTTTGTAGAAGCTTCGTTAAGTTCTATCATTATTTCCTCGTCACCAGGTTGTGTTTCTGTCAAAAGCGCTCCTGTAGACTCTGTTTGAACTTTGGTGCCCTTTTCAACGTCGACTACATTAAGATCAGATTGCATACTACGAGTTTCTATCTTAGCCTCTCTACGGATCCACTGAATGTTGCCACCAATATAATACAGAAGAAGCCCAAGAGATGCGCACAGAACCACGAAGGCTGCAAGAGCTTTCCATTTTCTACTCCTAAATGCCGAAGTCCGGAACTCGTTTTCTTCAGTGTCCATAAAGCCCTCTTCCGACTCAGGCATTTTATTCGCTTCAAGGATGTCAAGAATCTCTTGGGCTTTGCGCAACCCTTGGTCAGCAGCTGCAGTGTACCACTTAACAGCCTCCATCTTGTCACGAGCAACTCCATTGCCTATGTAATAATCCCAGCCAAGACGAAATTGAGCATGAGGATCGCCTTGCTCAGCGACTGCTTTGAGTTTTTCAATTTCTGACGGTATTTTATGCTCAGCGGCGTCCAAACCTCAATCCCATCTACTCTTAGTAACCGGATCCCCCGTAACAGACAAACAAAAAATCCTGGTAATGTTTCATCCAGCCTGCTCAATAATGTCAAAGATGTCATATATGTACTGGACATCATCGTTATTCAGATTTGCACGTATGTCAGTTCGGACATATGCGCGAAAGTCAGACATATTTCTTGGTCGATATGTAACCAAGATGTCAAGCAGTTCAACATTCAAGAAACCGTCCATTCGTTGCATCTCCTCGAAACGCGGGATATTCTCCAAGCAAAAAGTCGTGATTCGTGATCTCAGTTCCTTATCAGACAGACGTGTTTCAGTCTTTGGCACAAGCGAGGGTTTGACATCCAATAGCTCTTCAACCTCTCTTATTACGTGTTTGTCTTCTTCGACAAGTTGCTGAAGCCTCTTGTTAAGTCGGTTAATTTCAACGGTTCGGTTTTTGAACCAGTCAGTGGACCAAATCCTGTAAATCTGCCAACCGCGGCGTCTAAGTACTTCTTCTCTGAGTCTGTCTCTATCACGTGCAATTGCTGACGAGTGGTATGTTGCGCCATCACACTCTATTCCAAGAATGTATTCATTTGGATGGAGAGGATGACGGACACCAATATCGACAAAATAGCCTGCGACACCCACTTGTGGTTGGATCTTGTAGCCTTGTTTCACTAATGCTCTTCCCACCGCAATTTCAAAATCTGAACCAGGAGGTCGATTTGTCTCGATGCCATAATCTGGTAGCTTTCCCGTCATCGTATATTCCAAGAACCTTTTCAAGGTAACTCGGCCCTCACTACCCTGCTCTGCCAGTATGTCCTCAGGTTTTAAAGAGGAGAAGACTTCCATCCTTTTCTTTGCACGTGTAAAAAGGACGTTTAATCTGCGAGGGCCGTTTGCGCTATTGATAGGCCCAAAACGTTGGTAAACTTGCCCCGTTTCTTTGTCGGGGCCAAAAGTATAGGAGATGAAAATCACGTCCCGCTCGTCACCCTGAAGATTTTCAAGATTCTTGATAAATAAAGGCTCGGTGCCTTCATGCGCCTTGTCGAGTTTGTTTATTGAGGATTCCGCCGTCGGGTCCTCTTTCAGCAACTGTGCTAAGCAATCCTCGATCAACTCTCTTTGCTTGAGGTTGAACGTCCCAACCCCGAGACTGAGTTCCGGAGATTTTCTTGAATGTTGGATTATCTTCTGGGCAACATAACGAGCCTCTACTATATTTCTGCCTGTTGTGTAAGTTGCGTCCTCTATAAAGTGAAACTGAATGCCAAGTTTGTGTGGAGATGAACCGGATGACGGAAACAAAATGAGTTCGTTACCATACCATTGTAGATTGGAAAATGCAATAAGGCTCTCGTGCTCGCTGCGATAGTGCCATTTAAGACGTCTGGCAGGATAGTTAGTACTTTTGCAAATGTCGAGGATTGAAGTGCTGGCATCGAGTTCATTAAAAATGGTTTCTTCCTGGTCATCATCTTCAGGATTACTCATCTCCACTTGAAAAAATGTCGTCGGGGGAAGTTGCTTTGAATCACCAACGATGATCATTTGTTCAGCACGTGCAATTGCCCCTAATGCATCATGGGGCTGAATTTGAGAAGCCTCGTCCATAATGACCACATCAAAAGTGTACTTGCCCCGCTCTAAGAACTGCGCTACTGACATGGGACTCATCATAAAGACCGGCTTTAATGTCTTTATTGCATCTCCAGCGCATTTTAACAAACGACGAATTGCCGGGTGTCTTTTTTCCTTGTTGAACTCCCTTTTGAGTAGCCACATCTCGGTCAAGTCTCTAACTCGGCTTCCTCTGGTCCCTTCTGGTACTGGCTTTCTGCTTGCGTTATAGGCGATTCGCTGCTGGAAAAGTTTGAGTATCTTCTTATCCAATTCGGCGAATCTCTCCCTTTTCAACTCGTACTCCGCTCGGGAAAAAGTTGAGAGTATTGGATTCTCTCTCAACAATTTCTTTGCAAGGCCATAATAGATGGTGTACAGATATGTATCGACAGCTTGATCTGCTGCTAATTCTCCCTTTTCCACCAAATCAATCAAAGTATCAAGCCCCATTTCCCTACCCCTGTGGGCAAGGCGACAATAATCTGCCCATTGTGTCAAATGATCTATGTTTGTGAGTACTTGTTCGATTTTGTGATCAATTTCGCCGATTAGACATTCATCAATTGAGATCCCGAGAAAACGAATAATGTTTACTTCTCCAAATTTGCCAAGGCTTTCTAAACTGGATTCTATTAGTTCTAAATCAGGCTTCCACTGTTGGGTATATTTTTGGATTGACGTGATCAGAGTACGGGCATCTGTGGTTACGATTTTTTTGACAAGTTCGCAAGGTAAGTTCAATTGCTTGATACTATGAAACCAATCCGCTGTCTCGCTAATGCCGCCGACATCTGTATTTACTCCTCTGAAATGCGGGCCTAATAGCAATTTGAATTCTTTGGAGCTGTCAACTTCTTTACGTAGTCTTGCGGCGGCCTTGCTAAACGTGATTGCCTCCGCAACCTCGGTCAGCATAGTCTCGGTAGTTCGGATCAAGGGAGAGACCGACTCGTAAATCGATGTTAGCATGGTTCCTATGTCGCTGAGTTTCGACAACAGAGCTTCAAGGGGAGTGGTCTCCAAGCTGAGTTCCTCTCGGTTGTGATTTATATATTCGAGTGCATTTATACAAGATTCAACTTCCTTGTCTATTAAAATTAGGATTTGTTCAAGTTCATATCTGCTTGCCCAGCGGTCTTGAACATCCTGAGGTAGTCTTGCAAGTTCTTTTGCCGAGTCACTTGATTTAGTCGACTCGCATAGATTAGTAGCCCATATGGCAATTTCTCTAAGTTTGTCCCAATCTGTATCGATACCCTTGAAAAGGTTGCCAAAAGCCTCCTTGTATCTGGTATCCTTTGTAAACTCCTTTTTCTTAGATAGGAACTCTTCAAGCCTTTCGAGGTCTTCCAAAATTTTGGGAGATTTGGCCTTTAGGCGAATACGCAAGAATCTGAATAAAGCTCGTTTTGCCCTAATATACTCGGGTGATAGGAAAGCAAAGAATTTGCCTTGGAAGAATCTGAAGCTGCGTCTAACCTCGGACAGCTTCTGTATGTCACAAACGTCCTGCAAAACGAAGGTTTTTCTAAGGTAGTCCTCCTCCGCCTTCAGGTAGAGTCCTGTCTCAATTGCTTCGGCAAAAACGTTCCTAATCGAGTCTTCAAGAATCCTTTCAATCATATCCGGTTGGATGCCGTGTGGTTTTCCTCTTATGAGGGAATCGATTTCGGCTAATCTCCTAATGTCCGAAATGCTTCTTGGTTCCGGGAAACCCGAATCCAGATGGTTTTTCACCACCGCTTGAAACTGTTCGACCAAAACACACAATCTCAGGCATGAGGCACCCACTTCTTTAGTCCACTGAAGCGTTATCGAATCCAGAGCCTCATTTCGGATATTTGATAAGAGTTCGTCTATCTCGTTTAGTTTGTCGCAGGAGATCTGCTCTGGCTCCTCAAATACTTTCGAGGAAAACCTGATTTTCTCGTCGTACTTAGCGATCAAAGATTTAAGAGACGCAAATACCTCCCACGGTTTTCCATCCTGACTCGATAGAAAATGAACCGCCAAATCGTGAATTAGATTGGGGGAGACCGTCTGCTGTCCGAAGGTACAAATGGCCTTCAACTGCACAAGAGAAAGCTCAGAGGCACTAAAGGAAAGTTGGATTTCCGAGGCCAATTTGCTGAGTCTATCAGCTACCCTCGCAGTGGCTTCTTTTGCGGTATTCAGGCTCACGGTAACTTCTCGATCATCGCCATAAACAAGCTCTATAGGCTCATATCCGTACCATGGGTTTTCACAAGGCAGTCCTAGGTCCCTGATGAAACGAGCCAGTTCTCCCAGAAGATTTGTTGCCTCTTGGATCTCCCCATTTGTAATACGGTCAACGTTGTTTATGGAAAGAGAAGTTGGCTGCTCAAATTTATCCCTGAGAAGCTCTACTTTTCCAAATATATCAAAAATCGATTCTCCATCGGGGCCAACAGGTTTCTTGATGAGTTCTATGTATTTGCCCAGTGACTTCTGTACCTCGTCTAAACGTTTGATCTCTGATTCCAAGTGGGCGGTATTTCCGAATCTCCGCTTATATCGTTTCTCGAGGCTGTCCAATACTTTCTTTTTATCTGCTTTGAAACTGTGCAATTCCAAACAGAAATTAGCGAGGTTTACTTTCTCCAGATTGCGATACACTACGTTTAGAGCGGCCATCTTTTCTGCCACAAACAACACTGACATACCAGCATCGAGAAAACAAGCAATAAGATTCGTGATCGTTTGAGACTTCCCGGTTCCAGGAGGACCTTGGATTACTATACTTTGCGGGCTTAGGGCTTTCTGAATTGCCTCTGTCTGCGAGCTATCTGCATCCATCACCAACGGCAGGCATTTAGATGTTCTCTTCTCATTCTGGTCATCTGGCAAGTTGGACGTTCCCGGCTCTACTTCATATCCCAACAAGGTTGTGACGAGATGATGTTTTGAAATCGACTCGTTCGGCCAAACTTTTGGATCGAGGTCATGATACATGAGAAGCTTGGAAAAGGTAAAGAATCCCAGAACCATCTTCCTGGAGACCTCCCACCCTTTTCTGTTTGAAGCCATCTTGCCCACTGTGCTGAAGTATGAATCGGGATCTAAGTCGTTGTCTCCATTGCCAGTATTTGTTAGCACCTCACTGTCTTCAAAATCTGGGAGTATCAGTCCATCACGCGTAAGTTTTTCTGCCAGTGACAGATTTGGAATTAGATCTTCTTCCGTATACCTGATCTTGTAGGTATAGCACCGTGTACGGGCGTCAAGCTTAGCCCGTTCAATCTCAACTGGTATCATAATAAGAGGCGCTTCATATCCTTCTTCAGAATCTTCCCGGTCTTTCCATTGAAGAAAACCCATAGCTAAGAAAAGCTGGTTCTTACCAGTTTCCTCAATTAAAGACCGCGCTTTAGATCTAATGCGTCTGAGCCTTGTTTCCAGCTCAGACATGAACAACTTAGTTTGAAGCTTGTTGTCTGTATGCTTTTTCTCTGTGTGTCCGGTATATTCTTCAGGACCAGGCAAATCATCACTGATGTCAATGCCGGCTGCAGCGGCTGCCGCTACTCTTTGTGCTTCCTTGCTCTTACGATTCGAATTTTGTTCAGCCGTTTTTTCTTCGTTATCTTCTTCTGGCTCCTCCGGCTCTGGTAGGGGCACAAATATCATAGATTTACCATTACTTACGAGGTAATCAAATACCTGGTTAGGCTGTTCGTCCACAATCTTTACGCAGAATCTGTTATTCCTGAAGTTCAAAAGCCTGTTTCGCTTGCTTAGGTCCAAGAGTTTGACACGAAGGTCTTGCAGGGCTTTTGATATTTCAGCGTCATGATTTACCATGAGTCTCTTGTCCTGTTGTTTCGGCTATTATGTATCTGTAACTGCCCGTTCGTAACTACTCTTATTCCCCAGATCGTAGTAATATACATTCATTGAACGTTAAAGACTTTGAAGGGCGTGTAGTAGTTTATTCTCGCCCTTATTATCTATTATGACCAGCAATTTATCCGCCATTTTGCTATTTTCTTGAAGTATCTCTGTATGATTCAAATCTCTAAAAAATCAAAATCTATCACCAAAAAGTTTATCCCGTTAGATTTATCTCGAGGAATAATCATTTTTATCTAACTGGGACAACAAAATCAACCACATTTTTCCCCCGTTTTTACTTTTTAACCTGTGCTATTATGACTTATGCACTTCTTCTGCGTTATGCTGCCTTCGGTTCGCACCAGTTTTAATCACTCCACCGCTACGTGATTGTATGATGTTCATGCTGGCCTACGGTTCACACTGGTTTTAATCACTCCACTGCTTCGCGTCTGTGTATATCTACGTGCCTATAAGGCACCTCATGCTGGCCTCAGGTAGAAATGCTATTCAAACTGCCTGCCCCGCATAAATGCAGCTTTCATGACGGCTATATCAATAGCCGGTGGTCGAAGACGCAATCTTTGACAGAAGCTCGCTTCGTGAATAAAGATTGCGACCAGAACACTAAAGCTGCTGGAAAAAGCTCCTGATAATCCGTAAATTCCGGGGCGATTTCGACAAAAAACGCTCATAACCAATCCTTAAATCCCTGATTTCAAACATAAATAACGAAAATCCTCTGTGTTCCCTGTGCTCTCTGTG
>CAZZAX010000163.1:0-12436 GCA_964653075.1 uncultured Pirellulales bacterium
CTCTTGCCGCTCTTTCAACATACTTCACAACCGACTCAACAGGATTGCACCCTTCCTTGATCTTAAGCCATTTGTCATAGCCGCCAATTTGAACCGCAGCGACTTTGACCTTGTCCGGCACAAGCACTGCCGCTGCGATAGGCTCCAGCAACGGCTTCAGCACGTCATAGTGGTTGGCCCCATCCTCTCGCGACAACTGCTTGCCCCGCTCCCCCCCGCGGACGACTACCAGGTCGAGCGAGGGGATGACCACAATCAGACTGTCATACAATCCCCAGGCCCAATAGGCATCACGGGGAACATTCTCCAATGTGCCGTCTGCATTGTTCCACCAAAGCAGGCTGTAATGGTCTGAGGCATTGCCGTGCGTATCAGACCACTCCGACAAGCCGACTACCTCATTTATGGGCCGCCTGGCAATATCCACAAACTCCATAGGAAGTATCTGTTTGTTCTTCCAACGTCCTTTGTGCAGATAAAGATAACCGAGTCGCATTAATGCCTCAACGTTCGCATGGATGCCCGCGCCAAACTCGCGACGGGAAATCCCCTCGATCTCGTGCTTTCGATACTGGTTCGTTCGCCACCGCAGATCATCGCGGGTGATGCCCAGCGGCGTGAAGACGCGCTCGAACATGAGTTCTTCCAGGTCCCGCCGGTATTGGAGCGTGATGCACTCAGCTAACCAGTTGGGACCGCCGTCGCTGTAGTGCCATTGAGTGCCGGGCTTGAACAGGAGCTTTTCATAGCCACCCGGCTTTTCGAAACCAGCTGTCTGCGTGGCGAGGTGCAGGATCGTAATTTCGTCCAGCCAACCAGTTTTCTCATTACTCTGTGGTGGAACGCCAAGGGTCGGGTGGTACTGCCGTGCGGGGACGTCGAGTTCGATCTTGCCGTCCTTGATCGCGACACCGAGCATCGTTGCGCCAAACGACTTAGTCGCCGATTTGATATCGTAGCGCTTCTTCTGATCGCCCCAGCGCAACACGATCCTGCCGTGTCGCACGATCATCCCCGAACCGCCAGCTGACTGCGCATAGCGTTTGGCTTGCTCTAATTTGGCCTGATTCATTCCGACTTGCTCCGGCCTTGCCGCCGGAAACGAAAAGCTCTTATCCTCATCCGCATGCACTTCCAGGATACAATAGACTGCAATCAGCATGACGGGTAACAAAAAACGGACGGATTTATCTATTGGTCTCATATATCAGTCTCCATGCAGTTTGCTTTGTAAACACAGCTGTACATGCTCCCCGCAGGTAGTCTTCGAAAAGATATTCACTGCCGGAACTGCCCGTCATACGGACAACAACCAGGTCAAGGCTGGTGACAAAAGCAATCAAATGTCCTCCTGTCCCTCCAGAAAATTGCTTCCTTGTCAATTTACAAGGATTTACGTACAATTGCCAACTCTCGTGAAACCACCTTAATATGATACTGCAGTCATGAAAAGTCAAGCCAAATCAGCTCAGTGGAATTTGTTTCTCTGATGACCTCATGACTGTATGCATAGGGAAAATCTGAGGAAGTTGTCAGCTCTTTTATATCCCAAAAAGAATTGTATCATTGATACATTTATTTCTCTCCGTTTACTTAATCCGATAGAAATGAAAAATTCTCAAGAAATATTCATTTTTCGGCTAATATTCGAGTTTTAGTGATTTCATTAACCATCAAATATGGTATCTGTAGTGTCAAAATGGAGGCAGAAAGTCACTCCAAAATCAGGGTGTTTTTTAGCTCCTGAAAAAGGTAGCTTTTAGACAATATTTATGACAATTCAAATATGTCAATAAAATGGTTTTCTCACAAACAGAGATTACTAATGTCGACTGTTAAAACTGTTTTAGCCGAATGTTACGAAATTCGATCTTCATGGGTTCTCCGGTGTGAACCTGCAATCCGATGAGACCTTCCATAGCTCGGCCGGCGATATCGTCGTCAATCAACATACTCATCATTCGACCATTATATATTTGTATCAAAGTGTTGCCCCTGGCAATAATGTGGATTTCATTCCAGTCGTCGGTCTTTATGACCTCTCTCAATTCATTCGAAGTACCCAACGAAGCCAGGGTGCCGGATACTGAAGGTCCACGATAATTAACCTGGCTGCGAGGTGCAAGGAAACCACGTCCCCTCTCTTCGTAGATCATCCCTGCGTACCGAAGACTAGCATCAATATCTGACTGGTAACCGCTCATGGCGAAGTCGGAATTTTCCAGTTCCGAACTGCGATACTGGATACCGCTATTACCACCTGTTATCCTGTACTCAAGTTTCAACTCAAAATCCGCCGGCTTGCCGCCTCGCCAGATAAGGAATGTATTTTGTCGAAGTGGATTCTCTGCCGTAGTCTGAGCTACGATTGTACCTTTCTCAACCTTCCAACGATCGGTTCCCTCCCAGCCATCCAGGGTTTTGCCATCGAAAATCTGTACGAAACCGGTTTCCGGCACTGGTACAGCTTCACCGCGATCCCTTCTGCGACCGCCGCCGCGGCCGCCACGTGCGCCACCTTCGCCGCGAACTTCCATCTCTCTCATTCCTTGACCTCTGTCCATATCTCTACTATTGGCGGGCTGTTCTATTGCCAGCTGAGCAAAGACACACAATGTTAGCGACAGCATTGCTACAACAGTGACGGCAAAAATTATATACCTCTTCATAATACTGACCTCCAAAAAAATAGTATTTTATTATATGGTAATCTACCAATTTCACTGCTTAAAAACAATACTTACCAACGCTAAATAATATCAGTAACTGTTCAAGGATATTTCACGTGCCATCACCACATGGGCCATGCCAATAGCAAAGATAGCAGATTACTTAAGGAATTTGAAATAATCTCAGGTCAGTATATGGAACTTGAAATTGACCTTGATATAACTTTGCAATACCTTCATTTAAATGATATTGTTATTCTATAGCTGTAAGATCAAGTTTCCTATCAGTATCAGTTGTGTTCGTTCAAAAGGAGTCTATACCATGAATGTCAAGCCCATTTTCGCCTTCGTTCTGTCGTTTCTCTTGCTTTGCAGCGGCGCCAGCGCCCAGAAGCTGACCTCGGACATTCCCTACGTGGAGAATGGTCACGAACGCCATGTCCTCGATATCTACACGCCGGAAGAACCGGCCAAGAAGAGTCTGCCTGTCATGTTTTGGATCCACGGTGGCGGATGGCAGGTTGGCGACAAGCGTGATGTCGCACTGAAGCCCAAGGCGCTGACCAAGCGAGGCCTTGTCTTCGTCTCAACAAATTATCGACTTCTGCCGGAAGTGGAAATGGAAGATCTGATCGCCGACGTAGCCAAGTCGCTCGGCTGGGTGCACAAGAACATCGCCCGGTATGGCGGAGATCCTAAGCGAATCTTTGTGGGCGGACACTCTGCCGGCGCCCAATTGGCGGCGCTGATCTGCATCGACGATCGTTACCTGAAAAAAGAAGGCGTGTTGTTCGATGTCCTCAAAGGCTGCGTCCCGGTGGACGGTGACACCTATGACATTCCCAAAATCATCATGACGGCGGAGTACCGGCAAGCGCTCTACGGCGGCAAGATGTTTACCTTTGGTCATCGCCAGAAATTTGGGAACGACCCAGAGAAGCACATCGATTTTTCGGCCGTGACGCACGTGGCGAAGGACAAGGGGATACCGCCGTTCCTCATCCTGTATTTTCCCGGCAATCCTGATACGCGAGCCCAGGCGCGGCGCCTTGAGAGTGTTCTGAAAAAAGCGGGAATCCCGGCCAAGGCATATGGCAAGCGCGACAGCAATCACAACCGTTTGAATAACGACCTCGGCAAGCCCGATGATCCGGCGACGCAGGAACTCTACAAGTTTCTAAACCCGTTGGTTAGTGGAAATAGAGCAATGTGGTGAAATTCTACAACAAGTGAGACGCATAAAATCATGTTCTCGTGCAAATTTTCAGCAAAGTGGCTTTGAAATGGAATCTCTTGTTATCTTAAGTGGTATATGGTAAGATTGTTAGTGGTGTACGAAGAAAATTATGTTTGTTAACCGTGCAAATTGGAAATGTCAGATCAATACACAACGATTTAGCTCTTGCAGAGCTAAGTAAAAACAGACTGATCCATCGGAGATCAGTGCCTAATATCGTTAACTTAACTATAGGAGAGAGTTATGAAAAGGCTTAGTTTTTGGTTCTTGATTGTGACGTTGACGCTACAGGTACAGGCGGCTGTTCCCGAACCGAAAGGTGTGTGGGAATTCAATGCACCGAATCAAAATAGTGCTACGGTCGGCGCCCCCCTGGAAATAGTCGGCTCGGCTCTGAATATCACGGGCGTCAGCGCCGAAGATGGTGCCATGACCATCGGCGAAGGCAGTTACTTCATATGTACGCATGGTATCGCCCCCAATGGCGATGGGGCCAAAGTAAACGAATGGACCCTGCTCATTGATTTCAGCTACCCGCCCAGCAGTCTGTCCGATCCTCCCAGCGGTTACAACGATCTCTTTCAGACCGACCCGACCAACGCCAGTGATGCCGACTGGACCATTAATTCGTCCGGCGCGATCGGAATCGGTGCCGTTGGTTATTCCGGCGCATCTGGTTTTACCACCCAGGCAAACACCTGGTATCGCATGGTCGTAGTGGTCGATAACGGCGTTCGACATGATCTTTATGTCGATGGTGTTGAAATATTCAAGGGAAACCAGCAGGGAATCGACGGTCGTTTCAGTCTTGCCGATACGCTTCTGCTGTTTGCCGCTGGCAATAACCAGGACGGCGATGACGCTACTATCAATGTATCGACCGTCGCCATCTGGGATATCCCCCTCAGTTCCGATGAAATATTGACCCTGGGTAATGCCTGGCCAGGTAGTTTCGGTGATTATCCACAGGCCGCAGGCCCCGTTCCCGCCGACGGTGCCTTACATGCCGATACATGGATAAGTCTCGGCTGGCAAGCGGGTGATTTTGCCGCCTCACATGATGTGTACATCGGCGATAATTTTGATGCCGTGAACGAGGGCGCCGAAGGCACTTTCAAAGGTAATCAGGCCGAAACTTATCTTGTTATTGGATTTCCTGGATTTCCTTATCCAGATGGCCTCGTTCCCGGCACAACCTACTACTGGCGAATCGATGAGGTCAATGACGCCGAGCCGAACAGTCCCTGGAAAGGTGATGTCTGGAGCTTTAGTATTCCCCCAAAGACAGCATACTTCCCCGATCCGGCTGATAGTGCCGAATCTGTAAGTGTTGATGTAGCCCTTGACTGGACACCAGGTTTCGGTGCCAAATTGCACACTGTTTATTTTGGAGAGACCTTCGAAGAAGTGGACAAAGCTACTAGTGGTCTTCCTCAGGGAACAGCGACCTTTACTCCCGGCACACTTAAAATGGCCAATACTTACTACTGGCGCGTCGATGAGTTCGATATTGTCGAAACACATAAGGGTGATGTCTGGAGCTTTACGACCGAAGGTGCTGTTGCGGCACTTGACCCGGCTAATGGTGCTGTGGACGTAACACAAACACCTGTTCTCAAATGGGCACCGGGCTTGGGTGCTTCACATGAAATCTATTTTGGCGCAGATGCAGCCTCTCTGGAGTTAAAAAGCAGTGGTAACCTTGGCTCCGAGAGCTATGAACCCGGACAACTCGAATGGGATACTACATACTACTGGCGAGTAGATGAAGCTGATAATGCCAATGCCGACAGTCCGTGGACAGGCCCTCTATGGAGCTTCACTACGGCTAACTTCCTTATCATTGATGATATGGAGAGCTACAACGATCTTGATGAAAGTGACCCGGCTTCTAACAGGATATATCTTGCATGGGTGGATGGATTTGATAATCCGGCAACAAACGGTTCTGTAGTTGGCTATGTTAATCCTCCATTTGCCGAGCAGACTATCGTTCACGGCGGTTTGCAATCGATGCCGATGGCCTATGACAACGCGGTTGGTAAATCCGAGGCGACATTAACATTGACATCCAATAAAGACTGGACAGTGAACGGTGTTAACACACTGACGATTTGGTTCAGAGGTGATTTTGGTAACACTGCTGAGACTTTGTACGTTGCTCTCAATGGCAACGCGAGAGTCGATAATGATAATCCTGATGCAGCGCTGACAGGTTCCTGGACGCAATGGAATATCTCCTTGCAGGCATTTGCCGATCAGGGCGTCAACCTTACTAATGTCGATTCGATTACTCTCGGCCTTAGCTCGGTTACTGGAGGTACAGGTATGATGTACTTTGACGATATTCAACTGCATCCGTCTGCTCAGTAAGCAGTAGGGTGCAATTGATTGAGTAATTGATATAGCAGATTTATATTAACCCGGGGCTTATACCGATTGATTTGGTATAGGCCCCGCTTGATTTTTCAATAATACCTTCAAACGAATGATATCATTGAAATATTTCTTCGTCACCGTTTTAATCCTGATCGGCTCAGGATTGTCACCGTCTACTTAATCCGATGTTGCACAAAAAATTCTCAAGAAATATTCGTATTTTCATAAAAAATCTACATTTTTTAGGACTTGATATAGGCAAAATCAACATTTGTGGTGACAAAACGGAGACAAACTGTCACTTTAAAATCAGGATGTTTTTTCAGTATCTCAAAGAAGTTACTTTGCGTTTGTTATGTCACTAATTCATAGCTTCTGATTGCCAATCCAATCCCCTTAAATGGACATTAATCCGTACTATAGTTGATTTCGAGTTTTCGAGCTATGAAGCTTGCAAGCACAAGTACAAAGAGTGTCAAAAGCACAATGCGTATAACAGCGGTTATTGTAGTAGCCGGCTGTGTGGGTGAAATCAAGAGGCCGATGAGAGGCGGTAAGTTGTCCTGGGAAGCGGTCACAGGGCAAAGGGATTGCAGATAGTAGATCATACTGGTTTTCTTCATAAGAGGAGGCAGGAACGGATTTGCACTTTCCCATAGTAAGACCACGGCGGTGGGTATAATGGGATTGCGGAAGAGCAGGCCCACGGCCAAGAAGACGCTGCCGTACCCTATGCACGCCAGAGCAGTAACACTTAAGTAGGCTGCGAATTGAGACCACCCGGGGCTGGCCAAGAAGTCAACAATAACGCCCCGTTCGAACTGCCAGAGCATTGCCCACCATTGCAGGGCTGTGCTGGAGGTAAAGATGACTACCGTGGCCAAGAGTCCCGCGAAATACTTACCGGCCAGCAAAACCTCACGCCGCATGGGTGTAAGCAGGTAGAAATGGAGGCTCTTATCAAGCATCTCTCCGCGGAACAAGTTGACAAAGATACCCACGCAGCCAAAGAAGATGGCCAGACGCAGGAAATAGAACTGGAAGCTAGTAGCAAATGTGAGCTGGCTTTGGGGCAGTGCATTGGGGTTCCTGCGATGGATCCGGTTAAGTTTGTCATCCTCGAAATGATAGGCAAAGTCACTCTTGCCATCTGTGTACCGGTAAAAGACAATACGGTGTTTTTTTCCGCCTCTGTGATAATATCGGGAATACTGCCTGTAGGGTTCACCGAGCTTCTCGATGACCTGGTCGCGGCTGAGTCCGTTTCTGATGCCATCGAACGCTGCCTGGGATATCGGATGTCTGGCTGCTTCCCGGGCCAGGCGCTGGCGCTCATGTGTGCCGTGGACCGAGTTGACCACAAAGAGGACCACGGGAGCAAATGCCAGTAAATAGACCCATAAGCCCCGTTTTGAGAAAAAGGTCTTTTTCAGTTCCAGGCGTACTACCGATACAATCTGTCCAAACCACAGCTTTATCATAAGGGCACCTTCTCCTCGCTACCGATGAGGTAATCATACACAGAGTTGACATTGTCATCGGCCGGAGTCACTCCCTCGATATCAATACCGTTTATGGCGAGGTGATTGAGCAATCGATAAAACCGGTCGGCATCACGCGTTGTGATGAGCACGCCACTGCCTTCCGTGAGGAGCTGGGCCTCCACGACATGTTCCTGCTCAAAGGCCTTGGAGGCCAGAATACTGGGTTGCTTACAGTGTATCAGTATCTTCACGGGCCGTTCCTGAATCTCGCTCCTGACACCCTGTATCTGTCCTTCAGCCACCACATAGCCCCCGCTCATGAGCACAACCTGATCAGAGATCATGTCAACCTCGTGCAGCACATGACTGGATACAAGCACATGGCGGCCTTCGGTTGCATAGCGTCGAAAGAGTTTGATTGTTTCGGCCCGGACCAGCGGATCAAGGCCGTTCAGGGGTTCGTCGAGAATCAGCACACGGGGATCGTGTGCCAGTGCCTGTGCCAGGCGGATACGCTGTCGCATGCCCTTGCTGTAGCCAGCGACCCTGCGCCCGGCAGCGTCACTGAGTCCGACTTGTTCGATGACTTTGTTGGCGAGTCGTTTACACTTTGCGTTTGAATAGCCGAACAACCGCAGGAAGGAATAGATGAATTGAAATCCGCTGAGTCCTTTGGGAAAGGCGTCGAATTGGGTGGCATAGCCTACTAATCCAAAGAGCTTATGGGATTGGGTGGGGGATATCCCCAACACTTGGATTCGGCCCCGGGTGGGACGCAGGAGACCGGTCATAAGATTCATAAGCGTGGTTTTGCCTGCACCGTTGGGGCCGACCAGGCTTGTAATTCCGGGTGTCAGGGAAAGTGTCACCCTATTAACACCCAGAACCTCGCCGTAAAACCGTGACACATTATCTAAGGTAATCAGATCGTTTTTCATTTGATCACCTCAAAAGCCCGGATTCGTTTTGCGAGCAGCCACAGACAAAGTGCACAGGTCACGCCCAAGACCGCCCAAGCCTCGGTGACCGACAGATCGACACGGGAACTGCTCCTTAAGAGGTCCGACCAGATAGTACGGATCACCTGCATCAGATTAATAAAGGCGCCGTACTTTGTGTCTGTTACATTGTTAATGGCAGCACCAAAGCCGGCTCCGCCAAAGAAGACACCCAGAATAAGAGCCCCGCCTGCTATTTTCCATTTTACCCAAGCCGAGAGTGCCAGGGCGATGAGCGAGAGAACAACTATCCATACCCAAAGTCCAAGCACAATCGAACTGGCCAGCCAGGCATTAGCCCGCGCCCAATCCCATCCTACACAACCGGCCTGAATCATGTAGAGCACCATTCCGGGAATCCAGGTGATCAGGGACAGCAGCAGGAGCAGGACCGTCATTTTGCCGGCCACGTACTGGATGCGGGAAAAGGGACGGCTGAGATAGAGGAACATCGCCCCATTGGCAAGGTCCGGGGCAACCAGGCTCGGCCCTACCAAGGTGGTCAGCAGGAAGGCCAGGGAACCCTGGACTACACAATAGACATTAAAGAACCGGCCATCGATCGGTGGCATGGCCGCAGATTGTAAACGCAGAGCAGCCAGCAGTGGGCTGTTGTGGCTGAGGTAGATAAAGACCGCACACCCCAGTGGATAAAACATACACGCCGACAGAAAGAGGACCAGGAACCTGGATTGAAACAGACGTGCATAACTGTAACGTGCCAAGATGAAAAAACGGAACCAAGGCGTTGTTCGCTTGCCACTGTAGCCTTTATATGTTTGTTTATAGACCGCCATGTCAGGCCTCCATCGCCGTGAGAAAGATGTCTTCGAGGGTATCCCGTCTGTAGTTCAAACGCCGTAACAGCAGGTCTCGTTTGGCTGCTACCCGATAGATCTCACGTAAATCAAAATTCTCCGGTAACACCATCTTAAGACGTCTGCTGCCGTGGGTAGTACACGTACATCCGATCTCGGTCAAGGCCTCAGCCAGACCGGTATGATCCTCGGAGGTCTCGATTTCTACGAAACGCTGATTTACGCTGCGTTCCTGAGCGAGGTTCGCATAATGAACAATACGTCCCTGCTTAAGGATTAGCACTTCTTCACAGGTTTCTTCCACGTCGCGCAGTAAATGGGAGCAGAGCAGGACATGCATTTGGCCCGAATCTCTGATGTCACGGATCAAACGAATCATACGCCTGCGAGCGCTGGGATCGAGGCCATTGGTCGGCTCGTCAAGGATGAGCAGACGTGGTCCATGTACAATTGCCTGGGCCAGTTTCACCATTTGCTTCATACCCACCGAATACGTGCCCAGCGTGCGGTAGCGTGCTTCGCCGAGACCCACATAAAACAATACCTCATGGGCCCGTTCCAGTGCCGACTCAGCCGGCAAGCCCGACAGTTCACCCATCATACGTACAAATGACACTGCCGTCATGTCGGCGATAAAGGAATCATTTTCGGGCATGTAACCGACCAGGGCGGTGACCTGCTTTTTGCGACGTCGAATATCTTGCCCCAGCACGCGGGCCGTTCCCCTTTTAACCGGATAGAAACCAAGCAGGGTCAGGATCAGGGTTGACTTGCCGGCACCATTAGGCCCCAGCAAACCAATGGTTCGTCCGGAAAGCTCGACGCTCAGATCCGTGAGAATCTCACGTTTCCCCAAACAAACCGACAAATTGGCTAATTCCACAACAGTCTGCAATTATTCGATCCTTTAATTTATCAGTGTCTTAAGATAGTAGTCGGTGATAGTGTAAGATTTTTTCTGTACAATGACATTTCCCATTTAAATACATAGCTACGCCACTAAGCCTAATATCCATTAGATTATCAAACCCACTCGTATGTATAAACATAATTATTGACAATTTGACATAAGCAATTATGCCGGTCGATTGTTACACTTTTGTTACTGTTTTGTACTTTTTTAATATTTTTCAACAAGCCGCAGAATCGAATCTCCAAGCGGTTGAATCAACTGTTGATCTTTGGATAATAATGTGCCTGAAGCTTATGTTTAACAGCAGGAGATATCTCCAAAAAATGACATGATTGATACAATTATTTCTCACTGTATACTTAATTAATTACGAGTTTTTAATTAATTAGTTTCTGTTGCGGAAAGCGCTAAAAACGATAAAAAATTAACCGTCCGATTTAGGACAAGGTCAGTTCATCGTTATTTTTGTTGAACTGTCCGCTAATGCTCTTTGAAAAGTTAAAAAATCAGTTTTCTGGACAGACCCTCTCCAAGGATAGCCTGAAAACGCTCTGTTTCAGCGATCCTCGCGTCACAATTTTGTAAGCAAAACAAGGTTGTGGCAGAAGACCGCACAGCCTACACTGGCTGCATAATTCTTAAATCCCTTGAAAAGGCACCGACCAAGCTTAAAGGCGCGTTTTAACACCGAGATACTGCCTTCGCAGCCGGCACGAAAACGCTGGCCATCTTTGAATTCTTCGGTAGATTCGCATTCATATTCTTGCTGGTTACGGCGACCTTTTTTGCAGATCGACACCGTTGTGATATTTATTCCCAACTTCAGGATCTGCTTCATATTTTCGTAAAAGCCTTTGTCGGTAGCCAGCACATCGGGGCCGGTTCCAAACAATTGCTTATGTGCTTTCAGTGTCGGCTTGATCAGTTCTTTGTCCTCTTGTCGTTTGGGAAAAACCTCGTAATGATGAATGAACTTTTCGCCGGTCTGAGCGATAAGTACCTTGTGGCCAAATTCGATGGGTTTGCCGGCTTTGCCTCGTTTGAGCAATTCAGTGTGTTCCTCAAACAAGCTATAGACCTTTTCATCGGCGGCTAACTTTACACCCTGAAAGACCCGTTGCTCGGCCTGGCTGATGATTTTCTCTACGATGGGAATGTAATGAGCCAACAACTCCGCGTCATAGCCAGCTTGCTGCAATAAAGTCAAAGTTTCCCGGGCAACCTCAGCAATCCAGTTTCCACGCTCGATCAGCATTCGGTAGGTACTTTTAACTTTACGCTTTTTGCTTTTGTTCTTGCTGGCGACATTACGGGTAATAAAGAGAAAAAGCTTCTTGACTTTCTTAACGTGGAATCTGTGTTTAAGGGCTAATTGTGGCAATTCCTGCTGAACCTGCTGTAGTAAACGTGCCAGAGTACGAAAGCTATCCCACAATAAAGATGAGTCAGTGGGATAATGAATATTTGTTTCATAGACGGTGGTATCCAGACGCAATTTCTCAGATGAAATTTTCTCCTGCTCTTTTGCGTATTGAGCCAATACCAGGTTCATGATTTTCCAGGTTCTATCGCTTAAGATGCCAAATGCTTTGTTCAGAAAACTGTAGTCCATCATGGGCTTGATGCCAAGACCTACAAAGTCTCTCAAGAATTCACTGTTTTCAATGTGAATAACAACCTTTCGATAGCTGTCCTGCTCGACGAACATTACGATCAGCGACCGAAGAATTTGCTCTGAAGTATATTCGCTTTTGCGTCCGTTGTTTGATCTTGACAGCATCTTGGCCAAATCCTGATGGACCAGAGAAACCAATTGAGGATTTTTGTCCAGCAGTTGTGAGAGTATTTTGTATTTTTTTCTGTATTCGTTCACAACTTTTAGCCTTGATTTACGAGAGAAGTCAAAGTATTGTTGTTTTGTAGATTTTGTTCTCATTT
>CAZZAX010000164.1:0-12412 GCA_964653075.1 uncultured Pirellulales bacterium
ACAAGCTGGTGAGATGAGGATCAAGAAGGCGCCTGTTGGATTAGCGGTTTTTGCGCTTGTGGGGCCTTCTATGGTATGGGCGGCGGAATATATCGGCTCGGGAGAGGTTGTAATCGCGACGCGGACGGGTGCGGTTTTGGGGACGACTATTCTGTGGGCGGTGGTCATCGGGATATTTCTGAAATTCTGGATAGGAATGAGCGGGGCGCGCTATACGGTGTGTACGGGCGAGGGGATGATAGATATGTTCGAGCGGATACCCGGGCCGCGTCACTGGGTGGTCTGGCTGGTCCTGGTGGTGCAGTTTGTTTGCGCGATTCTTTCGATAGGGACGCTTGGGACGGCGGCGGGGGTGTTTATCCACAGCCTTATACCGAGTATCGATGTGAAGATCTGCGGGTGGTTCGCGGCGTTTTTCGCGGTGGCGGTGGTGTGGTCGGGGGTATTCAACGTGTTAAAAATCGTGATGAGTATGTTCGTGCTCATCGTCGTGCTGGGGGCCTTGTATATTGCGGGGCACGTGCTGCCGGGATTTTCGGAATTTTTGCAGGGTCTGACGTTCAGGATGCCTGGGGTCCCATCGTGGGCGAGCGCCATCGAGGGGGTTTCGGAGAACCCGTGGGACGAGATACTGCCTTTGTTAGGCTGGGGGGCGGGGGGCTTTGCCAGCCAGGTGTGGTACACGTACTGGGTATTGGGGGCAGGCTATGGAGCGGCGGCGGGCAGGGGGTACGGGAAGGCGGCGGACGTTCCCAAATTGCAGAGTATGACAGCGGAGACGGCGACAAAGATAAAGGGCTGGTGCCGGGTGCTGTATGTGGATTCGTCAGTGGCTATGGTGATTGGGATTTTGGTGACGGGGGGATTTCTTGTAGCCGGGGCGGGTATCCTCGGGGCTGAGCACATTGTACCGAGCAATGACGATATGGCGGAGACGCTTTCGAGGGTGTTTTCTGCGCGATGGGACTGGGTGGGGGGATTTTTATTTAAGCTTTCGGGTGCGGTTGCGATGGTCTCTACGCTGGTGGGGCAGTTGGCGGGCTGGCCGCGGCTGTTGGCTGATGCGTGCAGGATATGCATACCGGGCTTTGACAGGAAGCTGGCGTGGAAGGTGCAGTTCAGGCTTTTTCTGGTGTTCTTTTGCCTGACGAGTATGATTGTTGTCTTTGTGTTCGGATTGAAGCCGATATTTCTGCTGAAGCTGTCTTCGATTCTGGAAGGGGTGCTTCTGACGGCCTTGCAGGCGATTTGGGTGGCGGTGGGTCTTTTTGTCGTTATGCCGAAGCTGCTCTCGGAGGAGGCTTATGCGGTGCTAAGGCCGAGCAAGCTGTTTGCAGTGGGATTGGTTGTTACATTTATCTTTTTCGGCTATATTTGCGTGACGCAGATACCGGTGGTGCTTGCAGGGCTTTTCAGCGGGGGCGGCTGATTGTTCTAAAGGCGGTGATTAGTGTGTGTGGAATCTGTTTGGTAATGTGACGAAAGGAAGATTTAAGGAGATTGGATTTTGCTGGGACTTCATCCATTGGTAATTTTGTGTATCGGAATCCTGACGGTGTTAGGGATGATTATCGTGCTGCGGATTCATGCGTTTTTGTCACTGATAACGGCGGCGATAGTTGTGAGCGTGCTTGCGCCGGGGGATTTGGCCGTGAAAATCAGCCGGGTCGCGGAGGCTTTCGGAACGACGGCGGGTAAAATCGGCGTTGTGATTGCGCTGGCGGCGGTGATTGGCAGGTGCCTGATTGAGAGCGGGGCGGCGGACCGTATCGTGCGTTTGTTCGTGGGGCTGCTCGGGGAGAAACGCTGCGCTGTCTCGCTGATGTCCAGCGGATTTGTTCTTTCGATACCGGTATTTTTCGATACGGTGTTCTACCTGCTGCTGCCGCTGGCGCGGTCGATGCACCGGCGGACAGGGAAAAGCTACCTGCTTTTGATACTTGCGATGGGGGCGGGTGCGTCGATTACGCATTCATTGGTGCCGCCGACGCCGGGGCCGCTGATTATTGCCGAGACGCTTGGGATTGACCTTGGTATGATGATAAACGTTGGTCTTCTTGTGGCCGCTCCGACGTCGATTGTGATGCTGTTTTTTGTGGGATGGCTTGCGGGACGGATGGAGATTCCGATGCGGCCGCTGGAGGGCGGGCGTCCGGAGCCGGAGCCGCTTAGCGATGAGCAGCTTCCGGCATTGCTGCCATCTTTTCTGCCGATTATCCTTCCGGTGTTGATGATATCGACGAATACTGTTGTTTCGACCCTTGCCCAGGGGGCGGAGGCCGGTTCGGGTATTGTTCGGGCGAAGGCTTTTACGGCGGTGATTGGTAACGCGAATCTTGCGATGCTGATATCTGCGGCGATTGCGTTGTATGTGCTTTGGGAGAAGAGGAGGCCGGGGCGGGAAGAATTGGCAAAGATAGTTGAAAGCTCGCTGATGAGCGGCGGTGTGATAATTCTTATAACGTCGGCGGGGGGTGCGTTCGGGGCGATGCTGAAGGCGGCTGAGATAGGGCCGGCCATTCAGAATATTATGGTGTCTGACGGTGGGGCGCAGTTGGGCGGATTGAAGCTGCTGTTTATGGGATTTTTTATTGCGTTTCTAATCAAGTTTGCACAGGGGTCCAGTACGGTTTCGATGATTACGACGTCGGCGATGCTGGCGGGGTTGATAACGTCGCCGGAGGAGATTGGCTTTCATCCGGTTTATCTTGCTGCGGCGATAGGGTTCGGGGCGCAGTGCGGGAACTGGATGAACGACAGCGGGTTCTGGATTTTTGCGAAGATGAGCGGGCTTACCGAGGTAGAGACGCTCAAGACATGGACGGTGACAATAAGCGCTCTGGCTTTTGTGGGATTGGGCTTTACGATTTTGTTTGCGAAGATAATTCCTTTGGTATAACTTTTTCAGGCCTTTCTAATAATGTCGGCGACAGAATCGATGATGTGGTCCGGCTGATACGGAAACCGAATGAGGTCATTTCTGCCGGTAATACCGGTGAGCACGAGCACGGTCTCGATTTCGGATTCGATGCCGGCGATAATGTCGGTATCCATTCTGTCGCCGATTATGAGAGTTTCCTCCCTGCGGCATTTAATTTTTTTGATGGCGTGGCGCATCATAAGGGGATTGGGTTTGCCGATGAAGTATGCCTTTCTATCGGTGGCCAGCTCAATGGGTGATATTAAGGCCCTGCAGGCGGGCACGATGCCGGCTTCGGACGGCCCGGTGACATCTGGATTTGTGCCGATGAGTTTTGCGCCCCTTAGGACGAAGCGGGTGGCGTGCTCGATTTGTTCGTAGTTATAGGTGCGGGTTTCTCCGACTACGACGTAGTCGGGCTTTACGTGGTCGATAGAGAAGCCTTTATCGTGGAGGGCGTTGATAAGACCGGATTCTCCGATGACGTATACGCGTGCACCCGGATGCTGGTCTGCCAGAAAGCTCGCGGTCGCCAGGGCGGAGGTCATAAAATGGTCCTCGCCGATTTCTATTCCCATATCGGAGAAGCGCTGTCGAAGCTGCCTGGGTGACCTTGCGCTGCTGTTTGTTAAAAACAGGAATTTTTTCTTTTCCGCTTTAAGCCAGTCCACGAATTCGCGGGCGCCGTCGATGAGTTTGTTTCCGTGATAGATGACGCCGTCCATATCGCAGATGTAGGCTTTTTTATCGGTCAATTTTTTCATAAATCGAAGTCCTTTATGAGCCGGCCAAAGAGGGTCAGGGGAGAAGTTTTAGTTATTTTGACATTGGCGAATTGGCCGGTGAGTGAGTAAGGGCCGTTAAAGACCACTATATAGTCCGTTGCCGTTCTGCCGACAAGCTGGGGATTGTTTTTGCCGCCCGCTGTGTTTATGTGCGCCTTTTTACTTAGGCCTTCGACGAGGACTTTGACTTGATTACCTAAAAAGTCCCGGCTTAATTGACCGCTGACTTTTTCCTGTACGGTGAGCAGAGCGGCGATTCGTTTTTGTTTTACTTCGGGGGGGACGGTGTCCTTTAATCTTTTGTCTGCGGTTGTGCCGGGGCGGGGGGAGTATTTGAAGATGAAAGAATTTTTGTAACGTGCTTTTGTGAGCAGCTCCACAGTGGCCTGGAAGTCGTCTTCGGTTTCGCCGGGGAAGCCCACGATGAAATCGCCTGCAATTGCGATGCCCGGCACGATGGTTCTTGCCTTTTCGAGAAGCTCCAGATACCAGGCGGCGGAATAGTGGCGGTTCATTGCGCGGAGGATTTTATCCGAGCCGCTTTGCGCCGGCAGATGCAGATAATTGCAGACCTTCGGTGAGGCGGCCATAACGTGCAGGATATCGTCGAAGAATTCTTCGGAGGGATAGCTGGTGACGAACCTGAGCCACTCGATGCCTTCGATGGCGGCAGCGGCATCAAGCAAATCGGCGAGGCACCATGTCCGTCCGTTTTTTTCGTATTTATAAGAATTTACCGTCTGGCCGAGCAGTGTCACCTGCTTTATTCCTTCAGAGGCGAGTTTTTTTATCTGTTCGATTATCAGATCGGGCGGGCGGCATATTTCCGGGCCGCGAACGTACGGGACGATACAATAGGTGCAAAAATTATTACAGCCCCGCATCGCCCTGACAAATGCCTGAGAGGGGATTTGTCCAGCACCAATTTTTACAGAGCTTTGCCTTAGTTTGTGGTGGGGAAGGCTTTTGTCATGCTGGTATTGTGAATGGATGGTTGAGTTGTGAAAATTGGTGCTGGACTCGATGCCGTAGGTGGATTCGAATGTTTCGAGGGTCTGGTTTTGGCTTTCGGAAGTTTTTAGCAGGATTTTTTCGGTTACCGCAAGGCATTTTTCATTTTTTTCCAGGGCCTGTTTTAGAAGTTCGGCTATTTGCGGGATTTGTGTCGGGCCGCAGACGATATTGACCGCTTCGTGTTCAAGCAGTTTGTCGCCGAGCCGCTGCGCCATACAACCAATGACGGCGACCACGAGGTCCGGTTTATTTATTTTGATGTGTTTGAGGTGTCCTAATTGTGAAATTACGCGCTGTTCTGCGTGCTCGCGGACGGAGCAGGTATTTATCAAGACGACATCAGCATCTTTTACGCTTGCAGTCAGGCTGAACCCGGCATCCTGAAGCGCAGAGATAACCAGCGCCGTATCCAGCCTGTTCATCTGGCACCCGTAGCTTTTAACAGATAATTTCAAATTAGAAATTTCAGATTTCATATTCTTAATTCTTATACTTTTGACCTTCAAATCGACTGGTTTTTAGATATTTGATAAAACCGTTTATCTGTTTTGATGTGTTAGACGCAGACTTTATAAGAGTATTAGAATCGCCATTGTCTAAGTAGCCAAGGTCTTTTGCAATATACAGTTGTGATCGCAGTTCGCCACAAGATCCTTTTGCTACATATAGAAATTGGATAAATTCCCGTTTCGAACCTCTCTCGAAACCTTCTGCGATGTTACTTGATACTGAAACAACAGCTTTTTGAATTTGATTTCTTAGTCCATAATCTTTGCTTATTTTTCCTTCAACCACAGTTTTATAAACCAATGACCCGAGTTCTCTAGCGTTTTGCCATACAGGTAGTTCTTCGAAAGAATTATAAGTTGCCATAGCGTATCTCCAAATTTGAAATTAGCAATCTGAAATATTAAATTAATATGTGAGTATATCAGCTTGACTTTTTAAAATCAATGAGTCTGGCTGTCGGGCAGTGAGCGGTTGAGTTTTCTCTGGAGGTCTTTTAGGCGGTTTGATTCTTCGAAGCCGAGGAGGATAATTGGAAATGCGGTTTTATTGTGCATTAAAGGTTCATCCATATCGACCCATTGGCGGCAATATTCGCCATCGGGGGTACCGGGAATCGGCGAAAAGTCCGCCAGCATTCCGCGAATACCGAGACTGTTTACAAAGTGCATCGAGTCTTCGAGCTGCTGAATTTCAATGTGGGGATGGCCGAGGATTTGGTAGGCCGTGATGTTGTGGTACGGCCTTCCAGGCCGTGAACACGGGCAGGATGCCCGTGCCACAATAAGATGGTCAACGGCTTTTGCAAGCTCGTCTGAAAAGACTTTCGAGCCGGTTCGTTTCTGCCATTGTTGAGAGGCACTTTCAAAACCCAAATAGAAGGTCTTAAAGCCGGCGCGGGCCATAAGCTCTGCAATCTCTTTGGTTATGAAGCGTGCGTTAAGGGCGTTCGGGCTGTGGAAGTTTACATTTATTTTACGGTTAAGGACTTCATTTAAGAATGGAACCAAAACCTTATCGGCGTCGAACAGCAAAGCATCATCATAAAAAGCGATATTCTTAACTCCAAGACTACATAACAGCTCTAACTCTTCCAAGGAGTGTTGTAGCGGGCGTGCTTTGAACCGGCTGTAAACCATCGGCACCGAGCAGTAGGTGCATTTAAAGGGGCAGCCTTCGGTCAGTTTGAGCACGCCAATATTCAGCTTCTCGTACGCATCCCACAGAGCAGGCTGGTTAGGGTCCGGATTGATTCGGAGATAGTCCCACAGCGGCCCAAGATTAGCGCCATGCACCAGGAAATCGCCCCCTAATTTTTCTGCGTGATTACTGCAAAGGGTTACATAGTTGCCACCTAAAATAATTTTTGCCTGCGGGCGGGCTTTGCGAATATCTTCGATTACTTCCTCGACGCCCTTATACCAATAGGTCATTGTCGTCTGGATAAAGACAAAATCGAAAGGACCCTCCTGTGTAAGAAATTCCTGGAAGATATTGCGGGGCAGGCCGAATCGCCGAAAGTACCGGGGGATTGGTTTAAGAGGTTCGGGACTTGGGACCTTTTGACAGTAAAATCTGCCTCGACCCCATGGCATGGTCATCCTGGCCGTGTTTTTCATGGGCTGGAAGCCCGTGCCACCGAGCTGCATTTGTTTTTCCGAAAACGGATGCAGCCGGTCCAGATAATCGAAGAGCTTAAAGTCCGCCCTGCCGCGCAGCCTGCCTGCGGCGCTCAGCATGCCATAGGGCTTGAGCCAAAAATCATACGCAGCGAAGTCATATATAGGCGGATTTACGAGCAGAATTCCGGGCGCCATATTATATTTGCTCTTATCCTTCCTCGACTACATTAAATCCCATGAGTACGCCCAGCTTCTTTATGTCCTTCGTGTGGTCGCCATAGAAGACATCACGATGCAGCAGAGTCATTATTCCATGCTGACCGCCTTTAATAACATCGGCGCCCCAATTATGGAACATTTTGTCGGCATCATTGACCCTGGTCCAAAACTGAGTGCGACAACCAAGCTCATCGTGTGTAACCTTAAAGATTTTTCCCGTGGATATCAACATAGTATCAAGGTTGACGAACTTAGCGCAGGTGACCATTTGCCCGATTCGGTTCTCCACATCCAGCGAGACGCCTCTTTCGCTATCACTCTGGGTCCGGATCGTAAAGGGCAGACGTTTACCGCTGGGGCCATCCATTTTGGTTGCCGAGGTGCAGTGGAAGTGTATCAGCGCATTATTGGCGGTATCGATGACAGGGTCGGAAATGAATCCGGGAATTCCGAATGCGTAGGTGAACATCAGCATTGTCAGAGTCGAGTCCATATCCCCCTCACATGCGCCGACCAAACCAAGGTCGTTGAGCTTACTGAATGTCAGGCAGCCTTTAGCGGGTCCACCCATGCAGTTCGAGCTCGTGACGGCCTGTGCCCGGTGCTTAATCATAAGCTCTTTTATGGCTAAGTAGAAACGAGCCGAGTTGATGATTTCTTTCCTCGATGGCTCGACGATTTTCCTGGCTTTGCTAAGCCAGTATCGTTTGGCCTCGGCCTCTGCTGCCTTTATGTCAACGGCCTTGTGTGCCTGGAGGGTTTGCTCGACAGTAATTGGAATCATCCCGGCACCCAGACATTTTTTGACCTGTTCTGCGGAACAGGCCGCGGTCGTTCCCTGCGGTCCGCGGATGACAAGGATACGTGTTTGCCGCATATGCGGAGCTACACGCATCAATTTAACTACCTGGTCGAGCCCGCCCCAATCACTGGTTGGCAGCAGGACGACCTTTTTGCCTTCCTTTTGCCACTGAGGAAAATACATCCATCCGTGCCCGCTGAAGGGTTGGGAGAAGACTGCTGTGGGCAGACCGGTATCGATGATTTTGTCCATGGCCGCTTTTGGTGCGCCTCCGCCGTGGCCGGAAAGATGAAACAGCAGAACACCATCGGCTTTACGTAATTTGGCTACGACTTTTTCCACCTCAGCCGGGGGAACCAGCTCGCCGCCTATGAATTCGACGTCGCCGAGTTTTCGTTCCAGATTGGCAAGGTATTTATTAAACTTGTCTATCTCTTGTTTTGGTCTGGATAAGTAAATTCCCCCGGTCCTGCCGATATAGACCTTATAAATTTTTACAGGTGATAATTTTGGCGGCCACTGCCCGGCCTGACCGGCCATTGCAGAACGACTACTTAGCCGGCTGCCTAATAACACTGCTCCTGCTGCACTTGCCCCCAAAAACTCTCGTCGGTTTAAATCACTCATTTTTTGACTCCTCACAAAAATTGTTTTCTGAATCGTCTTTTACTCTGCTATGCCGATTTTCTGTTTATCGATGTTTTATGTGGTTTTTATACGAGTCCGGCTGCCACAACTTCCATCAAATCAATCGGTTAATATTAAAGTTTCTTTTACGGCAAATCAAGCACGAACTTGAATAAAGCCATTTTGTCTTATCAGCAAACAAGCAGCTTTATATCTTCCCCTTTTGTTCTTTGGAGAATTTGTTGTCATCGCTATGACTATTTTTGCGTATGGTATAGTAACCGAGCACTTCCGGAGTTTCAACTAAAAGTTATTGACTTTAGTGTCCTTGATATGTTAAAATAAGCTATATTAATAAGTTATAGATATTAAGCCGCAGCAAAATGACCAAAACTATAAGTGGGGAAGGGATTTAGAGACGCTTAGATACGCCAAAATCTCATTTTTTATCCTTATATCAATTTTGGCCTTGGTCGGTTCTGTCAAGGCCGACTGCCCGTCGGCAGACCTCAATGGTGACTGCTATGTCAATATTCCGGACTTACGCCTTCTCGCTGAGCAGTGGCTGTCCGTCAGGACTCCCGAGGAGAGCCATTCCGGCGGTTCCGCCGACCTCGACGGTGATGACAGGGTCAATGCGGCTGACTTTGCGCTTCTGGGGAGGCAATGGCATAGAGCAGGCATAGCTCTTGTGATTAATGAATTTATGGCGTCTAATAACAGCGTTGCGGAGGACCCGCAGGGCCAGTACGATGACTGGGTCGAAATCCATAACTATGGCACGAAGGCTGTTGATGCCGGTGGATTGTATCTGACGGACGACCTGGACGATCCCACAAAGTGGCGAATTCCCGATGGCAATCCGGCTGTAACTACAATCGGCGCAGGGGGGTATCTATTGATATGGGCCGACAATGATGTCGCGGATAGCGGTCTCCATGCGAACTTCAAGCTCGATGCTGGCGGCGAGGAGATAGCCCTGTTCGATTCGGATGGCAGTTCGGTAGTTGACAGTGTAGTTTTTGAATTACAGATGGGAGACATTTCGAGCGGCCGCTACCCCGATGCCAGTGACAACTGGCAGTTTTTCGGGATACCGAGTCCCGCGAGTGGAAATATCAGTGTGTATCGGGGTTTTGTTGATGATGTAAAATTCAGTCACGAGCGTGGTTTTTACGAAACGCCATTGTCTGTCACAATTGCCACCGAAACCAAAGGTGCCGTCATATACTATACGCTTGACGGCACTGAGCCGTTTGATACTTCGAGTGTGGGGCGGTCCCGGATGGGTATGACCTATACGGGGCCTATTGGTATAAGTGGAACGACGTGTCTGCGGGCAGTTGCAGTAAGGCCGGGCTGGAAATCTTCGGATATTAAAACTCGCACTTACATTTTTCTCAACGATGTAATAAGGCAATCATCCTCCAACCGGGAACTCGGGGCCGGATGGCCTGCTGGCAGTGTCAACGGGCAGGCAATCGATTACGGGATGGATCCGGATGTGGTCAATCACGCGCGATACAGGGACAAGATTAAAGATGCGCTGCTGGCGATACCTACTATCTCGCTTGTAACGGACCTGCATAACCTGTTCGATTCGTCCGAGGGTATTTATGTTAATGCTCAGAGAGAAGGACGATTATGGGAGCGGCCTGCGTCGGTTGAGCTGCTTAATCCCGATGGCAGCAAAGGTTTTCAGATAAATGCCGGTTTACGGATTCGTGGTGGATTTAGCCGCAGCGGCAATAATCCCAAGCATGCATTCCGCTTATTCTTCAGGGCCGAATATGGAGAAGCGAAGCTGAGGTTTCCGCTGTTCGGTGACGAGGGAGTTGACGAATTCGAGAACGTTGACCTTCGAACCAGTCAGAACTATTCCTGGGGGTTCCAGAACAGCAGCCAGAACACGATGGTGCGCGAGGTGTTTTCGCGTGACGTGCAGGGACAAACGGGGCATCCATATACGCGCAGCCGCTATTATCATCTTTATATAAACGGCCAGTATTGGGGCCTATTCCAGACACAGGAGCGTTCCGAGGCCTCGTATGCCGAGTCGTATTTTGGCGGAGACAAGGACGATTACGATGTGGTAAAAGTGGATCGCAGTGTCGGGCGCGCAATGCTGGCCACCGATGGGAACATGGACGCTTATCGCAGGTTATATGACGGGACGGGTGCGCGAACATTGGGCGACGATGCCGCCTACTACAGACTTCAGGGATTGAATCCGGACGGCACACGAAACCCGGACTACGAGAGATTGCTTGATGTTGATAACCTTATCGATTTTATGATTATCGAATACTATACAGGTGACAGGGACGGCCCGGGCTCCCGCTTCGGCAACATACCCAACAATACGTTCAGCATATACAACCGGGAAAATCCCGACGGATTCAAATGGTTTCATCATGATAATGAGCACACTCTTGGTGTGAGTAATAGTGAGCGGAATATGGTTACGCCGTTCACCTCAGCCGGAGCGCAGTGGAGATATTTCAATCCGCATTGGCTTCACGAGCAGCTTATTTTCAACAAGGCCGACTACCGTATGCGATTTGCCGACCGTGTTCACCGTTATTTTTTCAACGACGGTCTTCTAACAACCAGTATGTCCCAGAACCTCATCCGGAATCGTGCCGAGCAGATTGAACTTGCGATAATCGCCGAGTCGGCCAGATGGGGTGATTCCAAGCGCTCGAATCCTTTTACGAGAGACGACCATTGGCAGCCCGAAATCAATAGGATTCTCAACGACTATTTACTTTCCCGGACAGAAGCTGTTCTTGAGCAGTTTAAGAGCGTAGGCTGGTATCCCCGTGTCGAGGCGCCCACGTTCAGCCATCGGACGGCACAAGTCGAACCGGGCTTTAGATTAACCATGAGCGCACCGGACGGCACAGTTTATTACACTCTCGACGGTTCCGATCCGCGTCTGACAGGGATATCATCTGATATCGATGGCAGTACTACCTTCGTAATTGAGAGTGCCGCTAAGCAGGTGCTTGTTCCAAACCGTCCGGTCAGCGATAACTGGAAAGGCGGCGGGCCCTTCAATGATTCAGGCTGGCAGGCAAGTTTGGGAATCCCGGGCGGTGTCGGTTTTGAAAGAGGCTCAGGTTACGAAGGTCTTATTACCCTTGATATCGAAGGCCAGATGTATAGAAATAATGCAACCTGTTATATTCGTATTCCGTTTACTATTGAAGGCAGTCTGGATGATTTTGACTTTATGACGCTTAAGATTCGCTATGACGACGGCTTTGTCGCCTACATCAATGGTGTCGAGGTTGCCAGGCGTAATTTTCTCGGCACACCGGAGTGGAATTCAAGCGCAGATAACAGTCACAGCGACTCTGAGGCGGCGGGATTCGAGAACATAGACATCTCTGCTTATCTGGATGCTCTTGGGCCGGATAACAATATCTTAGCCATACACGGCTTGAATTCCTCGACGGCCAGTACCGACCTTCTCATCTCAGCAGAGTTGGTTGCCGGCAAAAGCAGTCCACCCGGTGACGATGGAACTTCACCCGGTGTGCTCGAATATACCGGGCCAATCACGCTGAATCATAGTACCCAGGTTAAAGCCCGTGTATTGAGCGGCGGCACGTGGAGCGCCCTCAACGAGGCTACCTTTTCTATAGGTCAATTGGCCGAAAATCTTCGCATCACGGAGATAATGTATAATCCATATATTCCGAATACCGAATATATAGAACTGCAAAACATTGGGACTGAAACGATTAATCTTAATCTGGTTAAATTCACAAACGGGATTGATTTTACCTTCCCGAATATGGAACTTGCGCCCGGCGAATATGTCGTGGTCGTTCAGGACAGAGAAGCATTCGAAACCAGATACGGCACAGCCCTTAATATAGCCGGTCAATATTCAGGCAGATTAAATAAT
>CAZZAX010000165.1:0-12211 GCA_964653075.1 uncultured Pirellulales bacterium
ACGGCCGGGACATCGGGCGTGGTCTATGGAATCAGTGATAAGAAAAACTACGACCGGCTCTCGCGAGTCAATATATTTGTTCATGTCAATCATTCGAAGAACGAGCCGAGGTACGGCGTATTGCTTTGTCTTAACGGGACGGGAATCTTAAATAGCTGGCTCAAGCACAACTTTGTAGGCGGCCAGGGTTTGGACTATGAGCAGATGAATCAGTTAGCAGCGGAAGTTGACGTTGGTTCTGAGGGGCTGATGATACTGCCTTACGGTAACGGGGCTGAGAGGACCTTAGAGAACAGGAATATCGGGGCGTCCGTTCATGGATGGAATTTTAATATACATAAAAAGGCGCATTTTCTGAGGGCGGCCCAGGAAGGAATCGTTTTTGCGCTGAATTACGGTCTTGGGATAATGCGCGATATGGGGATTGAGCTTCAGACGGTCAAGGCGGGAAATGCGAACATGTTTCTTAGCCCGCTGTTTGCAGAGGCCTTTGCAACGATTACTGGCGCTACGGTGGAGCTTTATAATACCGACGGCTCGCAGGGCGCCGCAAGGGGAGCGGGAATCGGAGCGGGAATTTACAAAGGAGCTGATGGTGCCTTTGTCGGTTTGGAGCCGGTTAAGGCGATAGAGCCTAATGAGAAATTAGCATTGGCCTATCAGGATGCGTATGGAAGATGGGAAGATGTTTTGAAAGGACAGTTAAAAAGATAAGAGCACAAGACATAAATGCATTAGTTTTGTTTTAGGCGCTTAAGAAAGGAGCAAGTGAAATGGCGGAGAAATCTTTACACAGTATATGCAGGTGGACATTTAATCCCGGCAAGGGTGGTTTTGTGCCGGGTGATATGCGGCCTGAATGGGGCGGTGCGTTCGGCACACCGGAGATGATTAAATTAGTTGCGGACAAAGTCGCTCCAAGGATACCTGATAACGTCGAGCTGGGTATCGAGGTGCATTACGATGCGGAGGTCGATGATAAGAATGCCGCGGCGGTGGCTGATGCACTTGTGGACAATAGATTGTATCTGGCGATGATAACGCCGGGCGCGCATTGCCATTTCGGTTACGGCGGGATTGCCTCTTTGGACCCGAACGAGCGAAAGGCCGCTGAAGAGCTGGGCACCAAAACGGTTGACCTTGCATACGGCACATTGAAGAAGGCCTGGCATCCGGATGCGGGCAAGGAGCCGTCGCTTATTATCTGGAACGGCTCGTTCGGTTATGATATTGCAACTGTCGGTATTCGGCAGATGTATCAGAACCTCAAGGAGAGTATCGCCGGGTTGTGTAAATATGAAGCAGAAAAAGGCGGCAGCTTATACATAGGATTTGAACCGAAGCCCAACGAAGGGCATCCGGCCATGCTGATTCCAACGGTGGCGAGTGCGTTATTGTTCTGGCGAAAGATTGAGGATGAGTTCGGAGTTCCGAAAAAAAAGAAAGGCGTCAATAAGGAGTTCGGGCATTCGGAGATGATAGGGCTTGACCACGTTGCGGATACCGTTGAAGAGCTGGATAACGATATGATGGTGCACATGCATCTCAACAGCCAGGGCTATAACGATGGTATTATTCTCGGCGGGCCGGGCAAATACGATATCGACCATGGTACGCGGATTAACGGTATGAACGTTGCTATCGCGGGGCTTATCCAGCAGGCGGGCTTTAACAGATGGAAAGGCCACGACATGCAGACACGGGCATACGATAACACCGAGCAGGGTATCGACAGAGTAGTCAGAAGCGTCCTTAGCTGGGAGGCTTGTGAACAGGCTGCCGAAGAGCTGGATACCGCCGGCCTGATGAAGGTATTGGCTCAGAGGGAAACCGCCAAGGCCGAAGATATGATGCGGGCGGCGGTTGTTAAGGCTCAGGGTTATTTCGATAAAATGTATAAGTGAGGAAGTTCGCATCAAATATGAACAGGAGTCTTTCAGTGAAGGTAAATGGGAAACTCAAATCTATACACAAGTTTGTGGATCAAATGAAATGAACAGATTAATCAGACTCGTCATTCTGCTCGTTCTTCTCTCTCTTGCTGGTTTCCGGACATCTACGGCTCTTTCCGGTCCGCACCGGGACCCTGTCTCTGCAGTCGAAGACGCCATACCGTTCGACGTGTTCGCAAGTTTCAAGCGTATCCGGGAAGGCAATCCGATATTTGCCTGCAAGCCGCCGGAGTGGGCGGCCGCAACCCACGCCGTCGTAGTTGACGACACGGTACACTACTTCTGGTGCAAACGCGAGCGCGGCGCACGCTGGCTGCTGATGCACGCTACGGCTCCGGTGGGCAAACTCACCGATATCAAGCAGGACGCCCGCAACCCCATCCTCGTACCCTCGGAGAAAGATTTCGACAACACGGCCGTCGAATATCCCTTCCCTTTCCTGAACCCCGCCGACGACAAGTTCTACATGTACTATCGGGGCAAGGGAAAGGCAACGCCCGAGCAGACCGGCCTGCTTGTCAGCGACGGTGACATGGGGAAGTGGACACGCGTGCGGCCGAGCCCTGTGATTCCCGCGGATGCCGAGTACGAGCGAGATGGCTCGACCCATCCCTCTGTCGCTGTGGTGGGTGACACGATTCATATCGTCTACACGGGTAAGGCAACGCGGTCGTATGTGGACGGACTGACCATGTGCCATGCGACCGCGCCGACCAGCGACCCGGCATCGGTCACAAAGAATCCGGCCAATCCCGTCTTCAAAGGCAGCGGCCAGGCATGGGACAGCCGGGCCATTCGTGAGACGGAATTGTTCAAGGGGCCGCAGTACTTCCATATCCTGTACGGCGGCTACGACGGCAAGGTCTGGCGGATCGGACACGTCCGCACCCGCGACTTCCGTACGTTTGAACCGAACCCCCACAATCCCGTATTCACGCCGTCGGCCAGCCGCGAAGCCTGGGACTGCGACGGCGTGCTGACCCCCCAGGTCATCGAGATCGGCGACACCTACTACATGCTCTATGCAGGCAAGAAAGGCAAAGAATGGCAAACAGGCCTTGCCAAAACACGCAAGCCTTAGAACCGCAACGAGGAGCTTGGCAAGGATTTTCAGGGTTGCTTGCTCTCGAATAGTCCAATAGAATTAATGGTTGATCGTTATTCACTGAATCCGGGCGAACCATTAGAACTGAGCCGGTGTGAATCTTTAAGTAGAACGGGTAAATGCAATATGAAAACACGCCGTGATTTTTTGAAGATCTTGGGGATAGGGACGGTGGCAATCCTCGGCCTGCCCGCCAGGTTTGCTAAGTCTCTGATCGAGCAGGGCCGAAAGCCTAATGTTGTGCTTATCGTCTGCGACGATCTCAACGACTACCTCACGGGCATGGAGGGGCATCCTCAGGCGAGGACACCGCACATCGCCAGACTGGCCCAGTCGGGGGTGGCTTTCAGACGGGCCTACAGCAACAACCCCATCTGCGCACCATCGCGATCCAGCTTTCTCACCGGAATATATCCACACACTTCGAAAAACCTGTTCTGGGACAAGTGGCACGAAAATCCCGTGTTAAAGAACTCTAAGACCATCATGGAACACTTCCGGGACAACGGCTACCATGTTACCGGGTCCGGCAAGCTCATGCATCATCATCTGCCTTCTGTCTGGAGCGAGTTCAAGCATAAGGCCGACTACGGACCCTTTGTTTACGACGGCAAGAACAGGGTCGCCCACCCCTCAGTGCCTCAACCCTTTAGCAGTATAGGATCTGTTGATGGTTCGTACGCCCCGCTGTCGGATGTGCCCTATGGACCGAACGAGAACGACAACAAGGGCTGGATATACGGCAGCTGGGGTAAGGTAAAAAAGTTCAATTACATTGACGAGGACAACCGTGACCCTACTCCCGATGAACGAAACGCAGCCTGGGCGGAAAATAAGATCAGGGAGTTCGCTAAGCAGAAGAACGGCAAGCCGTTTCTCCTGGGCGTTGGATTTATTCGGCCGCACACCCCGCTGCACGTGCCCAAGCGATTCTTCGATATGTTCCCACAGGGCTCCCTCAAAATCCCCGTAATCAAGCCCAACGATGCCGAAGACTGTCACTATAAGGATGTCTTCGATAGCGGTAAAAAGGGATTGAAGTACTTTCGCCTGCTCAAAGAATCGTATCCGGACCTCGAATCCGCGCTCAAAGCGTTCACCCAGGCCTATCTCGCCAGTGTGGCCGCAGTTGACGAATGTGTCGGCCGGGTAATCGAAGCGGTGGACAAGAGCCCATTCAAAGACAATACCATCATCGTCGTTACGAGCGACCACGGCTGGAACATGGGCGAGAAGGATTACCTTTTCAAAAACGCTCTCTGGGAAGAAAGCACGCGTGTGCCGCTCGTTATCCGGGCGCCGGGCGTGGCGGTGTCAGGCGGCATCGCCGAGCACCCTGTTTCGCTGATCGATATCTATCCCACACTCGTTGACCTTTGTGGACTCGAAAGCGATACGAGGAAGAATGCCCAGGGCGCCAGGCTCGACGGTCACAGCCTCCGCACGTTCCTCGAAAATCCGAAGGCCGAAACATGGAACGGACCCGACGCTGCATTGACGATGATCTTTGCCGGCAAGGGCACAGAAAAGAATCCCGCCAGGCAGCATTGGTCCGTCCGGACAAAAAAGTGGCGCTATATCCTCTATAACAACGGCAGCGAGGAGCTGTACGACCACGACACCGACCCCTACGAATGGACCAACCTGTCCGGCGATACCCGTTACGGGAAGGTAAAAGCGGACCTGAAGGTCCGGCTCTTCCGCATGACCGGCCGGTAAAAAGACTGATGGTTCAGTTAGCATGATAATAGCCGGAGAGGCCGAACAACGAATGCGGCCAATACGTTACCTCGCGGCTGATTCGAGACGTTACACGCGGTTCAACGGAATTCAATCGAATACACGAAGTTCCCTGCTTTTTTTAGATAATCAACATTGCGTCGCCGTAGGAATAAAAGCGGTATCGCTGCTCGATGGCGTGATTGTAAGCGGCGAGGATGTTATCGAGGCCCGCAAAGGCGGCGACCAGCGCCAGGAGGGTGGATTTTGGCAGATGGAAGTTCGTTATCGTAGCATCTGTAATTTTGAATTTATAGCCGGGCTTTATGAATAAATCTGTTGAGCCTGTGGCGGCTTCGATTTGCGGGCCGGCGGCTAATGTTTCGAGGGTTCGTGTCGAGGTTGTACCGACAGGGATTATGCGTGCCCCTTTGCTTTTTGCTTTATTTATTGTCCGGGCATTTTCATCATCGATGCTGAAACGTTCCTGGTGAATCTGGTGGTCGTCGAGGTTTTCGGCGGTTACCGGTTTGAATGTTCCGGCTCCGACATGCAGTGTTATGTATGCAAAGCTGATACCGGCTTGTTTTAGCTGCTCTATCAGGGGCTCTGTAAAATGCAGTCCTGCGGTGGGAGCGGCAACGGCGCCGCTATGCCGCGCGTAAACCGTCTGGTATCGCAGTTTATCAATATTTGCTACGTCCGGATCGTCGTCCCGTTTGATATAAGGCGGAAGCGGCGGAAAGCCGATTGTATCGAGAACGGCCTCTGTGTCTGCCTCGGTCTTTAGCCTTAGCAGGCATCTGCCGCTGTCTTGTTTTTCGAGCAGCTCGGCCCGGCAGAAATCGGCTTTTTGCCTGTCCTTTAAGATAAGAATGTCACCGGGGCTTAGTCTGCGGGCGCCTTTTAGCATCACAATCCAGTTGTTATCATAATTTTGAGCGAGGAACAAACCTTCGAGCTTGCCTCCGGTGGTCCGACGGGCGAAAAAGCGGGCGGGCAGGACTTTCGTATCGTTGAGCACAAGGCAGTCGCCGTCAGATAAAAAATCTCCGAGGTTTTGGAACCGGCTGTCGATTGTTTCGCCGCTACATCGCTTGAGAACCAGCAGTCGTGAGCTGCTTCTAACGGGGCAGGGACATTGTGCAATCAGCTCGGGCGGCAAGTAATAATTCAACTTTTCAGTTTTCATAAATAAAAGTTATCAGACCGTTAACAAAATGACAAAAAAATTTTTGCTTAATAATTTGCCAAATCAGGGCTTTGAGCGGCGGTGTAAAAATTGCGACAAAAGCAGTTCGATATTAGAGACGATACCAATACTAATAAGACGTGTTCAATTTATTTGTAGTGGTAATATTTTTTTCTGGAGTAAGGGTTTATGTCGTCGGCAAAGTATGTAGAAAGACAGGTAACCTCAATCGCTGCTTTGGGCAGGGATGAGCTTAAGAGGCGTATCAGGAATTTTCGGGGCCGGTTCAAGCTGGATTTTACGGAAGATTACCTCAACAAGATCAGCGTAGAGAGACTAAGGCACATCCTTTTGGCTGCGTTAATAAACGCAAAGACGCACAATTAAACAATAGTTCACGCCTTCGTACCATTCGCAGGGCATCATAGCAGGCCATTTGCAGGCAGCAGCTTATATCTGCGCGTATAAAAAAGGCGGACATTACATCCGCCTTTAATTATAATCAGCTATGTTGTCTGTTTGGTCGAAAAACTCAGCAAGCACAAAAAATCACACCCATCGCTTCGGTTAATACCCTAATCTTCCCCAGATGGCCTTCTGCATCTTGTGCAAATCCTCGTAATCATCAGGGCTTTCAGGCTGCATCTGGTGCAGATCGGTTGCAGAACGGCCGGCAACAGCGGCCAGCTTGCCGATCTCTAACGTTTTCGTGCCTTTGTACTTCCAATAAGCAGAGTGACCGTCTGCAAATGAGACGTTAGTACCGTCGCCGTGCCGGACGAAGGGCGGGTCCCACCACCGCTCATTAAGATAATGACAAGCGTAACTATCCGGAGTTATCCGGCCTTCGTCAAGAAAAACTATTCTATAAGCCGGACCCGGGCTGACAATCTCCGTCCTGTTCTTAACCCACAATACCGTTTTGCCTACTCTGGCTCCCACATTACCGGAGTAAGTTCCGTCTCTTCGAAGACCATTCATAGAATCACCTATAGTGTAGGTCCGCATCTCTCCGCGAACGCCGGTCGGGCATCGGTAAAGCGTTTCTTTCTTGGTATATGGATATAAGGCGCCGTTTCTAATAGCATTTAATTGGATTTCCCTTGGTAAATGCTCGTCGTTCCAAAAATCTCCACAATCGCCTCCAACCCACCACTGCTCTCTTTCATGTATGCCGCCTGTGGGTGTAGAAGCCATGCCATTTCCACTGCCGGCTGCTTCCCCGTTGACAATCTTGTCGTCGTTCTCATCTGCATACATAGTCCAGGCAAGTGCCAACTGCTTGAGATTATTAAGACAAACCGCCCGCCTGCCCTGCTCTCTGGCACGGTTCAGGGCCGGGAACAATATAGCCATCAATACAGCGATAATGGCAATGACAACCAGAAGTTCGATTAAAGTAAAGGCTTTTTGCGTTTTCATATTCAGACTCCTTAAAATATTTTTGCAGGTTGATTTGTCACGAGGCTGTTTAACAATTTCATTATAATCTTTTTTCAGGTTTTTTGCAATATCTTTTATACATTTTTTTGCACATAAAAAAGGCGGACATTAAATCCGCCTGTAATTCCGAGAAACTATAATATTCTTCTGTGTTTTTGTTAATTTACCTTTTACTTTTCTTTTACTTTTACGATGGTTATGTTTAGTATTCTTTATAATGTCTCATCCATTGCGGCCAGTCGCTCGGATTCATACCGCCGGCTTTCGTAAACGGCCCGCTCACATCGAAACCGCGACTCCACTTGAGTGTCCACAATTCCTTGAGCCCGGCTTTTCTGACGGACCAATCTGCAAAAAGGCAGTTTACAAATCCATTATGCCGGTCAACGCAGACCCGGTTCATCTCGTTTGAATTGGGAGTGTCCGCCGGGCCGTCTTCGGTTGTTGGGGGCTGGTCGTTTTCCCTTGGCCAGGAATCGACCCACCAACTGCCTGTGAATACCGGTATATTACTTGCATTCCTGTTCTCGGGAGTGCCCCAGTGCCAGTCGGCCGGCGTTCTGCCCCAGCCGTTTGTTCTGTTGCTGGAATCTCTGGAAGCCTTGATATTTAGCATCCAGCCGTTCAGACCGTAGCTGCCTACGTCGTTTGCGGTTTCCCAGGCTACAATCGACCACGTGCCACGTGGGATACCACCCCCGGGGAGGGGCTTTACGGCCTGGGGGCAAAGCCACATCTTTTCACTATGGTCCTTGGTGAAAGGTCGCATTGTTTCCCTCCAGAATTCTCCGGAGCCCATCCCGCTGCGGGTGCCGTTCAGCTCGCCCGTAAAGAAATTGCCGTTGTTCTCACCGCAATACATCGCAAACAAAAGACCCCATTGGTTCAGGTTGGCCATACATGTAACAGTTCTTGCCTGTTGTTTGACCCGTTGCAGTGCCGGCATAAGAATTGCCATCAGGACTGCTATAATGGCGATTACCACCAGAAGCTCTATCAGGGTGAAACCCTTTCGTTTGTTCATAATAATACCTCCAAATGTACTTTTTATCTTTTAAAGTAAAAATCACAAATTTTAATAGTCTTCAAGATGCCTCATCCTTACACTCAGTCAACGAACGGCATGGCTACTGCGCCATGTGTTGGTCCCCCGGGTAGTGTGTATCGAGCCACAAAAGGTCGGGATTAGGTGGATTGAATTGCATTCCCTTGCCAAAACCCATAGCCGCTGCTTCACTCCGGCTCATGCAGTAAATAACCGTCCGCTTGTCGTCCCACTTCTTGCGTTCGGCGTGACCATCCATAAAACTAAATGTACAGGCATTGCTGTGAAAGATACCCAGCGGGTCCCACAAAGTGCCATTGTGTGGAATATACGACCATCCGTCATGGTTATGGTTACCTGCGGACCCGTCGTAAATCTCTTCTACGAAGAGCATCTTTTGGGCCGGGCTTTTGAAGTTGAATAGTTTCTTCAGATCGGTGCTTTCTGTTGCCCGCATATAATCCGTCAGAGAGTAGCTGCGGTAAATCAGATATTCCAGTCCATTACCCAGACTTGTCCCCCTCGTTATACGATTATCACCCGGGCAGTGATAGGCACCTACATCCTTTACGTATTTGTATAGTTCTCCTTCCCTCAGTCCATTGTACCGTTCTTCACGAGTCACCGGGCCGCCGCCTTTACCTTGAATGGCGCCTCCCGCCCCGTAACTCAGGGGCGGCATGACCCACGGCGGGATGCCATTGACTGGGCTGTGCGTCGCCCAGCCTGCGCAAATAGAACCGTCATTGTCGCTGGCGTACATCGTGTACGCCAGGGCAAGGGTTTTCTGGTTAGATGAGCAGGCAATTCCCCGGCCCTGTTCTCGAGCGATATTAAGCGCGGGCATTAAAATCGCCATTAATACCGCAATGACCGCGATTACCACCAGAAGCTCTATTAAAGTAAATCCTTTTTTCCTGTTCATGGTGACACCTTTTTTCTTTCCACCGGTTATGATGCGCGAAGATAGCCTTGTGTTTTGTTAATTTTGTACTCTGATGTTAATTTAGGCTGCTTCACCGAGTGTATTATACAGACAAATCGGACTTTCCGCAATAGAAAATGGTTCAAATTCAAGGTTTTTTTGAAGAGACAGTAAAACAGGACCGGCCGGTGTTAAGAGTTGTAAACAATGTTATTAGGCTTATAACTATCTATAAATGAAGGCCTTGCAGTTTTTTAACGGAACAAATTGCTATGGTATGGACAATAGCCTCTGTACGGAAGCTGCGCGAATTGAAGTGACATATCTGTTATAAGAATAATAGCTGGATTTTCCCCTTGGAAAGTCGATTTAAGGCATTTCTTAGTCAGACGGTGATTATCATCAATAGTCTTTGAAGGTTTTTATCCACTCGGGCCAGTCGCCTGAGGTGACACCGCCGGCCATGGTCCATGGACCGGCCTCATTGAACTCTTTGTGCCATTTCAGGGTTCAAAGCTCTTTTAAACCGACTTTACGGGCCGAATAGTCCAGGAATAAACAACCGGCAAAACCATCGTGCCGGTTAAGGCAAAACCGGCCAATCTGTGCGTTGTCGTTCCATCTCTCGCCGCTGATCGGGGGCGGTACGTCCGTGTCTAACACCCAGCCGTTATAGCGCTGGGCCTCCAGGAACAAGGGCACATACCCGGCACCTGCAACAGTTGGGCCCCGCCAGAACCAATTTACGCCCCCGCTGTGAGGTTCCTGGCCCGGTAGCGGGTCAACACACCAGCCGTTGATTCCATAGCTTCCCTTCATTTGCCTTTTCCAGTAACTTTCCGGTTTCATATAACCCCAGGCCATTGTTACACCGACACCAGTTCCTTCAGCACCCGAATTTATCCCGAATTCATCCACCCAGGGTTTCAACGCGTTGGGGCAGCATGTGAATTCATCATCCCACTTGTAGTAGTCGCCAAGGGCGTAAACCCATCGATTACTCGGTGAGGCCGTAAAGCCATTCATGAATCGACCGTTGTAGTCATCGGCGTACATCGAAAAAAAGATGCCCCATTGCTTGAGTTTGGCCAGGCACGCGACGCTGCGGGCCTGTTTCCTGACCCGCTGCAGGGCCGGCATAAGTATTGCCATCAAAAGGGCAATTATTGCTATTACCACCAAAAGTTCTATTAATGTAAAACCTTTTCGTCTGTCCATAATATCACCCTTTTCTCTTGACAGGTTCAGGTATGTAAAATCATATTTATGTTTTGTTGATTTAGGCTGTTTTACTGCGTGTATTATACACCCAAATCGGATTTTCAACAATGGAAAATAGCTAAAGCTAAGGGAGATTTCGAAGACATCCCAATAAGGCGGACCAAAAAGAGATGTTGCGGACATCGTTATAAAGCCTCTTAAGTATTTATGAGAAAAATATTTACAGCTCGAAGCCTGTGAAAAATGCAGGGAGTATGAAAAAACGTCCGGGTGCTTTTGAAAAGTTTTGCTTGAAATGCAATAACAAATCTGATATAAAATGTAATGGTGAAGTTTGTGTTTGGTGATTGAATTTTTTAAAGTTGATTTCAGGCTTTAGAAGTAAGGATGTGAGGTCGTGTCATAATACAACATCTCTTGCAAACGTAATTGGAATTTATTAAGTGTGAGCATTATTATCGGTCGTTATTAGTTGAACTTTTTTAAGGAGAACAATTATGTCTAAGAAATTGATTTATTCGATTTTGCTGATAGCTGTGTTTGCTGTTTCAGCCCACGCACAGTTCATCAGCGCTGTCGCGCATCGGAATACTGACACTGATGCAACGGAGCTACCCCAAATCGCACCGGATCCACTCGCAGAAAATGCGGTGACCTTTGTGGACAGGACTCATGTGTACGCTGATATACCGGAGTTCATCCTCGGTGCCCAATATGTCATGCTTGCCAATGACAACAAGAATATGTCAGCTTATGAGCTGGACCTGACCTTTGCAGCGAATGCTACCCTGTACGTCTTCGTTGATAACCGCATGGGTGGTGCGGCAGGTGGAAAGGATGTTAATCCGAACATCGACGGCATGGGATGGTTAACCGACATGGGCTTTGTCGATACTGGTGAAGACATTGGAATCGATGAAAGCTTCGATGTGGACATTGACCAATACTTCTCCATTTTCTCTTTGGCAGTCACACCCGGCACAATTACTATTTATGGCAATACCGAGGGCCACGGAGGAAACATGTTAGGTGTCGCGGCATTCGGACCAAAGTTCAAAGCTTACGACCCCGTCCCGGCTGATGGTTCTTACCATGAGGATACCTGGGTGAACATAAGCTGGACACCTGGGGATTTTGCGGTTTCACACGATGTGTATTTGGGTGATAATTTTGATGCTGTCAGCGAAGGCGCCGAAGGCACGTTCATCGATAATCAAACTGCCAGCTTTATTGTTGCGGGCTTCCCGGGTTTTCCATACCCCGATGGTCTTGTTACGGGCACAACTTACTACTGGCGAGTTGATGAGGTCAATGACAATGAGCCGGACAGTCCCTGGAAAGGTAATGTCTGGAGTTTCATGATCCCGCCCAAAACCGCCTATTTACCAGAACCGGCTGATACCGCCGAGTCTGTCGCCTTGGATTCAAGCCTTAGCTGGACGCCCGGTTTCGGTGCAAAATTGCACACAGTGTACTTCGGTGAAAATTTCGACGATGTCAATAATGCCCAGGGCGGTCTTCCACAGGGATTTACAACCTTTAGTCCCGGAACGCTTGAACTAGCCAGGACTTACTACTGGCGCGTCGATGAGTTCGATGCCGTCACCAC
>CAZZAX010000166.1:0-12190 GCA_964653075.1 uncultured Pirellulales bacterium
GAATCACCAAGCATCTTCAATGGCCGGAAAACCAGTTGTTCGGCCATCTGAACTTGTATTTATCAACACAACTTCCCTTTATGGACAACGGCCAAATCAATATGACCGTATTAGAATACCTTGTAAACTTGTAACAGAAGGGAGCAAAGATGTTATCAGCTACAAATATTTGGGTAAGACTAAAGGAATTGGAACGTTTCACTTTAGTGAGCAAACAGTTAAAGAGTTGTCCATATTAGTTAGTCAGGGAAAACAAGGGCAAAGAGTCCATAGTATCTTCGGCGAAGGGGTAAATCCTCGTATGCGAAAGATTAGGGATGGACTTGACGCTTTAGGGTTACTAAGTGACGAGATTCTGACACATGGAACGCCGCGTATTGTCTATGGAGTGCATCTTGTTGGTAACGTGACAGATTATATTCTTGGTATTAGCAAAAAACCCAAATATTATTTACCAAGACGCAATGCCCACCACATAAGCAAAAAGATATCTTCGTGGTGGTTAGAAAGGTGGGTGCGGTGTCGACTTAAGCGTAATGATACCTTGGAAAAAATCGCAAGACACACTTTAATCCACCCAATTCGACATGGAGGAAGAGTTGAATTGCCGAGAGCTGATATTGAGCGGGAACTTCTATTTGAGGATTAATGACAATATTAGAATGAAGAATTCGAAGTTGGCTTGATTTTTTAAACGTGAACAAATGTAATTTCGTGTGGTAGATTTAGCTACCGCCCCTTCGTGTCTAGACTACGCTTCGATCGGCTCGAAATGACACCCCCTGTTATAGGCCAAGGAAGTGATTCTCGGGGGTAAACTCCAGAAAACCGCATGTGTACCTTTGGTACAAGTCGCGAACCACCTCTATGATGGGGTATGTTGTGCGGCTTTTTGCATGAGCTTATATACCCAGTCTTCGAAGAACAGGGGATAGAGGTGCAACTTTTCGCTCGCTAATCTGATTCCTTTTCGAGAGAGCCAAGCCTTTAACTGGTCTTTATGGTGAGGAAACTGTTCTGCGATTCTTTTTTTGTATAAATCTCTGAGTTTTTTCAGTCTTCTTTTGCAGACTTCATCAGGCTTGTCGATGGCCCTAAAGTAATGCCGTATCTTATCCACTCTCATATCCTCGTCCTTCTTAAAAAACCGGACAAGCCTTCTCGGGATTTTATCCGGAAGGACGAATTCTTCATCTACCCCCCTCCGCTCAATTTCACTATGCTCATAATGAAGGAAAGGGTCATAAAAAAATACAGCCGGATGAAAATCTACTCTATGAGCGGCAAGGTGAGGAACAAAGACGTCCAGCGTCTTTCCGGCATGAAACAAGTCCCAAGGACCATCACCTATTAATATAATGTGGCATAATTTATTCAGGTCCCTGCGATTATAGCCAACTACTTTATTATAAGCCCTTTGCAGCTTGGGCAAAGTTACTCTCCGTACATCAATTATCAGCAGTCTTGATAAAACAGTATCTCTTGTCATATTATCAATTTCCTTGACGGCTTCCCGTATTTCCGTCTTTCGGGGCTTAATCAATTGATAATATTTCATTCTCTTGTCGTTATGTATCCTCTCGTAAACATCATTGGCCAGAACGCTGTCCAGCGTGAGGATATGTATAATATTCCCTCTTGAAGGATGACTTAATACATCCTGCCCGGGATCTTCGAGATGGTAAGTATCTTCCAAAGTGTAAGGCCTCCCAATCTTTGACCTTTTTTAGTTTCGTTTAAACCCTCAAAATCGCTGCTTCCATCCAGGCGCCGGTACAGAAAACCATCGCCAAAATATCATACGCTGTTTTACTGTTTTATGTTCTCTTAAACGAGAAGATACGGTCGCTCCATATTCTCCGGACATGTCATCAAATCGTATTAGACATTATTACACCCCAAATAGAGCAAAGCGTCAGGCTGTACACAACTTCAAGCGAGCATAGATCATTTCAGGCCTTCCTCGATTGTCAATAGAAACTTAGCAAGGTATTTGCCATACGCCCTGCCGCCCCTTCTTCGCGATTGCGTAATGACAAGGTCGTTATCCAGGTCCACTCTCAATATCGCCGAGGTCGCCGAACCATGCCCGATTACATTTTTACTCAAGACCGTCGCATCTTCAGGTACACCATTCTTGCCCGCATCCGGATGTTTTTGGCGCATCCAGGTAATACCGATTCCCCACTCTTTATCTATGCCCGGATAATATATATTCAACGGTCCGGGCAATATCCTGTCAAAGGTCTGCGGCGAAAAAAACCTGAGCTCACCGTAAGAACCTTTATTCAAAAGAAGCTGCCCAAATCTTGCGAAATTGCCCGCCGTACTAAAACAACTGAAACCAAGGTCTTCTTCCAGAGAGGTGTTTTTCAACTCAAGCGGATCGAACAAGTTCTCGCGCATCAGTCTGAATATACTCTTTCCGCCGACTATTTCCATTACTTTACCCGCAAGGTCATATCCCATTCCGTTATAGTTGTGCACTTTCCCCGGCTCAAGATACTCAAGCCCGTTCGATATCACATTTTCAAGCCACGGATTATGCAGCCCGCCCCATTCCTCATGTCCGAATAATCCGGTCGTATGTGTAAAACACTGCCGCAGCGTAATCGCCTTATCGCCGGAAACGGGAAAATCAGACAGATATTTACCGACAGGATCATCTATTTCTATCAATCCCTGATCCACGAATTGCGCAAACATAAGCCCGGTTATCAACTTTGTCAGGGACGCCATCTCCGTCGGACTATTGCGTGTTAACTGTCCCCACGTCCATTGGCCGAACGGTTCGTGAATAATAACAACTCCATGCCGTGCAACAAGGACTATAAAAGGCTCACCGCTTTCGGCAAACCATGCCCGGCATACCCTGCGAAGGTTGTCCACAGTTCCGAGCTTAAATCCGGCTTCTTCTTCCGTGCCCTCGCGAAGAACCGTTGCCTTTTTTGCCCCTATTCTCTGGGGCACTTTCAACGGAGGATATTTTTTCACTGCGCCTAATATCTTTTGCTTAAGAGCAAGATGATAGTCGTGGTCTCGTATTATCGGAGTATCGGTTAATGTCGGGCTATTTCCCACAGGATTCATTTCATGCAAATAGGACATCAATACCGCTCCCTGCTGTTGACGCAAAATCGAATAAAGCACAATCCTTCCGGCAAATGTTGCGATGGCATCTTCATGCTCTTCCCACACCGGCCTATCGATACCGTCAACAGCAAGAAAGTCCATATGTGCCTTTGGTTTCTCACTCCAGCCGAACCAGTATTTAGGCCGGCAATACACAGTGGAAGCTCTTCGGATTACCTCACCCCCGGGTGTTTTACCCTCCACATAAAAAGCATATCGTCCAGGCTCTTCTGGAGTGTTTACTTCATTAAGCTCGCTGTCGAACCATCGGGCTTCGAGAGAAAACTTACCCATAACCTTTTCAACAAAGTAAGGTCTGTCCCACTCAAGGCTTGGGAACCTGCCCGGCTCGAAGGTATAATCCCAGGGATTACCCAACTTCGGCACAACCCGGCAGTTCTGAAACTCGATAATTGCTTCTTTTCTGCTTATCCCTTTTACCGGTTCATCCGAGAATTCTGCATTTTCTTCGATGGTTTGTATCCTGCTGCAACCAACGAAGGACACTGTAAGCAAAACCGAGATTATCAATGGCAATATGACCTTCTTCATTCGAAAAGCCTTTCCTGAAATGACGGTTGTTATTTTCGGTCGAAGAACTCCGCCTCTTCAATCACACCGACGATTGCCTCACCCTTGCCGACCAAGCGGATATTGGGGCGCGGCGGGGGCGCCATTCCGTCGCCGAGGAAGAAGCCCGGGTGCGGCGGTTTATTATAGACCACATTCTGCCAGGCTATTGCCAGCCGGTATTGCGGGTCGTGCATCAGAGTGTAAATGCGGTGCTCGGTCGGAATCGTCGTTGTGTAAAGCCGCAGTGTCCGGCCGCCCGGGGCGGTCATCAGCAGCTCCTCGCGCCAGTCACCGATGAAGTCGCCCATTATATTGGGTCCGCGTCCACCGCCGCGAGCTCCGGTCTCGAAGAGCCTTTCTTCGGCGCCTGTTTTCCAATTCCACTTGTTGACAGCCGAACGCGAGAGCAGCTCACGCAGTGGATCACCGTCCCACCAGATAACAAAGCCGCTTGAGCGCGGATTCGGACCTATCTCGTTACCGTGTGAGTCACGAAGACCTCCGGGGCCTCCCCATGCCTCGTAGCCGCGATGTCGCGGGTCAATGTCAGCCGCCACGCCCCGGCCGACGTCGATGGCGGGGCTGTGCTTCCAAAGGAGCTCGCCCGTACGCGCGTCGCGCATCGCTACACCCGGTGTCTTGAACCGAACGGTGTAGCCCTCATTTTCATGGATCGTGAAGACTTCCAGGCCGGGACGGTCGGGGTACATATCGCTGATATGCATCGAGTCACCGTGTCGCAGGCCCGTTGAGTAAAGCCCCTTGCCGCTGTCATCTATAACCATGGAGTGATATACAATCTCGTCCTTTCCGTCCCCGTCCACGTCGGCCACCGAAAGCGAGTGACCACCCATCCCCGAGTAAGGCGAGGCGTCCTCAAAGGGCGGATAGCTGATGCCCGAGTCGAAGACCCAGCGGCTGTTCAATTGTCCATTGCGCCAGTCCCATGCGGCCATGACAATGCGACCATAGACACCACGGCACATTACCACACTCGGCCTTTCGCCGTCCAGATATGCAACACACGCCAGAAAACGATCACAGCGATTTCCGTAGTTATCGTTGCCGCCGTTTCCTCCGATACCGCCCCAGCCGTCAATCGGGTAGCGGCCGGGTATATAATCAACGGTTTTCAAAGCTCTTCCGGTTGGGCCGTCAAAAATTGTAAAATACTCCGGACCGTTGAGAATCCGGCCGTGAGTCCGGTCGCCTTCTTTGAAGGTGCGCCAGTCCTTGTCCTTATCACCGATTATCTTTCCCGTCCCGTCCACTGTGCCGTCGGCGGTCTTGCAGGCCATCTCGGCCCTGCCGTCGCCGTCCAGGTCATAGACCATGAACTGTGTGTAGTGCTCACCATCACGGATATTGATTCCCAGGTTGATGCGCCACATAAGTGTACCATCCAGCTTGTAAGCATCGAAGATTGGTGTCCCTGTAATTCCGGGAAATGCGTTATCCCGGCCGCGTGATGTTTGATGCAGTACGATTTCGTATTCGCCGTCGCCGTCCAAGTCGGCAATCGAGGCATCGCCGGGCCGGTATTGGGAGATGGGCTTTATTGGTATTTCGAGATAATTATTGTTCCAAGCGGAGGCCGGTTTGGATGGTTCCAGCTCCTTTGAGTTCAACACCGGCCGCACAAAGTACCGGAGTGGCTGATTAGTGTCGGCCCCTCGATCAATATAGTTTGTTGCACCCGCAATTGGTGTTTCATTGACTTTGACCGGCTTGCCGCTGCCGCTGATGCGGTAGAGATTGAAAACGACTGTCTCCGGGTCGGTTCCGAACAATCGCCAGCCGACATAAACGCCGGCATCGGCCTGCCTGACGGCGACAATTCCGCGGGTTAGGTTTTCCATCTGACGCTGCGCCGGGGCGGCCGAGACCAAACTTAGCAGTAGAATAATACTAATCCGAATACGATAGTGAATCATAATAGCTCCTCCCAGAACATTGTTAAGCCTTAGAATTCTTTAATACCAAAACTTATGAATATTGGCAAATTTTTTGTTGTCTTAAGCAAAAGTCCAAAACCTCAATAAAAGACTTATCGATTCATTGTTACCTTTGTGTTACTTTATTTCAACATTCCAGCCCTGAACGTCGATTTTTATATTTGAAGAATCTCTATTGAATTCAGCATATATAATTCTTCTCCGGCCCGGCAGCAGAGCAATGTAATTGTCCTGCCAGAATACGGGAACAACAGCTTCGCCGGTCTTATCGTCAATGATATCAAGTGTGACGGCAAAGGCGATACTGCCGCCGATATTTTCCAGCTCGACGGCAAGCCTGCTGTCATCCGTTTGTATTTCCCGGCGGATTTTTACAGTTGTCGGGGAAAGTGAATTCAACAATGTAAAATCAGCGTACTGTTTACTCGGCGTATAATATTCCCAGGGATCGACTTTTGCCTCATAATCAAGCACATCCGACTGGGTGCTTAGCCAATAGAAATTAGAAGCTGTTTGTGTGCCGTCTTTTTCGACAAGCCGCATATCCAAAAAATATGTTGCGGTGATATCGGGAAAATCAGGTAATGAAAAAATTTCTATCGATGATTGCGGCCCGGGGCATACTGTTTGCTTGTTCTGAAATATCTCATTCGAATGCAGGTCGAAGATTCGTATTTCCGCGGTAAGGTTCTCACTGCTGCGCAGAGTAGAATTTACAAGAAATATACTTCGACTCGAATAGTTATATATCATTTGCAGAGGTTCACACGCCTTCTTCGTCCCGTAAAAGGCACCGGTCGGATTCAGGTACCAATCATAAAGCTGCCAGTACATCTTCGGCCAGGCGGCGTTGAGCATCCATTGAACGAGGCCGGTTGCAATACCTTCATTGGCTCGAAACGCCTCGAACATGGGACGAACCAGCTCATAATTCATTATCTGGGCCTTATAAGCAAACTGCTCGACATTATCCACCGGGCCATAGCGGTTTTCAAGGGCATGGAAGTACCGGTCGAGATGTGAAAACTCATTTAATCCGCAGTGGAAATCCCAGTACTCGTCAATGGGCCAGAGATGCCCGGGGGGAATCATTTTTTTCAGGCTTTCCAGAACCGGCACCTGCGCCCCTGGGCCGGTTTCGGTATTGAAGCCGTAAGCGCCTCCCCGCTTTTTGTCTTCATACCAATACACCGGCGGAGTATATGCATAAGGGCCGAGCATTTTTACGCCGGCCGGACCGCTTATGTCACTTACTATGACCTCGCTTCCTATGATAGCCTGTTCGCTGCCGACGCCGCCGGTCGAGGCCAGATATGGCCTGGCCGGGTCGTATTTTTCAAAAGTTGCAATATACCTGCGCTCCAGGTCCGTGTGAGGAATCTTATCACTGCCTACCGTCCATACGAAAATACTCGGGTGGTTTCGAAGCCATATAACCTGGTCTTCGAAGCTTTTCGCTATCAAATCAATATCTTGCGGACTTACGATACCGCCGAATCTCTCATCCACCGGTTTTCCAAGATATTGCTCGTGCTCCCAATGACAGCTCCAGCCGACCATCATCAGGATTCCGTATTTGTCACATAAGTCGTACAGCGTATGGTCCTTGCCCCATATTCCTTCAAGGCGAATACCGTTGAGGTTCATACGCTTGACATATTGTATTTGCGCTTCGAGCTTTTCAGGCGTGTCGGCCAGGAGCAAGTCATCGCTCCAGCCGGCGGCTTTTATGAGAACTTTCCTACCGTTGATCTTATAGCCTCGATGCCCCTGTTCGTTAAAGTAATCTTCAATCCGGCGGATTCCAAAAGCAGTTCGACATTCATCACAAATCTCCCCACCCAGAACAAATTCAAGGTGCAGATTATACAGGTTCGGCTCGCCAATTTCATAGGGCCACCATAAACACGGCCGGCTTATCACCAGCTCTTTATAGCGCTCAGGGACAAATGTAATCGTTTTTTGTTCACCTGCTCTCAGAGTAACATTTTTTTCAAAATTTATCGATTCTATTGAGCCGACCAGCACTCCTGTAACAGTCCGGCTGGAATGGTTTGTCAACTCCGCGCTGACAGTAAGTTCCGCCGTATCAAGATTATCCGTATCCAAATCTGCCCGTATGAATGGATTGTCGATGGAAACATTTTTACAACGGTGCAGCCTGACCGGACGGAATATTCCCATATTGCGGTCAGGGGCGGGCGGATTCCAGTCAACAAAACCGGTGGAGAAATCACCCGGTCCGGGAGGAAAAACTTCTACCGCAAGAACGTTGTCGCCTTTTGTAACAAACTGTGAAACATCAAACCTGAACCGTCGAAACGCCCCGTAAACCTGTTCTATACCGGCAACCCGCCGACCGTTCAGCCAGATATTCGCAGCATAGTTTATGCCATCGAACTCGAGAAGTGTTACAGCCTGAGCGGAATCGCCCTTCAAAACAAATTCATTCCGGTACCACCATGGCTGTTCGAAACGTCCTTTAGGAACGTCCTTCAGATTCATTCCGAAATAGAGGTCTTTGTATTGCCCCTGGCCAACGAGACTCGCAAGGATGGTTGAGGGCACCTGGGCATCGTACCATGTGCCAGTTTCAAAACCGGTCGTGGATATATCTTCTCCGCCGGCCGACAACTTATCGCCGGACTGTATCTTCCAGGATTGTAAAAAGGTTCGAAGAAAATCGGCCGGGCCTGTTCTCATATCCGGATTCCAAAAAACATTTCATTTTGGTCAGGACATTATATAGAATACCTCACATGTTTCAATGATGAGATGAGTTTTTGAAAGGTATTGTTTATGAGTAAGCTGGCAATAAACGGAGCAAAGCCGTCAAGGGATATCCAGTCAAATCCCTGGCCGAAATGGCCCGTCTGGGGCGAGGAAGAGAAAAAACAGCTAATCGAAGTTCTCGAAAGCGGGCACTGGTCATACAACGGCCCGAAAGAGCAGCAATTCAATAAGGCCTTCGCAGAGTTTATCGGTGCCGAATATGCCGTCAGCGCCGCCAATGGAACCGTTACATTGCAACTGGCATTAGAGGCATGCGGCATCGGCTGGGGTGACGAGGTAATCGTTCCCGGCCTGACCTGGCAGGCAACGGCCTCCTCTGTACTGGATATCAATGCCCTGCCGATTCTTGTTGATGTCACCGAAGATACCTGGTGTATAGATCCGAATCGAGCCGAACAGGCCGTCACGCCGAGAACCAAAGCCATTATCCCGGTACATCTTTACGGCAGCTTCGCCGATATGGACGCAATCATGAAAATCGCAAGCAAACATGGTCTTCGAGTAATCGAAGATTGTGCCCATAAACACGGCGGGCAATGGAAAGACAAAAAGGCAGGCAGCATAGGAGATGCAGGAAGCTTCAGTTTCCAGCTTTCCAAGATAATGACGGCGGGTGAAGGCGGCGCGCTAACAACCAGCGACCCGGAAATTTACGAAAAGCTCGATGCCCTTCGTAATTGCGGGCGAAGACCCGAAAAGAAACAGAGCGACCAGAGAACCGATGGTTTTTACGGCGATGAAGGAAATTTTATCCAGTCGGGCAACTATCGGATAACAGAGTTCCAGGCTGTGATGTTAATCGAGGCATTGAAACGGCTACCGGAACAAAACATGCTTCGGGATGAAAATGCAATATATCTTAATTCGATGCTGGCCGAGCTGCCGGGCATAAAACCAATGCGTCGCGATGAGCGGGAGACGGCCGAGACATATTATAACTTCTCGTTCAGATATCAAAAGGACGGGTTTAAGGACTTGCCGGTAGAGGTGTTTCGAGAGGCCCTTACAAAGGAGCTGGGCTTTTCTGTTGAGGCATGTTATAAGCCGCTGAATCAATGTTCCCTGTACGTCCCATTAACAAAACCCTGGAGGCACCACCTTACAGAAGAGTATTGGGAGAAGATTAATCCCGCCCGGTTCGATTTGCCCGTTTGCCAGAGAATATACAAAGAACAATCTGCATGTTTCCATTTCAATGTCCTGATGGGCTCCAAAAAAGATATGGATATGATTGTCGAGGCGATCGAGAAGATATATGAAAACCGCGACGAGCTGAACCAGTAAAAAAGGAAAACGCGTGGATACAATAGGAGTCGCGTTAATCGGATCGGGTTATATCGCCCATTACCATGCCCGCGGTCTTGCGGAAGTAGCCGATGTTACAGTACCGGTACTATGCAGTCTGGACGTCAGGGAGGCGGAGGAATTCGCAGACAAATACGGCATTGAAGATGTTACCGACCAAATCAACGGCCTGTTCGGCCGGGAGGATATCAAGGCTGTGGTTATAGCTACACCGAATAAGTACCACGCTCCGTATGCCATGGAATTCATGAAAAACGGCATAGATGTCTTTGTTGAAAAGCCGATGGCTGTTTCAGCATTACAGGGCAAGGAAATGATAGAATGCGCACGCCAAACCGAACGCATTCTTATGGTCGGTCACATGTGGCGGTTCGATACCGAGGTAAATTATATTCGTGATCTCGTACAATCGGGAAAACTGGGCGAAATCTTCAAGACAAAAGGATACGGCATTCACGTCAACTGGGGGCCTGCCGGCTGGTTTATAGATAAAGACCTTGCCGGCGGAGGTGCTCTTGCAGACATGGGCGTTCACGCTATCGATACCGTGCGATATATATTAGGCGACCCTGAGCCTAAAGAAGTATATGCAAAAATCAGCACATCGTTCGGTGATTATGATGTGGACGACACGTGCATTGTGATGATTACCTGGGACACGGCAGCGGTTTCTATAATCGAAAGCGGCTGGTGGCATCCGCACGCCGACGGCCCCGAAGCGGGCACTCAGCTTTTCGGTACTGATGGATACGCGAACTTGTTTCCTACTTTCTGGCAAAAGAAAAAAGGTGACGACATCGAAAAAATTGTCCCTGACATGCCCGAACGTAAGGAACATTGCGACCAGGTAATGTACAGCCGCCAGATGAAGCATTTTATCGAATGTGTTCGGAACCGTACCGAACCTCTTTCGGGTATGACTCAGGGCCAGACAATCCTCATGATTGTGGATGCAGCTTATGAATCGGCCAGAGCCGGGAAAGCCGTAAAGTTATAACCTGTAAAATCGCATACCGTTAAGAATCTCAGGATTTGGCTTTTGATTTCAGTATCATTATTATCCCGACGACGGCAAAAATCAGTCCGGCCCCCAGATTGGTCATTTTGCCGACAAACGTATCAGTAAGGAATATCGATATCAGCACAACAGCACTAAAGAAACAAATAAAAAGTCCCAAGGCCCTGTTGATCCGCCCCATTCTGTTTTGAGCCTTATCTTTGTCGGTTAATTCGTTTTGCTCATCCATCGAAAGAACCTGTCAAAAAAGTAAGTACGTCACGAAAATCATCGCCAGCACTCCCGTCGCCCATAGCTTTAGATTATGCCACCACCTGGGATTTTCAACACCCTCGTAGATATAATCCTTAGGAAGCAGCCAGACCAGTATGCCTATCAAGACGAATAAAACGAGGAAAACGTTTTTAGCGGCATCGTCACCGACCCACTTCAGCCAGTCAAAATTTAAAATTGTTTTCATCTTACGCTGTCCCTTCCGCCTGCGTCTGCTTCAACCTGTACACCAGACCATATAACCGGCTTACAGGATGGCTCCGGGTGAAAAGACTGACAACTACCGCGATAATAAAGCCCGCAACGAACGACCACCAGGACACATATAAGAACGGTTCCTGAATTGTAAACAAAGATTCTTTAAACCAATACATCAGTCCCGACGCCGTCATTCCGCCAACCAAACCGGCAAGACCTCCCCATTGAGTCGTCCCGCGCCAGAATATACCGAGCAGCAGCACCGAGAAAATCGGCCCCTGAAAGAACGACAAAAACGTTTGCACCGCGACGTATATTCCCGGAAATAAGTCGCTTACCGGAGATGTAATCACCCCGAAAGTTAAAAGAACAACAGTCGCGATCCGTCCGACTACCAGATAATGCTTATCAGATGCTCCTTTGCGGATGAATTTTTCATAAATGTCCTTTGTCCACAGTGTCGCCGTCGAATTCAGCACCGAATCTATACTGGACATGAGCCCTGCCAGAAAGGCCGCAAACATTAATCCGCCCAGTCCCGGCGGAAGCAAGGTACGTATCAATGTCGGCAATGCCTCGTCTCCGTCTTCCAGTTGCGGATGAAGAACTATTGCAATCAATCCGGGAAAAAGAACCAGAATTGGGATAAGCATTTTCAAAAAAGCCGCGAAAATCATACTAGCCTTGGCGTGCCATTCGTTCTTTGCCGAAAAACAACGCTGAACAATAGCCTGATTGCCGATCATATAGGCATTGGCCATTACGAATGTAAGCCCGAACAGGATTCCCGTCCAGGGAAAAGGCGTCTGGGTATCGACCGGCAGTATCAAATCGAAATGGTCCTGATAAACCGGTCCCATAGCCGATATTTTTTCGACCAGGCCGCTCCAACCGCCCACGCGTACGAATCCCAAAAACACAACAGCCCCGCCGCCCACGAACA
>CAZZAX010000167.1:0-12155 GCA_964653075.1 uncultured Pirellulales bacterium
TGCAGGCGTTTGCAGACCAGGGGGTGAACCTTGCTAATGTCAGTTCGATTACTCTTGGTCTTGGTAACAGGAACAACCCGGTGGCCGGAGGTGCAGGTATGATGTACTTCGATGATATCCGTCTGTATGCTACTGCGCAGTGAGATTGGCTTTGTTTGGGTTTGTTTTGGGTTTGTTTTGGGTTTGTTTTTTGAGCCCGCCAGCAGAAAAAATTTCATAATTCATTGTTATAGCATTATTTAAGCTCATTTTGTCCTTTGAAGGAATTGGGTTTGTATTGGGTTTGATTGGGTTTGTTTTTTCGCCTGAGCCAGCGGTTAAAATTTCGTATTTACTTGTATGAAAAGAACTTGCGCCAATTTTAATGCTTTTAAAATTGGATTTGTTTTGCATAAAAGCAGCAGCAATTTTCGTAGTTTTTTCATTGAATAAACAATCTTTTTGATTATTTTCCTGCTTTTTTAATGATTTAAGCTTCATATATTGGCCTTTTTAGACTGGGGACAAAAAAAACGGTCCCTCTATAATTAGACGTACCTGCACAATTGATACGAAAATTCGGGGATTTTAGGGTGGTTGAATTTCGCTAAGTGCTTATGAGGAAAGGAATAAAAATTTTTTTAGAAAAATTGAAATTTGTCCAAAATTACCAGCGTTTTGTGTCGAAAATTGCGAGATTTTCGCCTGTATTGTGTATTGCGTGATGCGTATTGCGTGGATTTTGGCCCTTCGACTCCGCTCAGGATGAAGGAGTATAAGCATTTCTACCTGAGGCCAGCAAGAGCATCAAACAATCACGTAGGCATGGAATTCCGGAGTGTGAAAAATTAGTGCGAACCGAAGGTAGAAATGCCCCATGTTGTAGATAAGGGATTTGGGGAGTGTTTTTGGGTGGTTTTTATAGAAAATTGTAGACGTTTTGCCTATTTTAACAGCATAATGAGGAAAGAAACACAAGTAAAAAACCTCACAATAAAATCCCCGGTCCCCGACAGAAAAGCAAGTGGGCTAATATCGGGGATAAACTAACAAAGAATACGCCGGGGATAAGGTAGGGATAAGTTTTTTGTTGCTTTTGGAAATAATCAAGGCCATAATTTCATCGACATAAGCGGAATTCTTACTTAGTGTTGCGTATAGCGGACAGGGTTCAGAAAAAAAGAAGGTAAAAATGTGGATTTCCCAAAAGGTCAATAATGATCCAGAAATTAAAAAGACTTTGCAAGAAATTGCAAAGTTAATAAAGAGCTATTCAGATGCAACATATATTAAGAAAAAGAAGAAATTCTTTACTATAGACATTGAAAGAATTTTCAAACCAAGAATCACAACATATTTAAGTATTGTTTTTTCAGTTGGAATAATGGAAGTTCTATTATTCTACCTATATGGTTTAGGATTACCGGTCTTAAATAATTGGATTAGATTAAGCTTAGAGATATCCTTGCCTATTTTAGTTCTTGGGATTTCTTTATCAATGGTAGCAAAAAGCCTTAGTGAGTCAAGTCGTTTTGCATCTGAATACCTTAAAGATTCCTGTAGAACGACTACTTTTGCTTGTGTTACTTTTTTGACAGTTTTTTATGGTTATTTAAGCAGCATATTATTTCATGTTATTGAATACTCCATTGTATTGAAGGTCACGTATATTTTGCTCTTACCTGTCTGCGTCGGTGGAGCAATATGGTGTCTTACCTCATTGATATATATCATCTTGGAAACAACTAAATGTATGTATCCGGAATTTTCAATTGAAGCAGCAACTAATTATGCATCAAGAAAATTAAGTTATGCTTTATTGAAAGATGTATATCTTTCTATATGGATGGGTGGATACTCAAAAACACTAACTGAATGCTTAAAGGAATTCAAGAATATCGCTCAACCTTCAGAATATTGGTCTGGAGATATATTGAGGAGTGATAAAGAGAAAGGTGATAAAAAATGTAAGCACGAAATAAACCTACCGAAAGAGATTGATTTTCATCTTGGTAGCAGAGACTATAATCTCAAGGAACTTGAAAAGATAAATAAGTTGTTAAAATCCAAAAATGCAAAATTATATTTAACTCCACACGGCATCAATAAAAAAGAACTTGGCATCTTACGTTGTGAAGAAAAATACGATGAGTCGTACGAAACTATAAGCAAAAAAATATACTCAGCCTATAAATTCAGAAAAGATAAATATGTTGAGGCTGAAAAAAGTTTTTGGGAAGAGAATTATTTAAAGCTCCATAGCGCACTTGTGAGAGCAACCGAAAAAGCGGACATTGCTCAATTTAAAAAATACATAAAATCTATAGAAGAAACATATGTTGTTCTAAGGAAGGCAAGAAAATATAGTCTCGTAAGAAAACATTTTGATTTTGATTACAAGAAGGCCCAGTATTTATTTATATATTCAAAGTCTGTAAGGTGGTTGCTGGAAAACATACGTATAGAAGAAGAAATACGAGAGTCGTTTCTTGATGCATTAGTTGAATCAATATGGCAACATGTTGAGGATGAGATCAAGAATGGAGACTGGTTCACATTAGATATATTCAAATGGCTTTTACCTAAAACTTACCGATTGTTTATTGAATTAGTCGAGGATAAAAAGTCACGATTATGGGAATTGCGCGCACGCATAGGTGGATTTTACGATTTTGCAGGAGGTTGGTTATCCGATTATGAATCGGATATTAAAGAAGAAGACAAGATACAAATACAATTGGTTCTTCATAAGGGAATAATAAAGTGGTTATTGATCGCTTTAGAAAGCAATGATTATGAGCTTATCAATTCTCTATGTGAGGCTGCAAAGAGATTAGTATTCCCAGATAAAAAAATAACATTTAAACCACAGCAATTAGTAACACAGCATTTCATATTATGTGGCAAGATACTCGAATATTTGATGGAAAAGAAGCCACATGTCTCATCAGAAATGTTAAATTTGTTATGTTCTGATAAATATGATTATACGTCAGGAACAGAGGTTAAATATGATGATTTAGTGAAATTTTTTCTTGAAAGCCGACAGGAACTTGAATTGCATGATTTTTTACGAGAGTTTAGCAGCACTGACTGGGAAAGAAATCCGTTGAGTGGAGGAGGTTTCGGAACACCAAGCTATACTTTTAGTGGAAACATAGAACTTGACTATATGTTTATTTATCTTGCTTTATTAAGTATCACTTTATCACAAGACATAAAGCCCATCCCGTTTGAATTTTCAGGTTACAATTTAAAGGAAAAAGTTGAGAAATTTAGAGAAATAGCTGAAGCTATTGAAATATATAATTATCCCTATTCTAAAGAAAAACTTAATGAATGGCTGGATGGATGTGATGGGTTATACAAACTAAAAGAAGAGGAACGCATAGCGACTGCGTCATTAAATAAAGAAAAGATTTCAAAATATAAAGAGTGTTTTTGGGAAGGTTACAAAAGCAAAAATACTTTTTTGAGTTTTTGCTTAAATCAAGGATATTACACAATAAATGAGAAAGCTAGTGAAAAAGGACAATATAAACGTCGTAAAGAGCTTTTTATGGATGGACGTTTATCACCTCAATCTATTGCTATGAGAGATGGATCAGACATATCAAGATATCGTGACAAAGATTTGTTAAAAAAGATTATCAATTCGGACGTAGAACACAAAATAGAAATAAAAGGAAGTATCATATCTCAATTTGATGAAGCGTGTAGATGGTTGACGAAAGAGGGAACAAATAGAGAAAATGGAATTCTTCTATTTCATGGAAAATCACATGTCCAAACAGAATTTTATAATAACGATTATTTTATTCCTTCCTGGAAAGAAGATAGGGGTCTAGTTTTCTCTGGATATTATAAAAACTATCCAATCATAATGGTTTATGAAGCAGATATAGAACCGGAGTGTGTAGCATTGAATTTACAAGCATGGAAAGGTCTTCAAATAAGAACGAAAGTTTTAGAAGAGCAAATCTTTGGTGAAATTAATATTAGGGAATGGACAGAAGAAGAAATTAACAAAGCCATAAGTCAAGGAAAAATTCAAGAAAAAGACAGAAATAGTGTTAAAGGTCAATGTCCGATTGAATATGAATTGTTTTGGAGTTTAGATGAAAAGGATTTGCCAAGACAAATGATATTTTCATTGAAGACAGAAGTTGACAACAATAATGACAAGATAAATGGTGGGGCAGAACATACTAAAGAAGCATAGATCCTCGGTCTCCGGCCCCCGGCAGACAAGCAAGTAGGCAGATCCCCGGCAGACAAGCAGGTAAGCACTCACCGGGGACAAACTCTGGGGGTAAACTAAGAAAAGCATACGCCGGGGATTAGTTATTAGAATGAATGGATATTATGTTTATATTCTTGCGAGCCGTAAAAAAGGGGTGTTGTATATTGGTATGGCGAAGAATCTGAAAAAGAGGATTGGTGAGCATAAAAACGACTTTCTTAAAGGATTTACAGAAAAAAACAAAATTAAGAAGCTGGTCTATTATGAACAATGCGATGGTAAGGAATCAGCGGTATTGCGTGAGAAACAATTGAAGAAATGGAACAATTTGTGGAAAATCAGATTAATCGAGAAATTTAATCCTGTGTGGAAAGATTTGTATTCTGAATTGAATTGAGGAAGTAATCGATGCCCACGGCGGCCGGCTAATAGAATAGGAAAGGGGCTATAAAATGTCTGAGGAGATAAGAGAGAAGTTAGAATTTAGAAGTAAGAATTGAGAATGTAGAAATGCGGGAAAAACGATCCCCAAGCTTCGCACCTTTGGCACAAGCTTGAGGCTGCCACCGGCCGGTTTGTATGGGAGGCTTGTGGCCGGACAAATTCAAGGAGATTTGGGAGAAATTTAATAAAAGATTAAGAGAGAGCAAGGTATAGAGTGGAGTGGGCCCCTTATCCCCTCCATAAAAGGCTGAGTTTTTTTGTGTTGTATTTGGAATATCATGGCGAAACACCAGGGGCAAAAACAAGTGGGCCAGCATTTCTACCCCCCGGCAGACAAGCAAGTGGGCACACATTCCCCGGCAGAAGAGACGTGTAAGTACACCCGGGGATAAACTCGGGTAAACTAAGAAAGGACCCGCCGGGGACTTTTCGATTTATTATTGGGATTGATATTCTTCACTACGTTCAGAATGGCAATTATTTTAAATAGACCCTTCCCATTCGGCTGCGCTCAGGGCAGGCTATTGCGCTCAGGGTGACCCCCGACAGGAAAGCAAGTAAGCTCACATCGAGGGTAAACTCTTGTGTCAACTCGCTACCTGTGTCTGCATTCGGTATGATAAGAATGCCCTTCGACTACGCTTCCTTGGGCAGGCTTCCTTCGACAAGCTTCCTTCGGCAGGCTCAGGACAGGCAGGACAGGTTTCGTGGGAATGATCCTGCACTAATTAGACGTTAGTTCGCACTCAATAAGTTCGGGGTGTGTGGAACCCCCTGCGGTGCAGGGGGCTAACAATTTGGATTCCTGCTTTTGCAGGAATGACAAATAAGGGCAATGGCCGGGAATGATTAGTGTTTATTTATCACTCAAGAGACAAGCCACGGAAGACCGACTTTTTCGATATTAAGAAAAAGAGCTTGTCTGTGCTTCCTGTATTATGTATTTTGTGGGAAAGTTTGCCATTTTTGAGAATGGAAATTTTGCTCGTTATAAAAGTGATGAAGGTAAACGCTAAAATGCAATGTCTCAAATTCAATCAGTTTTGCACAAGGTTTTATGCGGCCATACAAGGGAAATACCAGGCAAAAACGATAGGATATGAGGTGAATTATGACAAAGGCAAAGATTTTGATTGCGGACGATGACCCGGACTTCAGAGAATCATTGCAGGCTATTCTGGAAAGTCAACAGTACACCGTTGTTACGGCTGTTGATAAAACAGATGGCATAGAAAAAATCAAGGCCGAAAAACCTGATTTAGCCATACTGGACATTATGATGTCCACCTGGGAGGACGGTTTTCAAATGTCGCGGGAATTAAAGAAAGACCCGCAGCTCAAAGATATGCCCATCATGATACTGACAGGTATTAAGAAGGAAACAGGTTTAGATTTCAAAGCGACAGCAGATGACCCTTCATGGTGTCCGGCTGATGCTTATCTGGAAAAACCGATAGAACCCGATATTCTCCTTGCGGAGGTCGCTAAGCTTCTGTCCGGTAAGACTTAGGATTGGATATGTATCCAAAATGCCGGAACCGGGATCCGAGTTCGAAACAAAATCAATTCTTATTGCAGTTAATATTCCTTGAAATTCTGCATCCACTCCGGCCAATCACTTGGCCGACACCCACCGGCTGTTGTCCAGGAACCGTTTATGTTAAACTCTTTGTGCCATTTGAGTTTCCACAACTCCTTAAGTCCCACCTTCCTGACAGACCAGTCCATAAAAACGTGGTTTATAAATCCGTTGTGCCGGTTGATTACGAAATGCATCATTTCCCTGTTGTAACCCAACCACTGACCGTCAAATTGCGGGGGGTCGCCGCGCGTGCCGTTTACGTATGGGCCTCCCCCCCTCCACATCGAATCTCCCAACACAGGTACCTGAGCTGCACCCTTACTATTAGGTGTCCTCCAGTTCCATTCTGTGGGACGATTCTGAATATTCGCAACTCCCGGCGGTGGATGATAAATCCAGTTATTGCCTCCAAAGCTTGGTTCTTCCCCACCTCCACTGGTTCCACTTCCACCAAATGGCATAAAATACGTATGGAATGGACCACCCCACTCTTCTCCGGTAGGTAGTCTCTTGGTGGCCATCGGGCACCTGAGAATATTTGTCTTTGTCCGATACAAAGAACGCAGACATATAATCCATTCACCCCGATGCCACCCGGCACCGCCAACCTGGCCTACACTGAAATAGCCGTCGTTGTCCTGGCAGTACATCGACCAGATAACACCCCATTGTTTCAGCAGCGCCTGACAGGAAACCGTCCTTGCCTGGTTTCTCGCTCGCTGCAGGGCGGGCATCAATATCGCCATTAACAATGCAATAATGGCAATTACGACCAATAATTCTATTAACGTGAAACCTCTTGATTTGCACATGTAACCACCTTCCATTTCAAACTACATTTGTTATAGCTTTATAAGGTGCGCGAAATGTTCCTCCTTTTTCGTACAGTTTGTATTTTTCCTGTCTGAATAACATTTAATAATGTATTATATCAAATCGTTTTTTCACACAATACAAAAAACTGGAAAATTTTTATCCATATTTCCCCGGAATGGATTATTTTACCCTAAGACAAAGCTAAAATGATGAAAAAAAAGGCAGTAAGTATAATTTTGTATAAATTTTTTCCTTGACGGGAACGTATCTAATTTGGTATATGTACATATAGTGGAATATCTGGATTTTGGCCTTCCGAAGGACAAAATCCTGGGCTTTTTCATACAAATTGTCCTCGTTGGAAGGTAGATGAGAAAAGGGCAAAGTGTAAGGCTTTGCGCCAAGGAGGTGGATTTTTATCCATTTCCCATAACAGCTATTAACTGGCTTTTGTTCGAAGGAAGGAGGTTGGGTCAAATCGTAAAATATTTTTGATTCGGGCATAGAATATTTTCCGATTGTGGGCCTGTAATTTCTACATTGATTCATAATTAACTATTTTTTTATTCCTATCGGTTATTCTCACATGTAAAGTTTTTTATGTTTGTCGGAAATAATACGTGTCATGTTTTGGTGTGTGGCCGGAGCATGGTTATTTTAACTTCTTTAAAGGAGGACTATTATGCGTAAGAAATTGATTTATTTTGTTTCTTTTGTTTTTGTGCTGACCGTGACGGTAACTGCTTCGGCCGAGCTGTTGGACATCCCTGTCACGAACGCGGGCTTCGAGGATCCCGTATTGGCCGAAGATGACTGGACCTGGGTCGATGTTCCAGGCTGGACCCCGGTGGGTGGTGAAGCCCCCGGTGTATGGCACGTTACATCTACAGACTTCGACCCGGTGGTCGCACCCGAGGGCCAGAATGTGCTGTATACCGAGAACGCTGTAGGTGACGGCGCCGGTGTGGCGCAGGTCTTGACCGAAACGTTCGCGGCCAACACAAACTACACGCTGGCCGTAGAGGTGGGCAACTCGTACTATTACTACTTCGCAGGCTATAGCGTCCAACTCTTGGCCGGTGGAACCGTTATTGCCGAGGATAATGACACGTTGTGGCCGGATTACATGACGTGGGCCACTTCGACCGTTCAGTACACCTACGATTCGGCCGATTCGGCCCTTGTGGGACAACCGTTGGAGATTCGTCTACTCAATCTGGGACTCGATAAGGACAGCCCTACCGACAACACTGTCGGAGTCGAGTTTGACAACGTAACACTTTCGTATGAAAGCGGTTCGAAGCTGGTAGCATACTGGCCGCTCGACAACGATGCAAACGATACGATCGGGGGGTTGAACTGGGCGTTGGATCCAAATAATGGGACCAGCTTCTCGGCAGACAGCATAGTGGGTACTGGTGCGCTGAGATTTGATGGAATCACCGGCGAGGGCAGGCAGGATGCAGTCGGTCCGCTGATCGATGCGTTTACCACAAAGACCGTGATGTTCTGGTTCAAGGCCGACAGCACCAGCGGCATACAGGCGCTGTACGACGAGGGTGGTGCGACCAATGGATTGGCCGTTCGCATCAACGAAGGTACTCTCCAATCTGCCGTGCGTGACGCCAGTGTCCAATACACGCTGACGATACCTTTTGACAGCACAGAATGGACCGAGGTTGCGGTCAGTTACGACAATGGCTTGCTGATGTTGTTAGTGGACGGGGCCGAGAAAGCCACGGTCATGGCCATCTTCGAGGCCAACGAAGTGAGCAGCCACAGCAATAACCCCACGTTAGGCACTACCGAGCAGGATGCTTTCGGCAATAACACGACCGAACCGATAGACCATTTTGCCGGCCTTATGGACGATATCAGGCTGTATGACCACGCCTTGCCCGTTCGTATAGCTACACTCCCGACCCCCGCCAATGGTGTCGTGTTATCGAGCACGCCGGTTGACCTTTTCTGGACAGCAGGAGTTTATGCGGTCTCACAAAACCTGTATTTCGGCGAAAACCTTGACGACGTGGACGCCGGCGCCGAAAGTACATTTCTTGCACTGGGCCAGACTGCAGCAGGTGTTGCAGTCCCCATTACCGTTGATGATCTTATTGCGGATACGACTTATTACTGGCGGATTGATGCGGTCAATGATGTGAATCCGGACAGTCCATGGAAAGGCCAGATCTGGAGCTTTACTCTTGCACCCCAGGTAGCCTCTGCCCCCAGCCCAACTGATGGCGCGATGTTTGTGAAACCCTCTACAACCCTTAGCTGGGCACCGGGCCTGAATGCGGAATCTCACACTGTGTATATAGGCGACAATTTCGATGATGTGAACAATGCCACAGGAGGCACATCGCAGCCGGAATCAGACTATACCCCTGAAGCCCCCCTTGAAACGGGTAAGTTTTATTATTGGCGGGTCGATGAGTTTGATGGCAGTGACACTCATAAAGGCGATATCTGGAGCTTTGAAACACCGCCCTTCATAGAGATTAGCGACCCGAATCTTGTCGGGTGGTGGAAGCTCGATGGTGAGTATCTTGATCTCGGTTATGTCTTCGATTACTCCGGCTATAATCATCATGGCTCACTCCAAGGCGATCCGCAGTTGATTGAAGGGCACGCAGGCAATGCCCTGGAGTTCGACGGTGTTGATGACTATATCAACATTGACGAGTACAAGGGTATAAACGCTATTGATGGTGTCCAGCAGCCATTCAGCGTTGTCAACTGGTTCAGGATTGCCCCTGGTGCGTCCGACGGCAACGTCGAGATGGTGACCTGGGGTACAAGCGCAGGTCAACAGCGACTGACCTGGCGTGTCCACCAGGGCAGGCTGCGTACCGAGCACGCCAGCGGCAACCTCAGAGGTAATACCTACGTTGACGACGATGAATGGCACCATGGTGCCTTGGTTGTGACCGAGGGCGCTAACCTACGGGTTCCGGCGACCCGGCTCTATGTGGACGGTGTGGAAGATACAACTTTCTCCGGTTCGGACAATACCTACAACCTAACGGCCGGCGCAGATGTCAGAATCGGCATGAGTGGCCCACAGAACGGCAGGTATTTCCCGGGCTCAATTGACGATGTCCGCATATTCGACAAGGTAATAACAGATAATGAAGTGAAGATAATTGCGGGCGTTTTAGAGTCCTCCAAACCTGACCCTGCTGATGGTGCCAAAATCGTGGATTCGCTTGCTATTCTGACGTGGTCACCGGGTCCGTTCGGAGCCGAGTTTGATGTTTACTTCGGCACCAATCCGGAGCCAGGGGCGGCTGAGCTTGTAGGCCGTGTGAGTGAGGCGACGCATATTGTCACGGGTTTGGCCGAAGGCCAGACGTACTACTGGCGGATTGACGACGTCGAGGCGGACGGTACGACGATGCATACCGGTAACGTGTGGAGTTTGTGGATTCCCCCCAAGGGAGCGTACAATCCCAACCCGGCCAACGGCCAGGAAGTTACAGACACTGACGCAGATCTTAGCTGGGACGCTGACTGGAGTCCGGTCATGTCTGTCGTGCACTTTGGGACAGACGCCGATCAGGTGACCAATGCACCCGTAGGCTTTGGTCCCCCGCTGATGGAGACCGGTTATGATCTCGGTCCACTGGAACCCGGCATGACCTACTACTGGCGAGTTGATGTGTTCTACGGCACGTGGGTTACAGGCGAGGTCTTGAGCTTTACGGTGCCAGTGCCTCCGGTTGAGTAGGTTAAGGTTAAGTCGTAAATAGTATGTAAAACGCTGAAGTCGAACTGATTGAGCTGCTTTTCTCTTAGCAGTAGAGAAAAGGGATTAAGCTACCATATTCAGCTCTGATTAGGTGATGTTCATGGGCTTGGGGGTACGCGAGCCGTACCCCCAAGCAGTGTCAGATTAAATCCTGGCTATTTCAATTTTATCTGTTGTGAGGGTAAACTCACCCAGCTTTATTATGGATGGAATCTATCGTAATTCTGTATTCTTTGAGACACCAGCGGCTGGTAAAGTATTTTCATCCCATAGTTGAAGAATGCATTTAAGAATATCTGACCTGCTGATAACACCTACTACTTTGCCATTTGAAGTAACCGGAACTCTTCTTATAGAGTTGTCCCTCAAACAGTAACAAACATCCAGTAAACGTTCCTCTTTTTCAAAGTGGATAGCAGGTTGTGTCATAAAATCATTTACTGTTCTTTCTTTTTCATCTTCATAAGTGTGGAACAATCTGAGTACATCCTGTTCTGAAAGGATCCCTAGCAGAGTCATATCATCTTCGACCACGGGGATGCCGGTAATGTTGTTTTTCGACATAAGTCTTATAGCATTTATTACAGGGATGTTCTTTTTTATGCATACTACATTCCTGGTCATAATATCTTTTGCTTCAAGCATTACACAGCCCCCTTTTTATATTTATTATTCCGACAAAAACATTTTTATGGTTTTTTCACCGGATAATTTTTTATTGCGATAATGAATTCCCAGTTTATTATCAAGTAATGGCCTTCCAGCCCCGGTTTAATTCTTCCATTAATTTGATTACGTCACGAACAATTTGAGGATCACATTTTACATTGGCCTCGGACAGCCGATTATTCATAAAAATATACAGCTTTCGAAGATTGCTCGCTATCTCACCGCCGGCGTCCATATCCAGAATTACATTCAGCTCATTAATTATATCCAAAGCCTTGTTGATATAGCGGCCCTTTGCCTCGTAATTTTTCTTCTCCATCTCCATTATAGCCAGTCGCATAAATTTGACTGCACCGTCGTACAGCATTACAATGAGACGGCCTTTGCTTTGTGTGCTGACTGCATTGTCCTGATATGCTGTGATTCCATTCATAATTTTGCTCTGTTATAATCTATATCGTGATTCGTATTGTTTTAGCTTTATCAGGTAATATTCAGCATGCATTACATACCATGATATTTGTTAGCAGGTATTTTGACTTATGGGGAGATAACTGATGATTTATATCCCAGTCATCTCCCCTATAGTGTCATTCAAAACTCCGAAGCTACAGATTTTTTATCTGAGCAGCGTCAATGCCATCTGAGGCATCGAGTTGGCCTGAGCCAGC
>CAZZAX010000168.1:0-12130 GCA_964653075.1 uncultured Pirellulales bacterium
GCCTTCGACCTTGAAGTCTGTAAACCTGTGCTAAAATTGTCTGGAATACTTTCTGCTGCTCCTGGCGAACCTTCCTCATTTGCTCAATGAATTTAGTTCTCTCTTCCTCTGACATGTCTGAAAATCCACCTGCAGGCCGAGGTATCTGCGGTGCTTCTTTGAGCTTCACCAGTTGGATTTCTATCGCTTCAATTGCTTTGAGCCGTTCCTCCCGGCTCATCCGGGGTCTTCTTCCGGATCTACTTTCCGGCTGGCCAAATGCGGCAAAGACTACTGCCAGGACCATCAGAAAAGCGACAGTTGAAATTAGATACTTCTTCATAATACTGACCTCCAAAAAAAGTTGAATCGTTGAATCTCCGCCAGCTCCCACTATAAGCGCAGGATTGAACTGGCAACTGTTACTATATTGCGCAAGGATATGCCTTTTTATTGTGAAAATCTGAAAAAAATTCCAAAATCACAATAAACCGACATTCCCCATATACACTTCACTGAAACAATTCTGCTTGCCACAAGCCCAATAATACAAAGACTTCATTCCTTTTAAAATAATTTCAGCCTGTTCAATATGCCATGTCGCAAGAAACACTAAAAAGTCATGCACTTACGTTAAAAGTCGCTTTTTTTACTCTTTTGACACGCTACGTCTGTTACCCCTTCCAGAAATCACTATTATTAATTTCTATAAATTCCATCTCTAATTCTGTTATGTTACTGTCCCCATTGCCGTCGTCTTCGCCGAATTGCAAAGTTAGTAACTCGTCTTCAATCTGTTCAATTTCAGTAGTGAACATCACCAGGTCCTCATCGTCGGCGGCAATATCATCGCTCTCCCAAATTGCTGTGGGTATTATCGAAGCATATTGTACCGGGCCGGATTCACGGGCTCCATTATCGAACAATCTTAGACTTATCACCGTGATGAAAATAACTACCGCTGCAATGCTGAGTACCTTATAAGCTATGTGCTTAAAAACGTATGTTCTCCTAACCGGCAGACGCATGGCGATTTCAGCCTTTATATTGGCTATAAGCATATCATCAGGTTCGGGCGCGGGGTGTTCACGGAGGATTTCTTCGGCCTTTTGAACGTCCTCAATGTACTTTTGAGCCTGCCTGGTATCCAAGAATTTCTCGAACAACTCTTTCAAATTTTTCTGATTTTGATTGTTCACAATATCCTCACTTCAATAAAATTTAAGCGTTTTTACATAAATAAAGACGGCTTCTGCAGCCTATTTATTGCAAAATTTCACAAAATCGATGCCTGGTTATCACTTGTACGATGTCTATTTTATAACTCGTAAGCCGGACACTGGCCGAATGAGCGTTCTATCAAAGTATCGCCTCCATTCTTTTTGGCTTTTTTACACACTGGGATCTTTAGACCTCTCGATAGACAAGCATGAACTCATGAGAAACGTAGCATTGAAAGCAAATGATCTATGTTGAAGTGACACCATGAACGTCAGTGTATGGCTTCGGTTCGAAGGCGAAATCTTCGGATTACACAAACCCAGACAATGGGACTCTAAGAGTTAGCAGCTTGAAAGAGTTTTCAGCTCTTCCATTTTTTGCCAAGTTCATTGAATCCTTCGACCCATTCGACAAAGCACCTTGGGTACAAGCTCAGGATGAAGGATGGGAGAAGATTAGAGAATTGGTGGATTAGTAGATTAGAAAGAAAAGTCAAAACTCAAAATGCAAATAGCAAAAATATGTAAAAAACGTGAAGGTTATTGTGTATAGAATAAGCGGTAGGACAGAGTCGGCCGTTTTTTTTCACGGGCTGGAAGCCCGTGCCACATTTCGATATTTGAAATTCGAGTTTATAATTTTATGCGACGAGGGTTTTTGCGATATCGACGGCAGAGGCGGCGTCGGCGGCGTAGCCATCTGCGCCGATTTTGTCGGCGTAACCCTGTGTTACGGGTGCGCCGCCTATCATAATCTTGGCAGAAACGCCGGCATCCTTTAACGCCTTTATAGATTTTTCCATGCCGGGCATTGTCGTAGTTAAAAGTGCGCTCATGCCGACAACCTGAATAGCCTGAGCTTTGACCTGATCGACAAACTTATCAGGGCTGACATCGACGCCGAGGTCAATAACCTGAAAGCCGGCACCTTTTAGCATCATTGCCACTAAATTTTTACCGATATCGTGCAAATCACCCTGGACGGTCCCTATTATACATTTTCCGATCGGTTTAACGCCGGCCTTTACAAGCTCCGGCTCAAGAATTTCCATCGCCATTTTCATTGCCCGGGCGGCAATAAGCACCTCAGGTATGTAAACCTCATTTTTCTTGAAACGAGCGCCGACGACGTCCATACCCGCAATTAGTCCGTCATTTAGCACACTTTCAGCCGGAGTGCCTTCTTCAAGAGCGGCTTTCGTGATTTGGACCGCTGCGCTTTGGTCGCCTTTGATAACTGCATCAGCTAATGCTTTCAAATCCGCCATCTTAAGTTCACCTCAATAAAACAAGCTATAATGTTTACATCCGTTAATTTGTTTTTCCGATAATTAGACCGTAATTAAACATTATTTCACAACTGCTAACAAGCGCTAAATTTAACTTTATTGACAAAAACTACATAAGCGAACATGTGCTTTTGCCTTTATGGTTATAAATTCCTGTGTATCTATATAGGACGTAGGACAGCACCGGGCAGGTCAAAAGCCCGCATATGGAAAGGTGCTTAAGGTATTAACTGATAAAAAAGAACTTATCTAAAGGGGCATTTCCACAAGGCCGATAGTAAGAGAGTCGTATCGGATCGGAGGCAGGAAGCCAAAAAAAATCACCCTTTCGTGAAGGAAGATAAGAAAAAATATCACTGCCGGGAAAGTAAATTAAGCAGAGATTGACTGATGAGGACGCACTCAAGAGAAAAAAAAGTTCTTGTGATTCTGGGGATTTCCATCACATTAGGTGCATTAATTCTCAATGCCCTGGGCCACAATCCTCCATCTGCGGGTGCGTTTTGTCTTTCACGTTATTATCGTCTCGGCCCTGTTAAAAAATCCATTCTCTCCAGCACCGACCAATCCCGGAAACACTGGAGCCAAATCGAGATTGATTACAGTGGTACCGAATCCGGCAATATTGAGCAGTTGGCCTTACTAAGCAAGGTGGACAGTCCCGAGGATATTAACCCCGATAGAGAACAGAATGAAGAAGTCTCTAATGGGATTAACTATCATTTCATTATCTGCAATGGTAAGGGCGGGCACGACGGCCTGATACAACCAACCGAAAAATGGCAAAGACAATCGTCGATCATAGTCGGACAAAGTGCGAACGATGAACCGGTTTTTTGCGAAACACCAACCGAACAGACCATTTATATCTGTGTTATTGCCGATAACGAAACCTCTTTTCCTACTGACTTTCAGATAAAAAGGACAGAAGAACTTGTCGAAGGACTGTGCAGAAAGTTCAATATTCAGCCTGAATCCGTAAGGTATCCGGATAGCTGGCAATAGCAAGACAGGAAATAAGAGCACCTCATCGCTTATACTCTCGCAACTTTCAGATTGACATTCTATGGTTTTTTATAGGACTTAACCAAGCCAACTTATAATTACTGGCGGTACTCGGGAAAATCAAAGGCTTTGGCCCGTACCAAAAGGAAAGAGCATCGGCAATAATAGAGATTCTTTGTTTTTTCAAAATGATGAATTGCCGTAACTTATTGCCGATAAAGCAGTTATGACTGTTGATATGGCCATGTCGACCGGTTAAAGTACTGTTAAATTCGGTTTCTTCGATACAAACGTCACAATACGAACCGCATAACAGGTATCCGCATAAAGACAAATCCGCTTAAAGTGCTTTTTTTGTAAAGCCGACCTACAGATTGATTTAGCATCCTGGCAGGATGCCCGTTGTCCCGGCTTCTTTTAGAACAACGAAATGTTGTGATAAGGACTTCTCATCCCGATAATGCCAATCGAGATGTGAGTTCAGAAGAAGGCGGTATGGACACGACAAGTAAAAAAATTTAGGGAAGAATTTAAGGACGAATCGAAATGCTAATGGACTCAATATTAGGCTTGTTCAGTATGGATATGGGTATCGACCTTGGTACATGCAGTACCCTGGTATGCGTCCGGGACAAAGGTATTGTCCTCAATGAACCATCAGTGGTTGCTGTTCGCAAAGGGACCAATACGGTCCTGAACAACGGCGAGGCCGTCGGGCTGGTTGCACGGGATATGTTAGGCAAAACCCCAGGCTCTATTAGTGCAATACGGCCTCTCAGAGACGGCGTGATCAGTGACTTCGAAGTTACCGAGGCGATGCTGACCTATTTTATCAAGAAGGCGCACGGCAGGAGCGGACTTGTCAGACCTCGAGTGGTAATTGCCGTGCCGGGCGGTATAACCGATGTCGAACGGCAGGCGGTTATAGGTACCGCCGAACGTGCAGGTGCACGTAAAGTTTACCTGGTCGATGAGCCAATGGCGGCGGGAATCGGAGCCAAGCTGCCAATCGCCGAGCCCACCGCCTCAATGATTGTGGATATCGGCGGCGGAACAACGGAGGTGGCCATAATGAGCCTTGCCGATATTGCCGCATCCGAATCAATCCGCATCGGCGGCGACGATATGGACGAAGCGATAATCAATCATCTGAAGAAAACTTATAATCTGCTCATCGGGGAGGCGCGATCTGAAAAAGTGAAGATAAAAATCGGCTCCGCCGTTCCGTTGCAAGAAGAACTGGTTATGGAAGTGGCCGGCAGAGACACAATCTCCGGCATGCCGAGAAAAATCGTCATAACAAGTGAGGAAGTCCGTGAGGCACTTCGAGGCCCCATCGCCATGATAATAGATGCGGTAGCGGCAACGCTGGAGAAGGCCGAGCCGGAATTGTCCGCCGACCTTATCGACAACGGTATTCACGTCTGCGGCGGCGGCTCACTACTGCGTGGAATGGACTCAGCATTAGCAAATGCGACCGGCCTAAAAGTTGACAGGGTCGAGGACCCCCTCAGCTCCGTAGCCCGCGGCACCAGCGTTTACATGGAAAACCTGGAATTGTGGAAGGATACAATGAACCATAACGAGCACGGATGGGACTAATTCGTAGTGCGGTCGCACGTGATAAACACACAATACAACCATGGCAAAGAATGTGACCAAAGTTTCCGGACGAATGTTGTTTATCTGGTTTATGTTAGCCGGACTTATTTTCTTCTTTGCCCCGCCGAAGATAACAAATAAATTTCAGTTCGGCTTTGTGCGTATTTTTCGCAAGCCTTTAAGTATCGGCAGAAACATTTCACTTTCAGCTTCCCGATTGATGGCATCGGAACAGAGCATATCCGAAGAAGCAGTAAGTCGAGAGAGATACAACAGGCTTCATAATCATCTCGCCAACGTTACGGAATGGTTGAAACAGGAACGAGAAAAAGTCGAAAAGCTGTCGGGGCTACGAGACAGACCTGTCTGGAAAGGCGTGGATTTTGTATTAGCGGACGTGATTGCCGCCTCTGTTAACGGGCTTCGCGGTGAGCTTATAATAAACCGCGGTCAAAAAGACGGCCTGACTAAAGACCAATTCGTTCTGGCCAGCGAGAGCATAATCGGAACCATATACAAGGTGGACAACCGCACCGCCCAAGTTAGACTGATTAGCGATCCGACGTCCAAAATGGCAGTAAAGATTGCAAACTTTAATATGGACAGAATAATGCACGGTGACGGCAACTGCTCCGCCAAGGTTAAACTGGTGCCGACAAAATACAGCATTAAAATCGGCGACATCGTATATGCCCAGAAAAGGCCCGGATTCCTTAGTTTGCCGGTGATTGCCGGGACAGTGGCCGAATGTAAAAGCAATGATGAAAATCCTCTGGTCTGGGACATAACGGTTCAACCCGTCTGTGATATAAAGGGCCTGACTGATGTAGCTGTTATCGTAATGAATCCACAAAAGTAGCTTTTTTGTTTTCTGACGCACCCATCCAAACGCACAAGCAGGATTCTATTGCAATACTGGTGTGCCTGGTGTAAAATACCTTTCCTGATGTATGTGATATGCTTTGTTTGAAACAGTATCGGGCAATAGAAATCCGTCAGCAGTACCAGAATTACCGGGGTGTAGCTCAGCTTGGCTAGAGCGCCTGCTTTGGGAGCAGGAGGCCGTAGGTTCGAATCCTATCACCCCGATTTGAGAGGATGGCGGTTATTTTCTACCAGAATCGAGAACGGTAACCTATAGTATCGACAAAGGTTTGCGCCTTTTAGCTTCAAGTTCGAAAACACCGAATCAACAATCTGGCGTTTTTGGGGCGATGGAAACGTAATATATTGTTCTACAAGATGATGTGCGATTTCGATAATTTTTACTGCATCACGGTTATTTTCCTGTTTCCCTGCTTTTATCTGTCCAATCCGTTGTTGAAAAAGAGCCACTTCATGCTGTTTCTGCCTTGCTAGCTGCATAAATCCTTCTGCGAGATTATCTTCGGTTTGGGTGGCCTTCAGCAAGAGAGCGTCTATCTCCGTTAACTATCAGTTGAAGTCTCGTGAAGAATCTGTTAACCTATTACTACACAAGGTTCGGGAACGATGAGAATAAAAGGAGGACATGATGTTTTGGAAATCTCTTGTCTTAATCGGATTTCTTATAAATATTCTTCTATCACCGCAAAGAGGATTAGCCGCTGAATTGTTGGTTGGAACGGCACTGGCTGATATTACTCCCGAGAAGCCAGTTGCTGTTTCCGGTCAATTTCATTTGCGAATCGCTAAAACAGTCGAAACACCAATCACTGCAAATGTGATTGCACTAGAATCTCGTGAAGGCGATTTGTCTCGTGATTTGGCGATCATGGTCTCGTGCGACCTTCTGTACATCCCCTCAGAGGTTCTGGAACTTGTCCGCAAAGCTGTACGAGCGCATCTGCCGGATTTAGATACCAGGAAGATATTTCTCAATGGTACGCACACGCATACAGCCCCTGTTTTATTGTTAGATAAATATCCTATTCCAAGAGAGGGAGTAATGCAGGTTCAACAGTATCTGTCCTTCCTCGCTGAGCAAGTCGCGGATGCAATAGTGCAGGCCTGGAATACACGAAGCAGGGGAAGTGTTACGTGGGGACTTGGCCATGCTGTAGTTGCCTATAACCGTCGTGCAGTATATGCCGACGGCTCAGCGCGGATGTATGGCAAGACTGACATAGCTGAGTTCCGGAATCTCGAAGGATACGAGGATCACGATGTCAACACGTTATTTTTCTGGAACGATTTAGGTGAGCTCGTAGGTGTCGTAGTCAATGTCTCCTGTCCATCACAGGAGGTCGAGTCGAGGTCCGCTCTCAACGCCGACTTTTGGCATCCGGTACGCAAAGTCTTGCGGGAGCGTTATGGTGAGCAGTTGTGCGTATTGGCTTGGACGGGTGCTTCCGGCGATCAATCGCCACACTTAATGTATAGAAAAGCGGCCGATGAAAGAATGCGCAAGCTTCGAGGCCTGAATCGTTTGGACGAGATTGCCCGCCGCATCGTAAGGGCTGTGGACGATGCCTATGAAGCTATTAAAAATGATCGACACACTAATGTTCCTGTAATCCATAAAGTTGAGACGATTCAACTGCCGATGCGCCTTGTCACTGAAGCGGAATACATCAAAGCAAAAGAAGCAGTCGAAAAGGCTGCTGCCATGATAGAGCAGAATCCTGAAGCTGCCATGCGGGAGTATCGTAGGATAAAATGGTATGGGATGACCGTCAATAGGTTCGAGAGACAAAGGACAGAGCCAAATCCAACATATGAGATGGAACTACACATCCTGCGGGTCGGAGATGTTGCCATATGCACAAACTCCTTTGAGTTATTCACCGACTTTGGGATTCGAATAAAAGCCCGAAGCAAAGCGGTTCAGACATTTGTCGTGCAACTGGTGGGACCAGGAACTTATCTTCCTACAGAGAAGGCAGTTCGAGGAGGCCATTACAGCGCCGTTGTCCACAGTAGTCTTGTCGGTCCGGAAGGTGGAAATATCCTTGTCGACCGGACCGTGAACAGAATAAACTCACTCTGGACAGAATCCAACGGAGCACCATAAGAGATACTAATAGGCAGAAGAGAGTTAAGCTCAGGCTCTTTCCGGATGACAACCGAACTTCTCCCCAGCAAGTTATGGTTCGGCTTGATTGATGACGTTTGTATTTACAGTCGAATAGTGAGACCGTTATACATAGTATCTAAATGGTTGGCAGATAGGGGCTAACAGCTTAACTAACTGCCAGCTTTTCTTTAACTGATTGATACTTGCTGAAGATGTGTAATACTATTGAGATGCTATGATTACGAGATGACTGGAACTTGATATGAAAATGTTCTGCAGTGAACAGATGCAAACAGGCTACCTTAAAATAGGTCGCCGTAAGTTTTGTATGCGCTTGATCGCTGCGTTAGTGGCTGGTCCGGCAAAGCTCGCGGTATCACATGATGCACAGACATTCCAGTTGAGATACATTGTTGGGTCCAGTATGTACGGTAGGATGACGCTTAGCGACGTCTTGTCGGAGGTTCGCAAAGCAGGAGCGAAACATATTGATATCTGGCCCGAACATCATGCGAATCATCGGGAACAAATCGAAATGATGGGACACGAGCAGTTCGCAACAATGCTGAAGCAATATCAGGTGGAGTTGGGCATATTGACACACTACGATCTTGGCCCTTTCGGTCTACAGGATGAGATACGAGTAGCTAAGAAGCTCGGTGGATCAATGGTCATTAGCGGTAGCCGTGGTCCTGGGAATCTAAAGGGCCAAGCTCTAAAGGCAGCAGTCAGAGAATTTATTGAGAAGATGAAGCCGCATATTGCTGCCGCTGAACAGATGGGTATCACTATTGGCATAGAAAATCATGCGAATAGTCTGATTGACTCACCGGATGCTATCCGATGGTTAGCAGAATTTACCCCTGGCAAATATCTCGTCATTGCGCTAGCTCCATATCATTTACCACAAGACCCACTATTAATTGCAAAGTGTATCACAGATATTGGCAATTGTTTAGTCCATTTCTATGCGTGGCAATATGGCCAAGGCTGTCATAAGAAACTGCCAAAGCAACAGGAGCTAATGCAATTGCCTGGACGTGGCGAAATGGATTTCATGCCAATCGTCGCTGCTTTGAAGAAAATCAACTACAGCGGCTGGACCGAGGTGTTTATGCACCCTGTACCCCGCGGAATTCCGATCTTGCCTACTGCGGCAGAAGTGACTTCGGAGATAAACGGTGTCCGAAACTACCTTGAACTATGCTTGTCGAGGTAAATCTTGAGAACGCCGACTTGTCGCTACAACCACTTCGTACTGTCACTTTGAAAAGTTTTTCTGAAACAAGAATCTTCCATTATAGGTTCCGAGTTTTCCTTTCGTCGTAATTTGAACTTTGAAAAATTGATATAGATCCTTGAAATTTAATTGTGTTTCGCTACATAATACACCGATTCCTTTCAAGTAATATTTGGAAAGGGAATGCAAGGAAAATGGCCTTCCCAAATCTTAAAAAAACAAAGGAGTTAATCATGCAGTGTCATAATCAGGTCGAAACAACTTGCAATCTCGATCGAAGAACTTTCCTTGCTACAATAGGTGCCGCATACAGCACATTGAAGGCTCCGTGGCTAGAGGCAACTGCTTACCAAATCGGGCTAGCGAAACTAAGAAAAAAAGAAGGCGCTACCGTTCGGGCTGCATTTCTTTATCCACCATCGACAACATTTTCCGATGATCCAGATGGCTGATGGAGTTGGCCCGGCAATGAATTTGATGCAGAGGGACGTCAGAAAAGCTATACTACAGAATTGAAAGAGATTGAAAAGCGTCTTGGAATGAAGATCATCACAGAGAACAGATCAGTCGCTAATAATAAAGATACCAAACAATTGATCAAAGAGATTGAGACAACTCGCCTGGATGGTCTGTTATTAATTATGTTCTACAACCGGAGTCTGCCTCAAGTTGACATGCTCCTAGTCTAGGAGTCTGTCCGAGTAATAGGCTTTTAAATTCATAACTACTTGCAGATAAAAGACTTAGTTGCTTTGGGCCCAAAAACATTAAGTTCTTTGTTGCCAAAGACTTATGTATTTTGAGAGCGAATACTCGGACACGCTCCTAGGCTTAAGTATTAAAACAAACAAGCCTTCCAATCGCCCATTCCTCTTCATATCCCCAAAAGAGTCACATGATTGATACACTTCTTCCTACCGTCTACTTAATCAATTACGAGTTTTTGTGACGCGTAGCCGTCACAAATGCTCTATTGGACTGAACCGCTTACGAGTTAATTGGAGTTTTAATAAGCTAACAAGTTCCACACCATCGATGAACAGCGGGTAGCGTGGTGGATTTAGCTCTTGTACGAGGGATGATTGGTTGGTCTATTGAGAACGATTCGTGGTTTATATGGCGTAAACAGCGGTTAATTTGGGGCATTTTTTCAACGTATTGACAGACTGGTATTGCCACGTACCATGAAGGGTCATGTTTCGGATTAAACTTGATCATCGATGAGATTAAGATAAGCTCTCTCAAGGCGGTGCCCTCCCTTGACGAGACAGGCGTCCTACCCAGACGAGCATTCCCTTCTTGCAATGAGGACATTGTCTGGATTCTAACGGAGTAGATACCTTCGTGTCCATATCTTCTTCTAATCGTTCTTGCTCATCATTTTCGGATTGACTCAAGGTCTGTTGTAACTCTAACAGCTTCTTGCGATTCGATGGACTCCACAGGCCATAGTAACGAACTTTGTGAACACCCGCCGGCAAAGCATGCTGTAGAAAACGCCGGATGAACTCTTCGGCTCTGACGGTCATGGTTTTGATATAAGCACCTCGCTTGGAATCCTTATAACGAAAAGTTACATTACCATTGTCGACAGAAAGGATTCGGCTGTTGGCGATGGCTACACGGTGAATGTAACGGGCCAGATAATTGAGGACAGTGCGGCTGCCATGGACGGCTGGTTTACAATGGACAACCAGTCTTTTTGCCATACGGATTTCGGCAAGTGAATCTCTTTGAATTGCCTTTGAATATGGGCAAGAAAGATACCGCGAAACAGCTTCGATAAGGCATTGACAGGTACCAGATAGTCATCTCTGGCAGGTATTCGCAGGCTTGCTGTGTTAACTACTGATTTCATCTGTGATTCAGTCCTACCAAGGAAAATGCCCATCTTCATCTTATGGTCCATACCGGTAACGACAGCTCCACTAATCAGTAGCTCCGTCCCGAGTTCCCTCAAAGCCTGCAAGCGGTTGGAACGGCGTCAATGGGCTATACGACCAGTAAAATATCTAAACTTGTCCAAATCCTCCAGATACCTTCTCGCTTGATTTTGGTCATCGAGGGAAATCTGAATACCATAGTTAGGTTAAATTGAAGTGTGTTTCTGGGGAGTTCTAAAAATCTGCAGGAAAAATTTTTGTAAAAATAGAAAAAATGTATCAACATTATAGATGCGAGAAACGCTTTCAGTTATAGAAGGTTAAAGGCTCTTGTATTAGATCTAAAGTTGCCATTATGCGTACAGTTGGGAAGAAGACTTCAGATATAGATAGTTTTCTTTCGCCAGAGTGCTTTTAGTGTATGTGCGAAGAGTTCATATTGTGAGCCACGGGATGCGGGCAGCAAGTTGTGCCACGACCGGTCTATTGGAGAAATTCTGTTCTATGGCAGTTACTCTTTAGATGATTGTGGTGAATTCTCATGTTGATTGTAACGCAACAGCACTGTTGAATCAAGTTTTTCAAATGGCGAGAGATTTTGCGAATAATTTTGCCTGTGGTGTATACGCGGTTAGCGTCGAGAAAATCAAGACGAGAAAATCAGTGCCAAAACAAAGGGATGACCTGACATTTTCGAAGAAATGACAGATTTTGCGCAATGTTTGACTTCTTTAGACGTCTTTTATAGTATGGGCTTTGAACGTTCAAGGCCCGAGGATTGCGTTGATTCGAGTTTTTGCGGGAAAGGAGTCAGATTATGAGAGGAAGAATGATTTCTTGGAGATTCCAGGCTTTTAGTGGCAACTTGCTGGTATGCCTGTTGTTGATGGCGCTTTTATCCGGCTGCAAGGATAAGG
>CAZZAX010000169.1:0-12070 GCA_964653075.1 uncultured Pirellulales bacterium
TTGTATTTTTTTTGAAAATTGCAAAAAATATTTTTATCTGGCGAACTTGGGCTAATTTCTGTGGCGTGAGATGAAATGGAAAATTATTATGAAAAAGCAAGTGAACGCCCTTAGTTTTTCCATAGATCCATTAAAAATGAAGAAAGTTTTGGGACGCTATGCGGAAACCATAAATACATAGTTAGCCATTATAAGAAAATATATATCGTCTTCATTGTTAAGGGAAAAATAATGAGTGAATTAAAATTAAGACTCTTTATAGCAATGCCTGGTACTACAATGGGTGAATCCGCTGAATGGAAAGAACCTGAAAAGATTAAAGAGTATTATTATGAAAAAATATCTGAAAGATTGTTCCAAAAAACGGGAAAAGAAGTAGAGTTAGTGATAGAAAAGGATAAAGTTCGAGCTGGCCCTATTCATACCTCAATGTTTAATGAAGCTATTACAGCTGATATTTATGTAGCTGACCTAACTGGAAATAATGCCAATGTATACCTTGAACTTGGTGCAAGATGGGCTCTTAAGGATTCAGTTACAATAGCAGTAAGTCAAAATGTAAGTGATATCCTTTTTAATGCTGCCGCAAGTCGTGCAATTCAATATGGAAAAGATCCTGATATCCTTAACAAGGCTATTGATAAAACTGTAGAAGCAATAATAGAAGAATTGTCTGAAACTGACTATTGTGATAGCCCAGTAAGACAAAATTCAAAAATTGTATGTTTTGACAGAGGTTACATAGAGAAACTTAAATTAGAAAATTTAGAACTAAAAAAGCAAGGGGGGAAGATTTACTTTCTGCAGCAAAAGCAACTGATAACCCAGAAGATAGATTACGTTTGTTAAGAGAAGTTGTAAGAATAAATCCAAGTAGAATTACGTTTGCAGGAAAATTATAAAGAAAGTATTTCTATTATTAAAAGAGCTGCTTCTCTTGATTTTAATAATTCTGAAGCTCATCGTGAATTAGGAATATCCTATGGTAAGTTAAAAAAATATGAACAAGCAATTGAATCTTTAGATGAAGCTGTTAGACTTACCCCGCAAAATGCAGAAGCATTACGTAATTCTGGTGGTGAACATAGAAGATGGGACATGAAAGATGTTCCAAATAATATTAACTGGGATTCTTTAAAAATTGCAAGGGACAGGTATTTGTCTGCCAGTAAAATTGAACCTTATGATACTTATTCACTTCTCAATGTTGCAAAATTAGAATTACTTATTTCAAAGATTGATCCATCTCGCAGACCTATAGCGGAAGAATCATATAAAAAGCTAAAACCATTATGTGAATTCAATGTTTCAGATTACCCTAATGATTATTGGAGAAGATTTGACCTTGCAGAATCAACCTTTTTTCAGGAGATTTAGATAAAGGTTACGATTTATATAAAATCGCCATGGAAAAAGTTCCGCCAGAACATAAAGCTTCTGTTTTTGCTTCAGTATTATCACCTTTTAAAGAATTAATAAAAATTGGAATAGTTAAAGATAAATTAAAAACAAAGATACAAGAGATTTGCATAGAATTAGAAAAGTGATAAGTGCTGTAAATACAAACGGCTAACAAGTGGCTTAAGCTGGCCCGAAGGGCTCTGTGAAAATCCGAACGCACAGAGTTCAGCATCAGATATTTTGGAATGCCGAACGTTCGGTGTACTGCAACCTTCTGGCAGTTCAGAAAACCGTTAGAAGTTTCGTAATTGAGTCCTTAAGAGATGAGAACAGTTTTTGGGGATTTTGGTTTGAGAAGGTTTCAGATGACAACAATAGCCGGAGTAGATAGACGAGGGATATCGGTGTTCAGGTGGTATTTCTTGGTTTTCGCATGTGCGGCTATGATGTGGCCGGCGGGTGGATGCGGGCCGGGGGGGATTCCCAGAGAGCGGTCGCTGAATTTGAAGAATGCTCCGAATGCACGGGATACCGGCGGTTACGTTACTCGGGACGGGAGGATAATGGGCAGGAAACTCTTGTACCGTTCCGGCAAGTTATCCGAAATCACACAAACAGAACGCGATATTATCCGAGCAGCAGGTATCAAGATTATTATCGATTTGCGAAGAGATGAAGAAAGGCAGTCGGCACCGGATGCGGAGTGCCTGTTCGATTTCGCTGAGTATAAAACGCTGCCCATTAAAGTCAACGCACCAAACCGTATAGAGGGATATAAGGCGTTTATTACGGACGCGGATCTTGCCGATGAGATTTCCGCCATATTTCATATTTTAACGGAACGCGATAATCTACCGGTTATTATTCACTGCTCGGCCGGAAAGGACCGGGCCGGAGGAATGGTCGCGCTGGTTCATCTTCTGTTGGGTGTTAATCGTAATGATATAATGGCTGATTATCTTCTTTCCAATCGCGCCGGCAGGAACGTCAAAGCGGAATGGCTGAAGGCCGCACTGGACCAACTGGAGACCCAAGGCGGGATCGAGGTATTTTTGAATAGCCGAGGGATCGGGCCGGAGATACAGCAGGCGGTGCGGAGGAATCTTCTACAAGAAGATTCAATGATTATCGATGATTGATTTTTTTGGATTTCTGCTCTCTACATTCGCGAAGGGATGAGTTTTGTAGGAATTTCGGATCGGGTTTTATTAGATGTGTTACGTGAGAACTCCATTTCGGAGATATTATTCTGTAAATTGCGTGATTTTTCGAGAGAATTTCATAGATGGAAACGGGCAAAGACGGGCATTGACGTAAAAGAGCAGGCATGATATAATGGTTTTTTTGCGGGGGGCAGAATTGTGGTGAGAGTAGCTCAGTTGGTTAGAGCACCAGATTGTGGATCTGGGGGTCGCGGGTTCGAATCCCGTCTTTCACCCTTTTTTATGAGCGCGAACTTGTTGAAGCGCTCAGAACCGCCGAAGTTACAGCGGGTGATAATGTTATGAGGAGAGTTTGGTAAGAGTAAAGGATGGAAGGTAACTTTCATTTCGAGGCATCAATAAGAATAAGCAAATTAATGAAAGGAAAGTAAAAATGATGAAAAGCACGCCTAAAACAAACCTGATGTTGAGTACTGTTTGCCTTTCGATTGTTTTGGTTTGTCTGGGGTACGGGGCAACGAGAGCAGAAGGGCAGGAATTGAACAAGCCGCCAAAAGGATTCGTTGCGCTGTTTAACGGCGAGGACCTTACGGGCTGGAAGGGGCTGGTCGGCAGCCCGAAAAGCCGACGTGAAATGAGCCGGGAAGAGCTGGCCGAGGCACAAGCAGAGGCGGATGAGAATATGCGGGCGCACTGGAAGGTAGTCGATGGTGCGCTTTGCTTTGACGGGAAAGGGCACAGCCTTTGTACGGCGAGGGACTACAGCGATTTCGAGATGCTGGTCGATTGGAAAATAGAGAAGGGCGGCGACAGCGGGATATATCTTCGCGGCTCACCGCAGGTGCAGATATGGGACACGTCGCTCAGGAGAGTCGGCGCGCAGGTCGGTTCGGGCGGATTGTATAATAACAAGAAGGGCCCGAGCAAGCCGGACAGGGTCGCGGACAGGCCGGTCGGGCAGTGGAATACGTTCAGGATCGTTATGAAGGGGGAAAGGGTAACGGTGTATCTGAACGGTATTAAGGTGGTCAATAACGTTGTGATGGAGAATTACTGGGAAAGGAAAAGACCGATTTATCCGAACGAGCAGATAGAGCTGCAATCACACGGCAGCCGGCTTTATTTCAGGAACGTTTTTATTCGTGAGATTACAAACGAACTGACCGAGCAGGAAAAGGCCGATGGCTTCGATCTGCTTTTTAACGGTGAGGACCTGACAGGCTGGCAGGGCAATACGAAGGGTTATGTGGTTAAAGACGGTATGATTGTTGTGGAGCCGGAGCTTGGCGGCGGCAATCTTTATACGGCGAAAGAGTACGGCGATTTTATTATGCGGTTCGAGTTTAAGCTGACACCCGGGGCGAACAACGGGCTTGGGATTCGCACGCCTTTGAATGTTAATGCGGCTTATGAGGGGATGGAGCTGCAGATATTAGATAATACGGCGGATAAGTATAACAATCTGAAGCCTTATCAGTTTCACGGGTCGATTTACGGTGTTGTTGCAGGCAAGCGCGGATATCTCAAGCCTGTGGGCGACTGGAACTATGAAGAGGTAATCGCCAAGGGCAAGCAGATAACGGTGAAGCTCAACGGTACGACGATTGTCGATGCGGACATCGAGAAAGCCAACAGCCCCAAGACCATGGATGGAAATAAACACCCGGGTCTGAAGCGGAAGAAGGGTTATATCGCTTTTTGCGGGCATGGCGACAAGCTGGCATTTCGCAGTTTGAGAATAAAAACTCTTAAATAGTTATCAGAGAAACAGGCAGAGCGAAAAGGGAAGATGCAATGAAGAACAGACGAAGCAAAGAGACAGCGAGAGTGAGCCGCAGGGAATTTTTGAAGGGTTCGGCGGCCGCTGGGGCGGCAATAGCATGGCCGGCAATAGTTCCTTCTTCGGTATTCGGCGCAGGGGCGCCGAGCAACCGCATTACGATGGGCTGTATCGGCCTTGGTGGAAAAGGCACGAGCAATATGAAATCATTCAAAGGCAAGTCCGAATGCGAGGTGGTTGCGGTTTGTGATGCGGATGTAAAGCATATGGAGCAAGCGCTTAAGACAGCGGGTCTTAATGCAAATTCCGCTTATACAGACTTTCGTGAAGTATTGGCGCGGGATGATATCGACGCGCTATCAATCGCGACACCCGACCATTGGCACGTGCTGATTTCGGTTGCGGCAGTACGGGCGGGCAAGGATGTGTTTTGTGAAAAGCCGCTGACTTTGACCATAGGCGGGGGGCGAGTCCTGGCCGATGAGGCCAAGCGGTACGGGCGGGTCTTTCAGACGGGCTCTCAGCAGCGTTCGGGCAGCGAGTTTCGATTTGCGTGCGAGCTGGTGCGCAACGGCCGGATCGGCAAGCTGCACACTATGAGGGTCGGGATTCACGGTAATAACCGTAAATGCCCGCCGACATGGGAGCCCGAGCCGGTGCCGGACGGCTTCGACTATGATATGTGGCTGGGACCTGCACCGTGGGAGCCTTATACGACGCAGCGATGTCACTATCAGTTCCGTTTTATTTTAGATTATTCCGGTGGGCAGATGACCAATTGGGGCGCTCATTATCTCGATATCGCGCAGTGGGGAAATGCGGCGGACGATACCGGCCCGGTCGAGATTGTCGGCAGCGGTGATTTTCCAAAGACGGGCCTGTTTACGACCGCTCAAAACGAGAACATCGAGTACACATACGCGAACGGCGTTAAATTGTTTCTGAAAAGCAGCAGCGGGCATACACGTTTCGAAGGCACGGAAGGCTGGGTTGATGTAACCCGCGGCAAGATAGATGCCGAGCCGATGTCGCTTCTGACGAGCAAAATCGGGCCGAACGAGATTCACCTGTATGACAGCAACGACCACAAGCAGAACTTCCTGGATTGCATTAAGAGCCGCAAGGACACAATCTGCACGGCGGAGATCGGGCACCGCACGAGCAGCGTTTGTCACCTGGGTAATATCGCAATGCAGTTGGGGCGAAAATTAAAATGGGACCCGAAGGCCGAGCAGTTTATCAATGATTCGGCGGCGAACAATATGCTTACCCGGGCTATGCGGGCGCCGTGGAGACTTTGAAATGATTAATGATGAGTGATTATTGATTAATGAAGGCTTGATTTTTAAGTGCCGGTTGATAATTGATTATCATTTTATGGTTACGGGACAGGGGAGCTTTTATTATGAAAGCAAGAGGAATTAATCGACGTCAATTTTTAAGTAAAGCAGCGGGAGCGTCCGCAGCGGCGGTCGGTTTTCCCTATTTAGTTGCCTCATCGGCGATGGGTAATGCCGGGGCCGTTGCGCCGAGTAACAGGATTGTGATGGGCGCTATCGGTGTCGGGGGGCAGGGAACCCGGCACGTCGGCGGGGGGATATGGGTGCAGGGCGGCGGTTTTTTAAGCAAACCAGAGGTGCAGTTTGTCGCTGTCTGTGACGTGAATGCCAATAATCTCAATCGTGGTCGCGGAATCGTCAATAAGCATTACGGCAATAACGACTGCGCAAGTTATAATGATTTCAGGGAGCTTACAGCACGGGGGGACATCGATGCGGTATTAGTTGCAACGCCGGACCACTGGCATGTCCTGACATCCATTGCGGCGGTGAAGGCGGGTATGGACGTTTACTGCGAGAAGCCGCTTTCGCTTACTATAAGGCAGGCCAGGGAGTTAGCCGATACGGTCAAAAGATACGGGCGGATATTCCAGACCGGTACGCAGCAGCGTTCGTGGCGGGAATTTCGGTTCGCCTGTGAGCTGGTTCGCAATGGTTATATCGGAGAGATAAAATCGATAACGGTAAATGTGGGCGGGCCGCCTGCATGGTCGTGTAACGCGCCGAGTGAGCCGGAGCCGGACTGGCTCGACTGGAATATGTGGCTCGGGCCGGCTCCGTGGAGGACGTACACATCGAAGATTGCGCCCGGCGGGTGGATGGGCTATCGAGATTATTCGGGCGGCGAGATGACCAACTGGGGCGCTCACATGTTCGATACTGCCCAGTGGGCGATGGGGGCCGACGAAAGCGGGCCGGTGGAGATTATTCCGCCGGACGGCAAGGATTACAAGGTGCTCACATATAAATACGCCAACGGTACTATTATGACGCGGGACAAGATAAGCAAAGAGGTGCCGGGTGTTTTGTTTACGGGGACCGAGGGGATGATTGAGGTCAGCCGGGACCATTTGATAACGGAGCCGGAAAACCTGCTCAGGCAACAAATCGGTCAGAATGAAATACATCTGTATGAAAGCATAAACCATCCGGATAATTTCCTTCAGTGTATTAAAACACGCAAAAGGCCGGCCAGTGACGCTGAGGTCGGCTGCCGCTCCGTTACGGTCTGCCATCTGGGTAATATCGCATACTGGCTCAAACGCCCCTTGAGGTGGGACCCGGAAAAAGAACGGTTTTTAAATGACCCGGAAGCGGACAAGATGAGAGCGAGAGCTTTGCGAGCACCGTGGCGTCTGTAAAAAAATTAAATATCAAAGTGTAAGATGTAAACCTAAGGAATCCCGGCTATGTCGGGATTTTTTTTATTGCCTTCGACGACAATCCCAATCATAATAGAAACGGCAAAAGCGGAGATTTTAGAAATTTTTGTGCAGTAGTGTTACCTTGATGGTGCGAGATGCCTATTATATTTAGTGGGAGTGTTAGTGTGCGCCGTAATTGGAGAGGCGCGACATTCCCGTGGAATATACAGGATAAATAAGCGGAAAGGAAAAGCGATGAATCGGAACTACTTATGGCTGATTGTAGTGGTCTTACTGGTGGGATTAGTGCTAACAACAATGCTGGCCACGGCGCAGGAGGTGGGATCAAAAATACAATGGGAGTATAATATTACTGTAACTCCACAGAGTGCAACCAGTCAGCCCTACCATGAAAAAACCGTAGGGAGATTGAATGAGCTTGGCGAGGACGGGTGGGAATTGGTCGGCTGGGAAGGCCGAACTTGGATTTTTAAGAGACAGTCGGGTAATTAGACAAGTGGTACAAAACATCGCGGCTTAGAAATATTTGGCCGTTACATAAACTGATCAAGCATATATAATTTATATAGAAAATTCCAAATGATTATAATCCTAGGAGGAAATGAAATAATGACGAACAGATTGCTCAAATCATTGTTTGTCATATTAGCCTTTTCATCTTTGTGTCCGGCCACGACACAAATCCGTGACAGATTCATTTATGACGGCAATGAGTATTTTGGAGATTATGAGGAATTCCCTCTTGAAGACTATTGGTCGGACGAAAATCCAAAACCTGAATGTCTATATATGGGAAGTACAGCATGCTGGCGTGGCTATATTGCAACATGGGAGATACGAAACGGATCACTATTTCTAAAATCTCTCGTAAAAGAAGCCATGCCAAATGAAGATGAAACACCCATTCCCTTAACATACGTATTTCCTGATGCTAACGGCCCTGTCCCGGCAGACTGGTTTTCAGGTGTGCTTGAATGCAACGGAGGTGAAACGTACAAAGGGATGTTGTATATTTCAATTCATAAAGGAAAAATCTTTGGGACAAGGAAAGCGACCTGGGAACAAGTGAAGAATCCACCGGATAAAGATTTGTCGTGGCGCTCACTATTGCCAGCAAACGAAAAAGGTGGAGCAATTCGCACAACGAGATGGCGATTACAAAGCACCCGATGGATAGACGGCGATGGTATGTTTGACCGGGAAGGTCCAGCACAATCAGGGAAATCATTCAGGCTCAGAGGTATTTTTTTCCCTAGTGGAAGATTATGGACTGCCGGGATCAGCGCCCATTATTTCCTCGAAATTCCTGATTCAACAAAATTGCCTGCGGAGGTTACACCTGTTGAGGTCACTGCTAAAATTAAGAAATCACATTATTATGACTATGAATCTTATCGAGGACAATCTCCTACAAAAGCTACATCTGCCCAAATCGTCACAAAATCAAATGATCGTTGTCATTTGGCTGTCAGCCATATTAAAGTATTACCTGTTGGAACTGCGATTCAACGTGCTAATGACAACATAAACATGATAATAGAGTTTATTATTATTGCATTATTGATTATTTCGATCTTAGCAATGCTTGGTATTGGCATTTTTGGCCGTAAAGAAGGCATTTCTTTTTGGAACTTTTGGTTTAAGGGCTCATATAGATATCGAAAGATGCATGGATATATAAGGAAGGGATTAGTGAAGTTATTTTTGATTTTTAATTGGTCATCCGTGATCCTTTTTCTCGTGTTCATTGTTTATTTATACTTTTTCGGTTAGGTGAACGTACGAAGCATTTCTGCTCACTTTCCTGCCACGATTTTCTTGATATCAGCATAAATCAAACATAAAATCGTATACAACAGGTGGCATAGGAATTTCGTGTTGTATATTATTTGGTTGGGAGGACGCCGTTGTGCGAAAGATATGGATTTTATTTGTCATCATGGTCTTCATAATCGCAGGTTGCAGGCATGAATCCGGAGATTCCTCAACAGCTACTGACATATTAAAAACAGAAATGCGTATGCCGCTTTGCAGGACTGAGGGGGGGCTTGAGTTAATTCGTGTTAGCGGGGACGGCAGGCACTTTGTCGGGGCAGAATCAGGCGAGAGGTCCTTTGCATGGGGCTTTAACTATGATCACGATGATTCAGGCAGGCTTCTGGAAGACTACTGGCACCAGGAATGGTCAACTATCGTGGAAGACTTTAAAGAGATGAAGGCACTCGGGGCCAATGTTGTAAGGATTCACCCGCAGGTTGCGAAGTTTATGAAGACGGCCAAAGAACCTGAAGAGGCCGCATTGAAACAGCTTGTTCGTCTGGTGAAACTGGCGGAGGAAACAGGGCTGTATCTCGATATTACGGGGCTGGGCTGCTATCACAAGCAGGATGTGCCCGAATGGTATGATGCAATGGATGAAGCAGGACGATGGGAAGTTCAGGCCTTGTTCTGGGAGGCGATTGCGAAGAATTGCGCCGGAAGTCCTGCTGTCTTCTGTTACGACCTTATGAACGAGCCTATCCTGCCGGGCAATAAAAGGCAGACCGGGTGGTTAGCGGGTGAGTTCGGAGGTAAGTATTTTGTTCAGCGAATCAGCCTTGACCTTGCAGGACGCACGAGAAAGCAAGTCGCCGGAATGTGGGTCGATAAGCTCGTTGCGGCTATTCGAAAGCACGACAAACGTCACATGATAACGATAGGGGTGATACCCTGGGCCCATACCTTTCCAAAGGCCAGGCCGCTCTTTTATTCGAAGGAAGTCGGTGAAAATCTTGATTTTGTAAGCGTTCATTTTTATCCTAAAAAAGGCGAAGTCCAAAAGGCACTGACAGCACTTGCCGTTTATGATATTGATAAACCGCTGGTCATTGAGGAGACATCTCCGCTGTGGTGCGGCCAGGAGGAATTTGAAGTCTTCGTCGATGAATCACTCGATATTGTCGATGGTTACATTGGCTTTTATTGGGGTAAAACCATCGAAGAGTATTCGAAGCCAAACGCCGGTATAGCCGATTCGATTATGAGAAACTGGCTGAAATACTTCCGCACAAAAGGCCCGGAGATTATTGGGATTCGCCGGCCATAAGGCAGAGATTACGACGAAAGGAGCGATTATGGATAAATTCGAAGCAATCAGCGAAGAGTTATTGTCACTGATTAAAGAATGGGAGCCGAAGCTATCGGCGCTCGGCGATGATGTTATAAGCGAGCGGCGCAACAGTCAGAACCGCACCATCAAGCAAATTACGGGGCACATGGTGGATTCGGCCACTAATAACACGCACAGAATAGTCCACCTGCATTACCAGGAAAGTCCCCTGATATTTCCGGATTACGCAAATCTCGGCAATAACGACAGGTGGATTGCGATTCAGAATTATCAGGATGAGGACTGGAACGTGCTGGTACAGTTATGGAAATATACCAATATGCACATTGCCCACGTGATAAAGAATATGGATAGTGAAAAATTAAACAATATCTGGATATCAGGCTTAAACGAAGAAATACCACTTGAGGCCATGGTGGTTGATTTTCCACGGCATTTCAAACTGCACTTAAGCGAAATCGACAAATTAATAAACCAAGAGTAAATATACAAACTCAACAGCGAAAGGAAAGTGATGAACAGATATACAAAAAGAACAGTATTTATCCGGATTGTTGTGGTGCTGATTCTGGCAACAGCAGCCGGAACACGTGCGGGCGAAGGACTGAGGCTGGAAAAGGCCGGAACTGAAAAAGTTTACTTTACCCACAACGGCAAACCGCTGCTGTCCTTCGGAGGTCTGTCGGACTTTATTTTCTATGCAGCAGAAGATGCTTATGACTATAAGCTTTGGGCCGACTGGGCCGCCGAGCATGGGATAAATCATGTTCGTGCCTATCCGCCACTAAGCTGGAAACACATCGAAAAGTTTACTAAAGAAAACGGCGGGTCTTTAGATAATATGCTGTTTCCGTATAAAGAAACACAGCCAAGCAGCCGGCAATTTGACCTGACTAAATTTGATGAACGATACTGGCGTCGTTTTCGGCAACAGTGTGAATATCTCGAGTCCCGGGGTATTATCATTCATCTATTGATGTGGAACGGCTGGCAGTTGCGGGCGGCTGATACGCCCGGCCGGGATAAGTCGGATATTGACTGGTCGGGACATTTTTTTAATCCCGCAAACAATATCAATTCGTTCACCGACCACCTCGGTGGTAATTTGGAAAATCGCTATGCGATATATCACTCTGTGGCTGATAAGAAGACCGGTCTTGTAGATGCACAAAGAGCATGGTTTCTTAAGCTCCTTGAGCAGACTACCGGTTTGGACAATGTCTATTATGATCTTGTTCATGAAATCAAGGAGCATCATCGGGAATGGTCGAAGACCAAAACCTGGATTGGAGAGATGACGCTTTCGATCCGTGAATACAATATGATGCTCCAGGTAGAAAGGCCCAGGTTGGCTAAGCCCGTGATTATCGGGATGGATACCGGGGGATTGAGCGAGGCGCAAAGAGACTGGATTTTTACGAGGGGCTTCTTTGACCTTCTGATTTACGGCAAGAGACATACGGTTTCCAACGCGAGGAACTGGCGAATAAAGTATAAAAAGCCTTATATTCCGCAGGAAAGCTGGGACGATAACGGCCGGAAGTACAGCTATATACATCCGGAACAGCGGGTAGATACGAGGAAGTATATGTGGAAATTCATGATGGCCAGATGCCAGCAGATGGATTTATATATGAAGCCGAGAATAGGTTTCTCCTCGGAGAACCTTCCGGGAATGCCGCACAATTATAATCCGAACGGCCGGAGTAAATTCGAGCTCGATGCGCTTGTGTTGAGGGCATTCTGGGACAGTCTGACGGATTACCCGAACCTGTGGTTTAATGGTACTATCGATTCGGGGCCCGGCAGCCATAAATATGTGCTGTCCTCGAAAAAAGCCTTGTGTCTTATAGTAATTGAACAATTTAGCTTGTTTTTGCCGATATCCTGAA
>CAZZAX010000170.1:0-12010 GCA_964653075.1 uncultured Pirellulales bacterium
GTCGTGAAGCTCATGACCAGAGCCTTGGATATGGGCATATGGTTCTCTCGGCCGATCCTGTACCCGCAGCGGAGCCGGTTAATCCCGGCGCTGGGAATCTGGTTCACTCCTGGACATTCGATGATGGCACGGCCGACGATGTTGTCGGCGACGCCGAAGGTGTACTGATTGGTGAAGCGGCTGTTGTCGATGGGCAGCTTGTACTTGACGGTGATAGTGACTGGATGGACATGCCCGGCGACGTTATTGCGATGAACACATTCGAAGGGCTGACTATCGAAATAATGTTTACATCAGTTGCCGGTGGAAACACAGGATACCACATGGTCACGGCGTTTGGTGAAGAAGGCACGGGTGATAATCCCGGATACGGTTACAAGTATGTATGTATTACGCCTGCCCGAGGTAATGATGTAAGTCGTGGGATGATTCAAACCGTTTCGATGGATAATGATCCTTGGAGCGAAGAAACCGGTGTCAGTGACGTTATCGAACACGATGACGGCCTTCCGCATCATATGGTTTGCACAGTAGATGATACGGAGCTTGCCTTCTATATTGACGGCGTACTGATTGGCACTGCAGCTCTAGACCCGCCCGGTAATTCAATCGCTGGTCTCGGTACAGACGTCGCCCATATCGGCAAGGGCGTCTATGGTGTTGACCCGTTGTGGGCCGGTTCGGTCGATTATTTAAATCTCTACAACAGGGCTTTGTCCGAGCAAGAAGTTCGCTACCTTGCTGGTGAACGAGCCACGCCCGTTGATCCCGGCACTGATGGTTTGGTTGCATTCTATGCACTGGATGGTGACGCTAATGATAGTTCCGGCAATGAACTCCATGGTACTATTGTCGGCGATCCGAATTTTGTCGAAGGACAGGTTGGCATGGCGCTGGAACTCGACGGTATAGATGATTATGTGGACAGTGGCAATCCCCCTGAGCTAGTGATTACCGAGGCGATTAGCATCGCCTGTTGGGTTAATCCAGCGCAGCTCGGCGGAGAGCAAGGTTTCGCCGGTCTGGACGCGGGGTATTCGTTCAAGGCCCATGGCGAAGGCGTTCGGTTCACTACGCCTGGCATTTTAGATCACAGCAGCGCCAACCTCACTCTTGAAGCCGGAGTATGGCAGCATGTAGCCGCCACCTTCCAACCCGGACAGGACGAGGGGCTGGTGTTCTACCTCAATGGAGTTGAAACCGAGCGGATGTCCAGTTCAGCCATAAACACGGGCTCGGGACCTTTTCGTATCGGTAACAATCAGTGGGATGAGTTCTTAACCGGCCTCATTGATGAGGTTGCGATATACAACCGGATTTTGTCTGAAGCTGAGGTTCGTTACCTTGCCGGTTTTCGACCGACAGTCGAAACGGATCCGTCTCTTGTTATATACTATGACTTTGACGAAGTTGGTGAAGTAGTCGCGGACCAATCCGGTAAAGGTCACGATGGCATTGTAATGGGTGCGGTCACAGCCGAGGCCGATGGCAAGATCGGTGGAGCTGCAAATTTCGCTACCGGCAGTTACCTCGACCTGGACGGCCCAAGTATTCCTGCCGAAGATATCCCGACATCCGCTATGACGCTTGCCGCATGGATAAAAATTGCTAATACAGGTGGAGATCATGAAATATTCAGCGCCAGAGCATCTGACGAAAGCTGGCTTATTCATCCTGAGCCTAAAAGCAGCGGTGACATTAGATGGCTGCTTCGCTCTTATGGCGGCACTACAATCTTCCAGATACGTGCAGGTACTGTAACGTGGAACCAATGGTTGCATTTTGCAGGTACATACGACAAAGAATCCGGCAAGGCAGCTCTTTATATCAATGGCGAATTGATTGAGGAGATGGATGTTACAAGCCCTGCAGATATTGCCGGGGATTGGGATTTGGGTGCTCGTGTAGGATTAACTATCGATGACGGAAGACCTTTTACGGGGCTTATGGATGAGTTTCGCATGTACACTCGGGCGCTGTCACATGATGAGATACTGACAATTATGCAAGGTATGTAATTCACGTTTGCTTTTGGTCCAACGTGACGTTGTGAATTTGTGGCTTTAGAAGCGACTGTGGCCGGAGTAGGCTGTAATCAGCATACGAGGCCAAGTCGTCAAGCAACGGTTTTGTATCAATTCGGGGCTTATACTGATTGATTTGGTATAAGCCCCACTTGATTTAGAATAATGGTAGAGGACATCCACATAAGCCGGGGAGAACACATTCCTGAGAATTGATTTGTACCATTCTTTCGGAGTCGTAGATATAGTTCGTCTCATGCATACGGATTATATGTTGACACGTTATTTTCCTCCGTATACTTAATCCGTTGACCCACGATTTGAGCTGTTTCTGAAGTGTTAAGTCCAGAGTCGATGTCACGTGGTGACAGAAGTGCTTTTTCTGTGCCTAACGTAGTCATATTCAAAGGCTTATGAGAAGTGTTACTGTCACCATTATTGAGTCTTCCCGATCTATCTTCAGTGCCAACAGAAGACTTCTGAAGACGATCAAAGTAAGAATTTTTTGTAAGTTTTTTGTAAGCGCTTGAGTCAGTGTCAAGTGGCCTATCGTTTGTGCCAGATGCTTTCAAGCTTTCTTCGCTCGGCAGGGACAAATCCGGCAAGCTCTTTACGGCTTCAGATTCTTGATCGCGTAGAGTATGGGTATAAAGAGACATGGTTAAGTTTATATCACTGTGCCTCATAATACTTTGAGCAACCTTGGGATGAACTCCGCCGGCAGCCAAAAAACTGCCGGTTGTATGTCGCAGAGCATGAAAATCGGCATATCTTCCGGCATCGTCAACATAGGGTATTTCAGCATCGGCCAAGTCAGCTTTCAGCATCTCTGCCGTCTTGCTTGTTAACCGTTTGAGGGTTCCACCGAATGCTTTGACATCGGGCATCTTATCTGCGAAGAAATTCTTGAGTTCTGTAGCAGTATCAGGCCTTAATGAAACCTCGGCCATCTTCTTGTTCTTAGTATATGAACAGCTTACTTTAACCGTACAGGCTTTCAAATCAAAGTGTGATACTTTCAGGCTTGCTAGCTCTTTTCGCCTTAAGCCGGTTTCCGCAGCCACACGATATAAAAGGACTCTTTCATAGCCTTCCATACCAAAGCGCTTCGAACCTGCAATTGTAGTTTCCAGCAATCTTCGCATTTCGTCCGGCTCGAGCGCTCGTCTGTCATGCCGTCGGTCGACCTTGGCATTGATTCTGGTTAAGTGTACAACCGGTGATTCGCTTGCTCGTCCATCTTGAAACATCCACCGGCAAAATTGCTTTATGGCTTGCAGGTAATGATTAGAAGTCTGTGCTGATATTCCATTTTCTTCATTTCGCAAATCTGCAATGCAGCGCTGGACTTTGCTAGCCGATATGTCCGTCCACATTGCGAATTTACATCGACTGATAATTTGTTTTGCACGGTGCGTGGTTTGTTTTGCATGGGCGATCGTGTTACCCTTTGCCAGTAAAGCCTGGTAGAAATCCTCCAGATGCTGCTTCAAAGGCTTCTTCCGGTCTTCGACATATCTATCGACAATACCCGATCGGGCAAGTTCGGCCTTTTTTTCTAACTCAACGGCAAGTTGAATCGTGGCAGCTTTGTCTCGGAAACCCTTAACTCGTTTTTTCGCACCTTCACCGTCTTTAAAGTCTACATACCAAAACTTGGATTTCTTGCGAACTCGCTTACCGCTCTTGTTTTTCATCGTGTATGATTGTTTGAATATGCTTGCCATCTCGCTACCTACCTTTCTTGACCGGCGTTAGGTCCAGCTCTAATACGTCCGCAACCTTTGCCGCCGTAGTCAGAGTCAATGTTCTCTTACGATTAACAAATAGAGAAAGTTCCGCTTGGCCGACGCCGGATAGTTTGCTTATCCTATATCTGCTCATATCCGAATTAAGGATAGCCTCACGTAACTTAGTCTCAATATTTGGTCGCATACGTTTCTTTCGCATTCACTGAATTATACAACACAATAATTACTTTGCAAGCGCAAAGTTCACATTTCTTCTAATTTTTTTATCCTTTTTTGTAATTCACGTTTAGCCTGATCCTCAACTCGCTGTCGGGCCAGACAACCATCATATTCAAGTATTCCAGCTCGTTCTTCATACTCTTCAATCCATTCTGCCGATAGAACTTCATAAATCTGTGTCTCGAACAGAGATTGCAAAAACGTTTTTGCGTTAAAATTCATCTTACTATCCACTATAAACGGGCACAACAGGCACAACAGGCACAACACAAGTGCTTAACGATGCTAATCACTGCCATTTGTCTCATCCTCTGCTTCCGTCGACCCCAAATCAATACCATATGATGCTTCAATTGCCTGCCATTGACTATCGTTAGGCCGGAAGTACCTCTTGCCGCCAGTCCTATGGCTTTTAATCCCGTACCTGTTCAGGACGGCCCCAATACCCCGCGCACCGTAGCGGGAGAATATTACCGGATGCTCCTCTTTGGCTTTCTCAAGAAGTTCACCTGCTGTAATACCCCAGGGCTTCTCAGCAACTTGTTGTTTGAGCATTTGAAGTAGAATCTCATCTGACTCAGGCACTATTTCATCGTTTGTTGACTGCGCGGATTGTAATGCATACTCTTTCATAATTTCGAGTAATCCGTCGGCTCCGGCATCCTCTACGAATTTCGCCATTGCCAGAATCGGCCGCCACACCTCAAGATCACGTCCGTTTAGCCCATCACATTTAGGTTGCCAATGTGCCAGTCCGACAAACGAAGCTCCCCGGGCAAGAGCCAGGCCGTGCAGATCACCTCGGAGTTCAGCCCACACTCTCTCCTTTCGATCTATAGAACGTTTGGGTATTGGCGAGTCCTTGGACGCACGGAACATCATTATCTTAATGCAGCGGGAAGTAAGTGCAGCCGGTAGACTTGATATACCTGCTATGGCCTTCGGCCCATATACATCAAAGGAAACCGGCCGAAAATCGTCTCCCACACGCTCCATCCTGTGGGCTCGGCTACCCCGCTTGTATCCACTGAGCAGAATACTCCTTATTTCACCGGCATCCGGCGTTCTGTCATTCAACCGTTCGGCTTCGTCAAGCAGGAGCGTGCCACCTTGACTATGCAGTGTTCTAAATAGACACGGGGCCGTCAGATTCGATGAATGCAGCGGATTATAGACAAGCCGGCTCAGAACTTCAAAGACTCGGCTCTTCCCACTGCCAAGGGGCCCACCTACTGAAAGATACGGTACTGCCGACCAAGCAGGATATGCATACGTCAGCATCGTCCATAATGCGAGCGTAGCCGTGATAGCAACCGCTTCCTCCCTTGGAAACTCCAGAAAATGTGCGAACTGCTCGCACAGATGCCGAAAGAGATCCTCGACACTTGGAGTGAAGCCATCCAGCCATACCAAACGACTGCTCGACGACCATCGCGAGATTAGGTTAGGTGCGGGCACCGGTGGACGTGGGTGAAACCACAGCCTCTCGCCGCTGTCGAGTTCAATATAATCAGCCAAGTCTGTATATTGCCGTTTACCACCCGACCACTGAATGAACAACAACCATTTCCCCACAACTTGATTTCCTCCCTGCACTTCCACAACCGGTATTAGCAGGCCGGAAACTTCAGGAACATGAAAAAGGTGTGGCCGGACTATTCGGCTTACGTCCAATTCTTCGGTGCCCTCTGAGTCAGAGTTGGATCCTTGCTGGTAGATGCGGTCTACTGTCCCGAGGATCATGTTTCTGACTTCCTTGGCGTCAATGCTTGGGCATCGCTTGGCGAGCTTGTTCACAAATGTCGTCACGTCTTTATCTCGGGCAATGTTGCACACGTCGGAGTGCAAGGGCTCCGCCCCCTGTTTAACCATCAAATGGCCGCTCATACTGCCGGATTTCTTGGGTTGGAACACCACGTTTATTTCAATGTCCTGCATGTGATTACTCCGTGTACTTCAGCTATGTCCTTAACCAATTTAACCGTTAACCAATTTAACCGTTAACCAATTTAACCGTTAACCAATTTAACCGTTATCGCAAGCCTGGCAGCGGTACCCGGCCTTGTGATAGACAGCCCGGCGGATACGGTTCCACCTCGCACGGGGCAGCAGTTTAGCCAGACTGGCCAACCGGGAGCTGGCAGGTATGGGTTCAATGCCTAATCTCAGGCAGGTCATATTTAGGTTTAAAAGCGGTCCTCATATAAATAGATTGCGCTTAGGCCATACATTTCTATGTTTAGTGGAACGGCTGGACGGCAGAATTATGGATAGATTGATCCATGCGACCCATTAGAAGGGGGATAATTCTGCCTTGATAGTGCTAATGGGTCATTTTCATACATACACTACGTATGAAAATATCTAAGTCTTTGCGGTTAATGGATTAACGGTAAAATTGGGTATATGTTAATAGGTAATAGAAAACGTGAAAATGAAAATGAGATTCGCGTGTACCGATGCAACAAAAGAGGCGGGCGGGGTTGGCAGTTGTTTACCGACCCCGCCCGAACAGACTGGGATGAATCCCCATTAGCAGGCCCTTCGAAGCGCCCGGCAGAGGGTCTCGTAGGAGTGAGCGGAAGAGAATCTCCCACCTGTGGAGTTGGCCATCTTAATCAGCAGCTCCTTGTCGTAGCTGGTGTCGCCGACATTACCGACTCCGATGCTAAAGATCCGAACGCCCTGAGACCGAGCTCGCTGGAGAAGTCCGGGCAGCCGAAAATTTTGCTCATTGGCAGCTCCATCGGTGACCACCATACCGCATATTCACGGGAAACGGGTGGAACTTGCAATAACAAACACTGTGAATTCTTTGTCGAGCCATAATACTACTCCTTTCGAATAAAGATTGTTAAAAAATACGGATAGTAAACCGGCTGGCATCTCCGTGATGTCCGCCGGATAATTTACTTTTCAAAGAGCTTTGCGGCTGTAGTACATCCAGGCCGATTTCCAGATTGGCCGTGATGTCCGGATTGATCCGGGCGTCCAGATCCTGGGCTGTGGAACCGGGGAGAGACAGGGTCATGATCTGAACCGGCTTTCCTGTCTTCTGTTGCCGGAAGGCTCTTGCCAATTCGCCCGAAAGCCCGAAATCACCAGAGGCCATGATAAGCACATCATAGCTGTTTCGTTTGGAAAAGATTCCTGCCCAGAAGGTGAACAGGTTGTCGATGTTACTGTCGCTTCGGAATCTTCCGCCGTTAATAGGAATATCCCGGATTATTTTGACATGTGTTGTATAGCCGATAGTTTCAAACCGCTTTTTATATTTGGCATTCAGGGATTCGGAGGCAATGAAAATATGAAGTCTGACACGTTTGGTTGTTTTTTTGAGTTTTTCGGAAAGCAGATCATACTGAAGTCGAAATCCAAGCTTCTTGGCTGCAATGGAAAGGTTCTGTTCATCGAGTAGGACAAGTATCCGTTTGTTTTGGATGTTACTTAGTTTGGTGCTTTCTTCAAGGATGACCCGCCTATTTCGCAAAGGTCGGAACGGTTTGGATTGAATTGTGTGCATCTTTTTTTCCTTTCTGATTAATGTTTTCATTATCTGTTCTAATGGAGCAGAGTAAGTGCGAGCGCAAAATCTTACGAGAAAGGGGGAAAAGTTTGATTTATCAGTAAAACTTTTGAAAACAACAGAAAAACAAGGTTATTGAGGTGAATTCTTAAAGGATTAACTCAGTGCGGCGCGAATCCTGGCGATGGCGGCTTTATATACGATCATAACCTCGGCAATGGCAATAAGAAAAAGGATATCCCTTACGATTCCCAACGTCACTTCCCAATAGCCGGCTGTGGTGGACGTGTCGATTGTCGAGAAATAATGGAAATCAGGAACAATCAAGCCGAGGACAAATAGAAGAATAACAGCAATATCCCACTGCCAGGCAAAACCTGATGGTGAGCGGTTCGTCGTTGAAATATGCTGTAGCAAACTTGACTACGATGCAAAGAACATCTTGATCGAGGCAGGAACCCGAGAGTGATGAAGTATATTGGGATGAATATTGAGATAAGGGCAAGACCGAAGTTGTAGAACAGTTTATGTTAATAAAATTCAGCCAGGCTTGAATGAAGAGCCGAGATGGTGTGGTGTATCCTCCCGTTTCGCATGGATATAATTATTTTTAATCAGATAAAAAGATTAATAAGAATATGAGCATATCTAATCATATACAACACATAAACGAACAGGTAGCTTGATCCCCTACAAAAACAACCAATTGCGCTTCTGCCCTGAAAATCATAAACTTATTGATTGATAAGCAAAAATGTGAACCATGCGGAAAATGCCGTCATTGGCCCAAAGAGACAAATGAAGATTCTAAAAAGTGCTGGTACGATTGGCAAGTAAAACTACCCAGCGCCAACTCTGAAGGTGACAATGCTGCTGAGTAATAAAGCATTCCTGCCCAACAAACCAGGTAAGAATTACCACCTCGTCGGACTCTTATATTAGTGACAGGACAATTAGCTGACAAGTTCACCTTTATTTAAGTGGGAAAGACAATGGCTATGAAGAATCAAGAGAAAAGTCAAAACAACAATTGGCCACCTCGGCCTGATGTTTTTGCTGAATTACTTACACCGATTGAAGCAGCACAGTACTTAAGGCTCGACGAAACAGGCAACCATACCCCACAAACTGCCATCCGCACTCTTAATTACTGGCGTGATAAAGGACAACTCAAGGCCACCAAATTTGCCCGTCGTGTTTGGTATCGCAAGGCTGAATTGGGTCACTTTCTGGCTGTTAAAACCGAGGAGTAAAAAAATATATGATTGTTCTTGCGCTTTTAGATATTCAGATGTATACTGTCCCGCTGGGTTAGTCGTCCGTGATGGCCTATAGCCCCTACAGGGGTAGGAGGTTTGATCATGGCGACTGAGAAAGTTGGTATATACAGGAAATACCATGGAAAGATTCCCACAGACAAGTCCGGCCAGCCTTTGCCTAAGAGGGAATGGCTAAAGAAACGTGCCTTTCGCTGGGCGGTGCGTTGGTTCGGCTCAGATGGGAAGAGGTACAGCAAAAGTTTTAAGACAAGAAAGGAGGCAGAAAAATACGCAAAAGAGAGACAAGCAAGAGTGGATAAAGGTAGACCGGATAAGCCTAAGAAAATCACTTTGGGGGCATTCAAGAGTGAACACGAAAAGATCATGAGGAGTCAAGTAGCAAACAAAACGCTCAAAGATCACATCCGTGCATTACGGCTGTTTGCTTACCACATTGGTAGCAACGTCCCATTGGTCCATATTAATGCACGACATGCTGAGTCCTTCGTGGCGGAACGTCTGGCACAGGGATTAGCGGTAGGAACGGTCAACAAGGACATTCGCACCCTAAAGGGTATTTTCAACTTGGCCATAGAACTGCGTGGTTTCTTGGTTGATGGTACCAATCCTTTCGCGAAGATAAGGCAACGAAGGTTCACCCCGAAGTCTCCCAATTATGTTCCTAAAGAGGACTTCAGGCAACTCTTTTCAGACGCAGAGACAGCGTTGTGGAAGGCCCTCCTTGCCACGGCATATACGAGCGGTGCCAGAGAAGATGAATTACTTAACCTTACGTGGTCGGATGTTGACTTTCAGGAGAACCAGTTGCACATCACTAGGAAGGACAAACACACCTGGATTCAGCCGTGGCAACCAAAAGACCACGAACTACGCACAATTCCATTACCTGAACAGACTGTGAATCTCCTGGCGGCTTGGCAGTCCGTGGCTCCTGAGAGTTGTCCCTACATTTTCATGGAACACGGGCGATGGGATTACTATCGACTACGCGTAGCCCAAATGAAGTGGAAAACGGAACAAAGCCTAGTAAACAATGTGCTCCGGAGATTCAAGACCCTCTGTAGTAAAGCAAAGGTTGGGCCTTATACCATGCATGACTTGAGACGGTCCTGCATTACGAACTGGGCGAGAAAACTGCCGATTCATGTAGTGCAGAAGTTAGCCGGTCACAGTGACATCCGCACCACACAAAAATACTATCTCAGTGTGCAAGACGAAGACATCCGGAAGGCCCAAAACGTGCAGGCAGAACTACTGGGAAAAATCCTGGAAAATGACCTGACTGACCCAAAACTGACCCACTCCGCCCAAAAACGTGCTTTTCCGGGCAGGAAGACATTTCGTGCGGAGATGTAAATTGTTTTTCGAAAAGATGTTACGAAAACGCGCCCGGCAGGACTCGAACCTGCAACCTTCGGATTCGAAGTCTGTTTAACACTGTCGTTACTGACATTTAATTGTATTTTTTGAACATTGTCAATGTTTTTATTTCCACTTACGTCCGCATCAGTCCGCATAAGTGCGCCTTGAAAACAAGAACTGGGCAAGAAATTATCATCCGTCCCGGTCTTGACAGCCCTTTGTTCCTCAATTGTATAATCGGGCAAGTCCTCTATTGCCGCTCGTTCATCGTGTAGATTGATATGGGTGTATCTGTCGGTCATTTCAGAGCTACGATGCCTTGCAAGGGATTGTCTCACACTTGTCGGCCTGTTACGAAGGTCGGTAATAAAAGTATGCCGTAAAGCGTGAAAGTCAAAGCAGCGTCCAGCAGTGTCTTTATATTCTATCTTGGCATCGGCTAAATCAGCTTTGAACATATCACAGGTCTTATCGGTAATGGAAAACGCTTTTGCCGCTGGTAGCTTGTTTACAAGGTAACTCTGCAACTCTTTTGCCAAATCTGCTTTTAATGGCAAAATATCCTCTCGCCTGTGTTTTGAATAGCAGGTTTCGACTGTCAATGTAAGGTTGTCAAAATCAAAAGCTGATACTTTCAACGTTCGTAGTTCGTTCTTGCGCAGGCCTGTTCCAACTGCAAGCCTGTAAAGCAGAGCGCGTTCATAACCGCTCAAACCGTACTGCTCCGGCCCTGCTGCTGTAGTCTTTAACAGCATTTGCATTTCTTCCGGCGTTGCTGCTCTCCGTTCCCTACGTCTGTCAAGTTTTTCGTTCAACTTCGCCAAGTGCTTCAATGGTGATTCAACCGCATAACTGGACTTGACCATCCAGTTACAGAACGATTTGATTGCTGTCAAGTAACCGTTCGACCTTCGGTAGCTGATACCTTTATCTCGTAAATCCTTCAAGTAGCTTTCAACCTTACCCGGCGTTATGTCGCTCCAATACTTAAACCAGCAATCCTCAAAAACACGCTTAACCATCGACACCGTTTCTCTGATATACTTTGGCGACCGCTCTTTTGCCTGCATCGACCGTTCAAATTCGCTAATAAGCTCCAACAGCGGTTTACCTGCCGCTGTCCGGTTGGCATCCAACAAACCGAAGTTGATAAGCTCGTCCCGTATCCTGCTCGGTATCTGCTCAACATATTTCTGCAATTCTGTATCGATAGGGGCATTGGTCGCCTTGCAGTTCAAAAGCTGCTGGATTTTATCTGCAAGCCGTTGTGTAGCCTTCTCGTTAGTGTAAGCCTTCAAGTGCCTGCGAATTTGTTGATTGTCTTCAAATTCGACATGCCAGTGTGCTGTTTCAAGCAAAATCTTGTCGCCGGACTTTGTGAGCCGTGCTTCTGTTGTGTGGCCTTTTGAGTTCTTAAAACTCGCAAATTTGCCGTTCTTGCGGCTGATGATTTTTACCCCTTCGGGCAATGGTTTAGAATATGTTTGTTTGTAGATTCGCATTTTTCACCTCACTATAAAAAAGATGGTCGGGGTTGTGAACGCCTATTACAAGCGTAGTCGTCCTTACGGATAAACTAACCCCGACCACAACTGGATAACAAACAGATTTGATTGTAATAGTTTTCACGCCATTATTATACCTCTCATGCAATTTATTACAATGGAAAATTAATTTTCTCGGTGTCATAATATCGTCCTTTTCATCTATGCTCAATAAATCAGTCATAAGGACTCCGGCAACATATTCTCTAATTTTGTAACCTCTTTGTAACCTGTAACCGTTGTAACCACTTTTTTAGTAAAGTCCCTATACGAGAGCGTTTGGAAATACTTTATAGATTTCGCG
>CAZZAX010000171.1:0-11864 GCA_964653075.1 uncultured Pirellulales bacterium
CTGCGCGCCGGTTTTTTGTTCCAGCTCCTGCAGTATCCCGTTTAGCGAACGTTCAAGGGAGGCATTTACCACATTGGCGTAATCTTCGACGTAATGGCGCGGCATTGGCAAGCCTGTCCCGAGCGAAGTCGAGGGATCGGCCGCCGCCCAGCAGGCTGTTGTCACAGACGATATTACCAGATACGCTGCTATTAGCTTAGGAAAGAATCGTCGCATATTCAGACCTCGAGTTTATCAACGAAAAGGGATAGTTGTTCAACTGTGGTATAGACCGATTCGAAGGCATTCTCCATTTCAACCTCGCTAATTCGACCCTTTTGGTGCCGCCATTTTCTTGTGGTTGTCAGAGATTCAAGATTGATTGAAAATTGCTCGGTCGCCTTGCTGAATGTTGGTTCCGCCTGAGCGGGACGGTTGATATCTTTTAGCCAAAGAATTGCTCGCAAAAACGGCGCCAGGCCTTTTGCAGTCGAAATCAGAACGTCCCGGACAAGTTTTTTATTGGCCGCTGAGGCAATATAGCCCTGCCTTAATCTGATGAGCATTGCTTTCAGTTCCCGCTCGCACTGTAGTCGAACATCTTTTTTATTGAAAGTCAGCGCCTCGAAAAGATCGTCGCCGAGGATTGTCTGGTGTGTTAGTTGAAAGTCCAGAAACTCAACGCCGAACACGTCGAGTGATTGTTCAATATACGACTCTGTCATAAGCAGCGGCGGCGAGATGCGTTTCTTTCTCATCGGCTTTGCGAGAGAGGCTATGGCATTTAGCGAAGATAAAGTTTGCCTGTCAAGAACGAGGACGGTATTGATGTCGCTTTGGCCGGGCCAGAAATCTTCTGTCAGACTGCTGCCGACCACTGTGATGCTCTGCAGGTTCTCGGCTAATTCTGAAGTGAGCTTCTCGGCAAAGTCCTTTATACTGTTGCGAACTTGATTGCGTAAAGTGTCAAGCTTAAGATTTGTTTTGTTTTCAGTCATCTTGTTTTTACCTCTTTGATTTCCTGAACAGATTGAAAGCTGTTAATATATAATACCCCAACTGTAACGGACGGGCAAGTGTTACTAAAGCTATTAATTTTATTGACACGGTAACGGGCCAACATATAATGAGTGAAATGCGGTAGCGGCTATATATTGCTTATATCCTGGAAAGGACCTCTTATGGAACGGATAAGTAACTGGGAAACAAGTGAATATAGGATGAATTTTAATCTTCCCAAGCAGTGGGCCTTCTGGCTCAAATTGGCAGTTCCGATTGTGCTTGTTCTGGCTGTCGGGTCGACTTCGTTTTACATGGTGAACACCGATGAGGAGGGAGTTGTGCAGCGGTTCGGCAAATATGTGCGAACTACCAAGCCGGGGCTACATCTGAAGTTGCCTTTGGTCATTGAGAGAGTCAGCACGCCGCAGGTGGAAAGGATAATGAAGGAGGAATTCGGTTTTCGAACGGTCAAGGCGGGAGTGCAGACGCAGTACGGGAAACGACCCCAGGAGGAATACCTTATGCTCTGTGGTGATTTGAGTGTGGGGGAGATTGAATGGATTGTCCAGTACAAGATCGATAGCTCCAGGGACTATCTGTTCAATATGCGGAATCCGGAGAAAGTGCTCAGAGATGTTTCCGAATCGGTGATGCGAAGCATTGTGGGGGACTCGTCTGTGGATGAGGTGCTGACTTCCCGACGGGCGGAGATCAACGTCGAGGCCCAGACGAAGATGCAGCAACTCCTGGATACATACACGGTGGGTCTGAAGGTTGTCGCGGCGAAGCTTCAGGATGTGAATCCTCCGGAAAAGGTCAAGCCTGCTTTTAACGAGGTCAATGCGGCACAGCAGGACAAGGAGAAATTGGTGAATCAGGCACTTGAGGAATATAACAAGATTATTCCGAAGATGAATGGGCAGGCCAAGCAGATGATCAAGCAGGCTGAGGGTTATGCAATAGACCGGACGAATACGGCCATGGGCGACGCGAGCCGCTTTCTGCAGATATGGACAGAGTATTCGCTGAGCAAGGATGTTACGCGAAGGCGTCTTTACATCGAGGCGTTGGGCAAGATGCTGCCGAATCTGGAGAAGAAATATATCATCGATGATAATGTCAAGGGGCTGTTGCCTCTGATGAATGTCGGGGAGAAATAATCATGCATAACGTGAAATTGATTGCGGTTGTAATAGTGGTTCTGATTGTGGTCGTGATTGCAGGTTCGGCTCTGTTTACGGTTTCCGAGACCCAGCAGGTTGTGATAACTCAGTTTGGAAACTTCAAGCGGGAAGTCAAGGATGCGGGGCTGCACTTTAAGATACCGATCTTTGAACAGGTGAGCTACTATGAGAAGCGGATACTGGAATGGGACGGCAAGCCTGAACAGGTGCCGACAGTTGACAAGCGATATATCTGGGTCGATTGTTTTGCGAGGTGGCGGATAGACAATCCATTGGTTTTTCGTAAGACGGTGGGTCGTGAAGAGTCGGCACACAGCAGGCTGGACGATATTATCAATGGTGCGGTCCGCAACCAGATATCGAACCATCTTCTTATCGATGTAGTAAGGAGTTCGGCAAGGCCGATGAAGATGATGGAGGGCCTTGAAGGAGGGCGAATTGCTGAAGTGACCAAAGTGGAGATCGGCAGAGACAAGGTTACGGAAAAGATTCTTCTCGAAGCCCGGCCCGCTGCTGCGGAGTTCGGGATCGAGCTCGTGGACATTCGTATCAAGAGAATTAACTATGTGACGCAGGTGCAAGAGTCGGTTTATCAGCGGATGATAGTTGAGAGACAGCGGATTGCCGCGAAGTTTCGTAGCGAGGGCGAAGGTGAGGCGATGGAAATCGAAGGTCGCAAAGAGGCGGAAGAAAAGCAGATCACCTCGGAAGCCTATAAGAAGGCCGAGGAGATTAGGGGCAAGGCCGACGCCGAGGCGATCAAGATTTATGCCGAGGCCTATTCGAAGGATCCGGAGTTTTATTCGTTTCTGGAGACGCTCAAGAGCTATGAGGCGAATCTTGGCAAGGGTACTGTGGTTATACTTGCAAGTGACAGCGACTATTTGCAGTACTTGAAGTCATGGGGGGAAAAGACGAAGAATTGATTGCTTTGCACGGGAGCAGGACAATGAGTTCGTCGTGACGGATGGTCGAGAAGGTTTGGGAGGAATGGGGGCGTTGTTTATACTGTCGCTAAAGGCGGATGCGGGAATAAATAAGTATATTAAAATGCAAGGCGAGGAAGAAGCCGTAAAGATTAAGGCACAGACCGACAAAGATAAGACAATCCTGCTCGCAGATAGTTACATGGAGGCCGAGAAAACAAAAGGCGAAGGTGATGCCGAGGCCCTCAAAATATGTGCCAAGGCCTATGAAAAGGACCCGGAATTTTACGCATTTGTCCGTACTCTGGAAGCTTACGGCAATTCGCTCGGTGAAGGTACAACCTTCGTTCTGCCCGGCGGCTCGGAATTTTTTAAATACCTCAGCCCGCTGACAAAAGAATAGGGTTCCATAGTTCATCCCAAATAATCACGGTTAGTTGCCGGCATTTGCTCACCTGCCACAATCACTCTATCAATTTGACAGAAAAGGTGCCAAATTGACAGCCCTAAAAACCTGATTTCAGGCCCTATCAGCCACAAAACCGCTGTTTTTTAAGGTTTATCGCTGCTTGATAATCTGGCACGGAGTTTGCTAATTATTATGGTGGAAGTTTAAATAATTTTGAAAAGTCAAGAGGCAATGAAAAAGAACGTTTTGAGAAGAAAATGAAAGGAGGTGTCGCTATGACACTGGTACGATTTAACAAAAGACACAGAGGCGATTTAGCAAGGCTCCATGGTGAAATGGACGATTTGTTTGGAGGCTTCTTCAGAGGTTTTGATGGGCCGTTTGCCGGGTACAAGGCATGGCCCGCAATAGATGTCGCTGAGGAAGAAGATGCGATAATCGTAAGGGCAGAGGTTCCAGGCTGCAAAGCCGATGATATCGATATCTCCGTCCATGGTAACGTGTTGACCATAAGCGGAGAAAAGAAGCTGTCCGAAGAGAAGAAGGAAAAAGGTTACTATCATGTGGAAAGCTCATACGGCAGTTTCAGGCGGGAGCTGACTTTGTCGACCGATGTTGACCAGAGCAAAATTGATGCAACCTACAAAGACGGTGTGCTCTCCGTAACCCTGCCAAAAGCAGAAAAAGCCAAGGCCGTCAAGGTAAAAATTAAAGGATAGTACAGCCGAGATGAGCCGAACGCTAAAGTAATGAAAAGATAATAGATCTCTGTACGTTGTTCAATGGTAATGGTTCCTGTTATGTAATGGAATACAAAACAGGAACCATTGTGTTTTATAAGGGAGTCGGCAACCCCGAATAGTTAAGATTTATTTAGGTTGCTACATCGCAAAGAACTTATCGATCCGGCCTGCCAAATCGATCAGGTAGGCTTCATCACCGCCTTTCAACTCAGTGGTGAGGTATCCTTCGTAGCCGATTTCATCTAATGCACGGCGTACCTGGGGCCAGTTCACATCGCCATCCAGAAGATTGGTCCATTTATAGCCGCTCCGTTTGAAATCTTTAAGATGGATTTTGACAATACGGTCGCCGAGCGTGCGTATCCAGTCCTGTGAATACCCGAAGAGAATTACGTTGCCGATGTCGAAATAGGCCTTTAACCATGGACTCTCGAACTCATCCACGTACCGCGCGAATTCAATCGGGCTCAGCAGAAACTTGTTCCAGACGTTCTCCACGGCGATGACCACGCCAAGCTCCTCCGCCAGCGGCAGCAGTTTTTTGATGTGCCTTTGCGAGCGCTTATAGGCCTGCTCATAGCTGACGTCCTCCTTGACAATAGCGGGTACGAGCAGCACTGTTTCTGCTCCGAGCGCTTTGGCACTGCGCAGGGCGGTCTCCATTGTCTTCAGGCCCTTATCTATCACCTTAGGATTAGGGTCGGAAAATGGTGCATCCCAGCCTCCGCGCACGATTGAATGAATCGGAACCCCTGCCTGACGTGCCAGCCTGCCGAGCCGCCGGGCCGCTTTGAGATCGCTCATTGGAGAGCCTTCGATGCCTTCGAAGCCGCACTTCCTGGCTAATTTAAATTTGTCCTCATCGGAAAGCTGACGCGGCAGCATCCCTAATTGAAGGGATTTGCGAAGTTTGGCGCCTTTCTTCCTGCTTTGGGCAAAACAGGATTCGCTCAGCAGGCCTGCCCCGGCCGTAACCGAAGCAACATACCTCAAAAAATTCCGACGTCCTATAATATTCTCTTTCATAAGTCTGCCTCCAGTCTTCTGTGTATTTAAACAATTACACTCGATACAAGCACCTGTGTACCTTGTTCGATACTGCGTCTGTACACAATATACCAGTTTGCCCGAATAATCCAATATGAAAAGCCGGTTCAAAGAAAGAATACAGGATTTTTTAAGAACGCCAATGGCCCGGTAATATATGCTATTTGTACGGGTGGTCGTGATTTTATTGGTCCGTCCCATAAAAAGGTAAAGTTTTTCATATTTCTTTGCCGAATAAATTAAAAGGTATTTAACTGTTTTAGTAGTATTGAAAAGCCGTTTTCTAAAGCAAAAAAAGGGATTTTTCGAAACTTCATTTTTTACCGGATCCCGTTTTGTGCGAAATCGACAAACGGGTACACGGAGCTGGAGAGAAATTATGAGGACCATAGCGGTTGTTAATCAAAAAGGTGGTTGTGGCAAAACAACGGTAGCGATAAATCTGGCCAGTGCTCTTGCCGACTTGGGCCAGAAAGTACTGCTGGTAGATATGGACCCGCAGTCCCATTGTGCGGTGGGTCTTGCAGTCCCCGAGGAGCAGATCGAACAGAGCATCTACGATGTGCTGATAAGCACGAGCAGAAATGAGCCCATAAGGCTCACGGAAGTGCTCTGGCAGATTAGCGACAGGCTGGAGCTGGCGCCGGCAAGTTTAGACCTTTCCGCTTTCGAGCAGCAAATGGTCGGAGTCACCGAACGTGAATGCTGTCTCAAAGATGCCCTGAATGAGATAAAGAACGATTATGACTGCACGGTGATTGATTGTCCTCCTGCCGTGAGTCTTCTGACCTTCAACGCACTACGGGCCGCCGATGAAGTTATTGTCCCCGTTGAGACCGGCTACTTTGCCCTTCACGGTCTTAGCAGGCAGCTTGAGACGCTCAGCATACTATGCAGGCGATGCAGCCAGCAGGTCGATGTCAGAGTCCTGGCAAGCATGTATGACATAAGAACTAAAATGGCCAGAGAGATTTTGGCCGAGTTACGAAGCCACTTTGCGGACAAGATGCTTAAGACGATTGTCTGTTTCAATACTAAAATCAAGGAAGCCTCCAGTTTTGGCCAGCCAATCGGTGAGTATGACCCGGTTAGTAGGGGCCACAAAGATTTTCACTCACTCGCAGAAGAGGTTTTAGGCTTACAGTCCAGACAGCAGCGTCACGAGTTCGTTAACTCTCTGGCCGACCAGCTTGAAACAATCAGCGCCACCGCCGATGAATTGCTCCAGACGACTAAGCCCCCGGTAACAACTGTGCCGGCGCCGGAGACGCCTGAGCCTGTTCTAAAGATTCCTGTCGACGAGTTTACTTCCGCCGGTCAAGTTGACGAAGCAGCGGTGGAAAAAACAGAAATGGAAATTCAGGAGTCACCAAAACCGCTTGACACCGAAGCCAAGCTTTCTGACTATTATGGTGTAAGCCAGAAGGAAGATGCCGTCGTATTTGTTACTTTGTATCCGCGAGCCGGTAATGTGCAAATCGCAGGTGATTTTAATAATTGGCAGCCTGAATATTCCCCGATGCAAAAGGTCGGCGAAAGCGGAATCTGGCAAACTGAGATGAACCTGATGCCCGGAAGATATCGCTACCGGTTGGTCGTTGACGGCCAGTGGCAACAGGATCCATATAACGAATTGACAGAATTAAATCCCTTCGGTGGATTTAATTCTGTTATTGAGGTGAAATAACACGACAAGCACTTTTAACGGATGTAGCGTAACTTCGAAACCCGTTAGCTGCTCCTGCCCGCTTTATGCATTGCCTCCTGCTGAGGGGTAATGTAATCGACTATTAAATCCTCCCTGCAAAAAAAAGTATTTTTTTATTTGCATTAACGTCCGATAAAGATATTATATTTGATGGATTTTACCGGATTTCCGGAACAATGGTTATTTGTAAAGGGAATTTTTGGTTGTTTGAGAATGGAAGCTCGCTGCGGATTACAACGGATTATTGAAATTGGTTACCATATCGTTTTCTGTAGCCTCGATTCCACTTACACTTTGACAGGCTCCGGTGCTTTCAATTTACAGGTATTTCTGTAAGGCATTATAAAAAATTGGAGGAAATTCAACAGCTTTGAATTAAGGGAGCGGCAAGCCCTGCGATTACTCGATTGCATTTTTTAACCTTGATAGAAGCAAATGATATAGATGGGAATTTAAATACGATGACCCTGTTTTCAAAATATTTCAATGAAAGATGAAGCAAAAGGCAAAGCCGGGGAGTAATTTCGATATGCAAAAAAACCAGTTTCTAATTGTAACTTCGGGGGAAGGAAGGAGGCGATAAAGACAAAGAAAACAACACTTATTTGGAGGCATCATGAGGGTGATGATAAGTGTTAGTTTAGAAAGGAAACGAAATTTATATTAAGGAGAATGGCCATGAAAAAGCTAATTGCAGCGTTAGTCCCCGTGCTGATGCTTTTCGCAGGTGCTTTTACACAAAGTAGTGATGAAGCCTTCGCTCAGGAACCCTCAAACACAACGATCAATGTAGGTACCGATGTTGATACTAACCAGAATCAGTCGGTTTCAGTCACCAGTGGTGGTGATGCAACTTCCAGTTCCAAAACTTCCTCCGATTCTAAGTCGAGTATCACTTCTACCTCAATTTCAAACTATAAAACCCGGACACCGCCGATTACGACGTTCCCTCCCTATTTGCCCTATTGGACCCATGGGGGCTGGGGGACAATAAAAGCATACTTCCCGAACGGGCCTAACAGTGACGACCAGGTGTATGAACGAGTTTTCGACCCTCGCAATCCGAATGATACGAGAGAGCTTAAAAGTGTTCTTGAATCATTACCTTATGAAAGTCCTCTTAATATTTTGGGAGGAATTCTTAATAGCATGGGAGTTGTCTTCGGAGGGCCTGATAATTACCATCACGGCAGAGGATTTGAAATAGCAAGCTCGCTTGTTCGTACTCGCAGGCCAAAGGGTAAGCCTCTTTTAGTCTTTATCGACTCCAATGTAGATACAAAGCTTCTAAAGGAAGCTGGTTACGCTTATGTCGGAAAAGTGAGCCTGGAAGGAAAAGTGGACCGGAACTGGGATCACGTCTATGATGCAGCGGTAGCTGAGGCTTTGCCGTGGAATGTTGATATCCTGCTGATATCCGGCGGAATGAAGGGTGTTACCGTTGGCTCTAATCTCTCTTTTCCCGGTGCCGGCGGCGCTTACAGCCAGGCAAATTACTCTATTTCTATGTTTGGAGCTGTCTCAAGCGGAATCACAGAAGGTAAAGGAAAGGCCCTTATCAGCGCTGCTGGTTATAGATATTGCCCGGCCGCTGTTAACAGAAGAAGAATCCCTCAGGCTTTTTATGATAGATTCCAGGCAAAGGTTCAACCTGCACAACAGAGCGAAGAAGTTGTTCAGCAAATCCCTCCGGCCGATGAAACTCAAATGTACATCGACGTCCCGGAAGAAAAACCCTCTGTAACTATACAGGAACAGTTCCCTGAAATCGAAAAGGAACCGTTCACTGTAATTCTTGAAGAAGTGCCATCGGCCCCGACAAAGGAAAAATGCGTTCCAAGCGCAAAAGAAAAACGAACGGCAGTCCCCAAAAAGAAACGCCCCGGGGTGAAAGTCAGCCGGGAGCTTCTTGAAATGGCCGGTTTCCCGGAACACCAGCAGATATATAACCTGATGATAAAGTAACTTGTGTAGAAAAAAATCTTGGGAATCTAAAAATTTGCTAAGGAAAGGAGTTTTACAATGCTAAGGACGTTCTTAATCTTTGCAGTTGTTATTTTGTTGCTTACCTCTGGCGCCTTTGCTGATATTGGACGGATAGAGGGATTTTCGATTGGAGCTCGTAATCTCGTGGGAAGATGCGGCCCGGTCGGCTCGGCGCATGGCGGTAAGATGGTTATAATTGGACATAGCCAAAAGGTATATAAGCCGTGCTTTTCTATAAAAGCCAGGCAGCAAGAAAAAGGAATTTTCGTCCAGTACGGATCTGCAAAAGGCACCGGCGGCCTGTCCGGTGTCGCCCAGTGTGCAAAAGTGAAAGGCAGGCAAGCCCAGAATATCAACCCCTTTGGCCCGACAGTGCAGGGACAGCGTCTTAATGTCAACCTTGGACAGGTAGCACTGAAAGCAGGCGGTGTCGGTTGCACACAGGGGGTACAAGGTTTCGTTGGTGGCCAAAGCCAGAAAATTACTACTCCGCGCATGAATAGTACCGAATCCCAGTTTGTTGGAATTGGACAATTTTCGGCTGTTTCCGGCCGCAAAGGCTCGATAGGCATTGTGGTCAATACCGTGGATGTTAAGATGGGCCAGGAGCAAATTGTTACCGGAGGCCCGGTTTTTCCGCATTGGAGCAAGTAATTGACGAACAGATAAGTGTGGGAAAATTATAAAAAGAATTTTTTCCGGACTTCGTCCGAATGAGCCTTAAAGGGACCTTTTGCATGAAAGAGTGTTTAATCTTTTTAAGGCTCTGTTTTTTCAACAGCGCTTTTCTTATATCCCTAATTTTTTTCACATTTTTTTATTTGCTGGCAGGGTCCTATAAGATTACAATTTCCGCTACAATAAGTGGAATCGGCAGAACATAGTTGTTTGCCCCCTAAGGTCATCGCCCAGCTTATGGAGGTCGGGTAATAGAATTACTAACGGATTTGGAATGGACGCGAAAAGCAGCCTAAAATGGATTTTTTCGTTATTTTTCATATCGGCAAGTTGTTGCAGTGCTGTTTTTGCCGGCCCGACCTTTATTTATGGCGGTAACTTTGACCTGCCAATCCACGACAAGCAGGCCTCGGGCAGCTCAATGACCGAGGCATTAATACAAGTGCCTGACCATTTAACCATCTATGATCTCGATGTCGGCATCAATTTGAAACACACTAATGTATTCGATTTGCAAATTTTCGTTCAAAGTCCTTATGGAACCAGACTTTGTTTAAATATGTATGATTTCAAGGATGAGTTTTTTAAGGGTGCCGATTACGTACAGACTATATTTGACGATGAGGCCGAAGTCCCGATTGAGCAGGGCGCAGCGCCTTTTACCGGGCGATTCAGGCCGAGAGCTGGAAGCTTATTGCATGTGCTCAACGGCCAGGATGCTTACGGCATTTGGCGATTGCAAATTTATGATATGTGGTATTGGGATACCGGCAGCTTAGAGAGTGTTGAACTTATCATTACGGCTTGCGAGCCGACCGCATTGTCGCTGCTGGCGTTCGGGGCAGGCTTAACGGCCATTTTTCGACGCCGCCGGGTATAGTCAATTCCTGTCGGCTTGATTTGCCCGCCGAACTGCCGTAATATATTCGTATGAACATTCTGGCACTCGAACCATATTACGGCGGCAGTCATAAGGCATTTATTGACGGCTTCTCGAAGGTCAGCGAGCATACCTGGAACATACTTAAACTGCCGGCACATAAGTGGAAATGGAGGATGCGCCATTCCGCAATCACTTTCGCCGCACAGGCGGCGGAGCTGCTCAAAACCGGACAAAGCCCGGATATGGTCTTCTGCAGTGATATGTTGAATCTTGCAGAATTTACGGCGCTGGCTCCTGTTGAAATCTCCCGCTTACCGAAGGTAATATACTTTCACGAGAATCAATTGACCTATCCGGTTCGACTCGAAGACGAGCGTGACTACCAGTTTGCAATGACAAACCTTACCAGCGCCCTGGCCGCCGATGCCGTCTGGTTCAACTCCCGGTTCCACTTGGGATCCTTCCTTAAGGCCCTCGTTAAGTTTCTCAAATCTATGCCCGACTTTCAGCCGTTGGAAACGACCGGGATTATTCGGGCGAAATCATCGGTTCATCCGCCCGGAATAGCTGATTTGACGGACTTGCCCGAAAGAAAACCAGGCCCTCTCAGAATCCTCTGGGCTGCACGATGGGAGCATGACAAGAATCCGGAGCTGTTTTTTAAGGCACTTGAAATTCTTAAAGAAAATGGAGCTCAATTCAGGCTCAGCGTTATAGGCCAGAGCTTTCGAGACCAGCCCGAAGTTTTCGCCGGGGCCCGTAAGATTTTTTCCGGCCATATTGACTATTGGGGCTATCAAAAAACACGCCCCGACTATGAACGTGTTCTGCAGCGGTCCGATGTCGTAGCCTCAACGGCAAATCACGAATTCTTCGGTATCAGCGTCGTCGAAGCCATAGCAGCCGGCGCTTATCCCCTTGTCCCCAACCGCCTTTCGTATCCTGAAATCATTGGCCTGGCCCAAATTGAGAACGAAAAGCAATTCTTCTATGACGGCTCACCCCGTGATCTTGCCAATAAGCTGGGTCGGCTTGCAGCCCGTATTAACGAAGGCACACTCTTTTCGACTACTACCTACCCCGCTGCTCTCACAGACCGTTTCAAATGGAAAAATCTCGTTCCTTCGTATGACCGGGCGCTTGAACAAATCCGCCGGAACTGTCATTAGTCAATTAAAAGGTGCATCATTAACCGCTTCTTTACATTCATCTTATCCCTAACCCAACTTTCGCAGTTAGGCGATGAAAACACGATTATAAAAAATTTTTTCCTGCATAATGTTTCATTATTCCCCAAAATACTCTCAAACCTTGCATGG
>CAZZAX010000172.1:0-11720 GCA_964653075.1 uncultured Pirellulales bacterium
CACTGTGTAAACCAGTCAGCCGGATAGCAAACCCCGGGCCGAACAGGATTGGGACAGTCACCTATTTTTTTCAGTTGGAATCAGTCCAAAAACTATCACAAAAAAATCAACAAAATCAACCTAATTCTTTGCCCAAAACCTCTCCTTCTTTCTTCCATCATCCATTGTCTCTCGTCCTTCTCCCTTCGCCCGCCCTCCGTCATCTGCTTTGCGCAGCCTGCGGTTCGGTACTGTATATCAGATCTATGACCACATTTCTACTTTCGGTTCGCACTAATTATTTATCACTTCGTTACTTCGTGCCTACGTGATTGTTTGATGCTCATGCTGGCCTCAGGTAGAAATACTATATATCTCGTCTGCGTATATCTACGTGCCTATAAGGCACCTCATGCTGGCCGGAGCTTGTTCCCGGTGTGTGCTTACATGCTTTTCTGCCGGGGGGTAGAAATGCTATTCAATTGCCCGCTTTTATCTACGTGTCTATAAGGCACCTCACGCTGGCCTGTCTTTAGCTTGTCCCCGAGTGCTGCTAACATGATCCGGAGCAGGGGAGCTAAGCACTTAAATCCACCCATCTACTCGTCCTCTCATCAACTCATCCACTCCTCGATAAATCGAGGCATTTTCGACAAAAAACGCTGGTAATTTTTGACAAATTTCACCCTGAGTGCAGTCGAAGGGATATGAGATTGGTACACAGTTCCAAGTCAAGTAGATTTTCAAATTTTTAATTTGATTTTTTCATTATAATATGATATAATACCACCTGTTGGTCGGATGACTAACGAAAGCCCCCAGGAGGGGGAAGGTCAGGCCAGAAAGCCAAGCCAAAGGTTAGCAAACCAAGTCAAATTTGTTCTTTTATCACTCATTTAAGGTCTTAAATGATGATTATTCAGTTAAAAAGCGAAAAAACTCTTCTAATCAAGGGAAAAACTACGAAAAATGCTGCTGCTTTTAAACAAAACAAACCCAATTTATCTGAGGATAAATTTAGTGTAAAGCATTCTTCTACAAGGATTTACGAAAGATTTCACCCGCTTGGCGGAGTAAAAAACAAACCCAATCAAACCCAATTCAAACCCAATTCAAACCCAATTGTCGAAAAGCCAAAAATGAACACAAGTATCTATTATACAAAGGTATATAAAAATAAAACCGCCTTCAGGCGGAACAAAAACAAACCCAATTCAAACCCAATCAAAGCCAATTTCAAAAGCCCCACCGGCTCATACGCCGCAGCATGGCTCTGTCTGTACTACATCAGCAGTTGCACGGCCGTCTCATGTATTGAATTAAAATGGCTTTGCACAGCTAACGCCATCTCTGCCCTTATCCTGCTGATCGCGCGACCCGCAAATTCCATCGCGATATCCGTATCCGAAATCCCGGATTCCACTGCCATCGCGTTCTCAATGCCAACCTCCATAACTGACACCGCCTCTGACAGACGATTCATCTGCACGCCAAGATATCCCCTGTACCCGCTTACCTGTTGTATATACTCCCGTATCGCCGCCAGCGCACCCCCGGCGTCACCTGCCAAATCCAGCCCCGAAACATCCAATCCAAGGTCACCTGACACAATAGTAATGTCCTCTCCCGTACCGAGGGCCACCGGTATCACTGTGCCCTCGCCGCCTAACAGATTATTGCCGTTGAACTGGGTATTGCCGGCCACCCGGTTGATTTCAGCAGCCAGCTCATTAAATTCCGCCGCTATTGCCGCCTTTTGCACGTCCGAAAATGTGCCCGTCCCCGCCTGCATCGCAAGCCTTGCCATTTGCCGTAGATTTGTATTGATTCTGCCCGCGGCCGCGTCGAATGTCTGCACCATCGAGATTGCATCATTAGCGTTACGAACACCCTGCATATTCACTGCCACGTCAGCCCGCAGTTGTCCTGCTATAATTAAAAGCGCCGTCTGGTCATGGACATTCTGACCCGACGCTATTGCTTTCGTGGAATCAGAAACGCCGTCGTAAGCTTCGTTAATGATTAATGGACCTAAGTTGGCAGCCGATAAATTTCCGAGTCCCATTCTTTATGCCCTTATCGTATTAAGACATTCTTTGCTCCATCCCAAACCCCCAAAGGTGACTCTTTCCAATATAAAGCCTAAAAAATAAATTGCAAATAGCCAAAAAAAGATTCGTTTATCCCGGCATTTTATAGATGATTTTATGCTGCAATGTTAAATAACAACTCTTGCGGCAGGAGGGTATGATTTCTCAAAGGTCTTCATGCCGCCTCGAACGCAATCGGCAGGGCACATACCTTCTGTTAATTCTACATTCTCAATTTTTACCCACTTAGATAGTTATTTTAATCTAACCGGGTCTAAATTCTTTACTACCTGTCCTGAGCGTAGTCGAAGGGCCTTCCCGAATCGCGCTCTCAGGCAATCTCAGCAAGGGCGCTATTGATGCGCGTAATGGCCTCATCGATTTCACCGGCATTCTTGAAGCCAATCACAACCGCGTCAACCAGACCGGACTGCATCGTAAAGCGTATCGATTTCTCACGATCCTGGGCTTCTGTAAAATCACCGTTCCCGATGATTTTCATACCGATAACGCCGTGCCGGTTTTGCCGCATAATCTTCACCTGCTTGAGAACATCTGGTAAATGAGACGAATCACTCACGGCGTTCCATATCTCAGCCGGCGTATCCATATGCGCACCTTGAGGATTTATCCGCACCAGATTAACGTCAACCCAATCCAGCTCGGCCGCCTTGGTCGTCGCAGGCAGCGTATGACACGATACACCATGTGCCCGTATAATCTTCCTGTCCTTGGCGTCCTCGAAAACATCCATCATCCGCTTGTGGTCGTCCTCCCAGTTGGACTTGACCATACAGTGACATAGCAGGCTGTCGATATAATCAACACCTAATTCCGTACGATAGCGGTCCAGAACCTTACGGGGCTTCTCCGGAATCCCCGGCATCTTCGACTGAATAAACAGCTTCTCACGTGGAAGGCCCTTTATCGCCTCCCGGACCATCGTGTGCGTCTTGTAGCTGTCGGACGTATCGATATACGTAATCCCCTGATCATAGGCATAACGTATCAGCCGGTTAAAGCCGTCCGCCCCCAAAGCCCGCTGAATGCTGCCGCCCCTGCTGCCCGTACCGATACCAAGACGGCTTAGCTTAATTCCTGTCTTGCCCAAAGACACCTGATCCACGGCCGTCGGCTTGCGCCCAAAGGCCAATGGTCCGGTTTTACATGATGACAACAAAGTGGTACCCGCTAATACGGCCGTACCCTTAATGAACTGACGCCGAGAAATGCCTTTTCCGCTCATAATGGATTCCTTTCATACAACTTTAAGTAACCATTGACCTGCTGCACCTGCCGCTTCTCTAATGCGGCATAATCGCATATAATAACCGCTTCAGGTCGATATGGCAAGCCCCGCTGATTTATCTAATTTTGAGGCGAAAAAGCAATTGCCATGAGCCGGATAGATGACTCTTGCCCCGCGCGCTCGAAGCTTTCGCCAGCTTTCATAAACAGTCTCGATGTTATCAACGTAAATCGGCCTGTTCCCAACCCCTGTCCACCGAAGGAAATTCATCGCAATATCGCCGACAAAAGCGCTCCCGTCAGATAGCAAAACTGAAATAGAATCTCCCGTGCTCGTATGGCCGGGCGTATGTAAAATGACCCCGTCAATGCCGATCCCCTTTAGAAACTCATCATTATCACCATCGATTACAATGTCCCTCTCGGTGAGCCTCACCGGTGGAAAAGTAAAGTCTTTATTATATAGCCTGCAATACAACGTATAACATGACAAGGCTATCCGGACGCGCCGATTGAATGGTTTAGCAGTACCTTCATATTTGCCCTTTTCCAGCGCCGATAACGCATTGCGGTGAGCTATGACCCGGCATCCCGTATACCGAACCAGCTCTGCCGCAAAGCCGGCGTGGTCATCATGATGATGGGTCAGAAACAGATACTTTATTTCCGAGGCCGCTATCCCTGTCCTGGCAAGCTTCTTCTCAAACTTAGCGTAATAACCGGGGTAATAAACGTCAATAAGCAAATAGCCGCCGGTACACTTCAACAAATAGCACCGCGTCCAACCCAGTTTCACACTTTGAACACTATGGCTGCACGTATTTTTCATAGCATTGAAAATTATATAGTAAAATCCGCATAACAAACATAGAGCATAATAAACATCATTAATTTCTCAATTTTGTATTCTCTTGCCAAAAACAATCATCGCGGCCCCGTCCGGAAGATAATCCTCTATCCGGCCAATCTCGGAAAAACCCTTCGCCTTATAGAAAGAACGCGCCTTCTCGAACGTCGGACTGTCGTATGTCTCAATCAGAAAGTTCTTATAACCTGCCTGGCTTTTTCTGTTATCAAATCCATTAACGCGCTGCCTATCCCTTTTCCATGATGTTCCGGGTGCACTGCAAACCACGACAGCCAGACATTCTCTACCGGCCCCCATATTTGTCGATGCAGCCCGACCAGACCGTGATTTTTACCCTCATTTCGCCAGACATAATACTCCCTGCCCGAATCAATCCCCTCTTTCCGGCACGCAAAATAAAGCTTCATCGTCTCCCGGGCCCCACCCGTTTAGCACCACTAACCCAATTCGCGCCCACGGCACCGCCGGTGACGCCAAAGTGGTAAGGCATTCAAGATACGTGATATTTCAGATGACAGAGGTGGCCGTGCCGAAGGCTTTGTTCTGTGAAATCCTTGAGCGTATTAGTCGCTTGACACTTGTTGCAGTGACTCCGGGAGATGGATAATGCTAAGGATAACTGGAAAACTTGTTTTTCAGGCGGAGACAATGGTAAAGGTGCGTCATAAGATTGATAATCAGCTGCCAAATTCTTATTTTTGCGATTATTGTGGCTGAAATATCCTCGAAATGAAGTTAAAAAAATCTTGACTTTCCGAGATAGGTTTGATATTCTAATGGAAATTAGGCTTAGCGGCGTAGCTGAGCGTTTAATATGGGAAATGTCAGGTCAGATATAGTAATTATTGAAAGAATATTGCCTTGAGACCAACAATCAGATTTTTGACGGACCAACTTATCCAACAAATTGTCTCCGAGGCGACTGACATACTTTGCACGCTCGGGGTTGAAATTCACAACAAAACTGTACTGGTCATGCTTTCGGACTGCGGCTGCACGGTTGACATGGAAAGAAGTCATGCCGTCCTCAACAATGAGATTATTGATAAGTCCCTGAAAGCCGCCCCCGAATCGTTTGGTCTTTACGATGTCGCCGGAAAAAGGACGCATGATTTCTCGGGTGACAATGTCTATTTCACTCCCGGATCGACCGCCCTGAATATTCTTGATTCTCAAGAAAGGAAAATGCGTAAGGCCGTCACCGCTGATTATGTCAACTTCGTAAAAGTGACCGAACAGCTCGACAATATCGAATCGACGAGTACCGCTTTGATATCCACCGATGTACCCGAAGTAATTTCCGACAGCTACCGCCTTTATCTCAGCCTGCTGTACGGCAGCAAGCCCGTAGTTACCGGCGCTTTTACAATCGAATCTTTCGAGGTAATGAAAGATTTCCAGCTTGCCGTTCGAGGCGCATCGGTAGCTCTCAAAGAAAAACCTCTTACTATCTTTTCCTGCTGCCCCACCTCCCCTCTGAAATGGTGCGAGGTCACTTCGCAAAACCTGCTGGATTGCGCAAGGTATTTTATTCCGCTTGAGTTTATCGCCATGCCGTTGTCGGGATTCATGGCCCCCGTGACATTGACCGGGACACTTATCCAGCATACGGCCGAAACTCTCAGCGGCATCGTCATCAGCCAGACGGCCAGTCCCGGCACGCCCATCCTTTACGGCGGCTCGCCGGCCATATTCGACGTCCGGCACGAAACCACCCCAATGGGTGCCATCGAGACCATGATGACCGACTGCGCCTATAATGAAATCGGCAAGTACCTAAACCTGCCCACCCAGGCATACATCTCTCTGAGCGACGCCAAAGAGCTGGACGCCCAGGCGGGTCTGGAGAGCGGAATCGGTGCCATACTGGCTGCGCTGTCCGGCATAAACAACATCTCAGGCCCCGGTATGCTCGATTTCGAAAGTTGTCTTTCTCTCGAGAAACTCGTACTGGACAACGAAATCTGCTGCATGGCGCAGCGATTAATCGCCGGGATTGAACCGAAAGAAGACTTCCCCGCGATGGGAATATTCCGGGAATTGCTCAAAGAAAAACACCTGCTCATCTCCGAACATACCCGGCGATATCTTAAGACGGAACACATTTTCCCAGGCCCGGTCATCGACCGCGCCCGCAGGTCGCGATGGGAAGAAAAAGGCGCCCTGACACTCGGGCAGAGGGCCCATCGTGAAGTGGAAAAACTGCTGGAAAATTATCAGCCACCGGACCTGCCGGAAGATGTTAAAAAAGAGCTGACAAAACTAATGACCGAGGAGGCCCGCCGCTACGGACAAAACAACCTGCCGAATCTGCCATAAAAGCTATTTCCTTACAACCTTTGGGACAATAACAAATTTCTTGAAAAGATGGGTTTTTGGCAATTTACCACTTTTCCCTTTTTACTTTCTTCTTTATTCGAACTGCAAAAACTCAACCGGAGCACCATTATCGACTATAAATGCCACAGTAACTCCATCAGTGGGACTGTTAGGCTTGATCAGAATATCCTTGCCGTCAATAGCTTCCAGCATATCTTCAACTACAAATGCCACATGCGGAACAGTTTTAACAAGCTCTGGCAGTGGTGAGTCTGTTTCAAAACGCATCCACTCAACTCCGTATGGGCTTGTGTCATATGCAGTGCAATACGTCTTAAACTTCTCAAGATATTCCTCATTCTCTCGCGGAACATCGGTCGGGATTCCAATATGGTGATACCTGAGTCCTTTTTCCATTTTCAAATTCCTCGAATCGTTCTATACACATTCCAAAAGGAAAAGATCAAGTGGGATTTCCACTCGTCTTTTATAAATTTTATTTCGAGCATTCTTAAGGGACCTGTTGAGCTTCACAGTTCAAAGTTTAAGCATCATGAAGTAGATTTGAAGTTTTGGATTAGAAACAAGGGGTTCACGCCGGCCGGTGTCTGTAAATCCAAGGTATTTATAAAAACTTTTAGCAGCTTCATTGTTCTCTGTAACTTGTAGTTCAAGTCGCCCAACACCCTTTTCGCACGCCCAGTCCTTCACAGTATCCGTTAGCACACTTGCGATTCTTTTTCTTCTGACTTCAGGATCAACCCAGGTTCGTGCTATCGTAACACTATCCCGGCATTGCCAGTTCATTGAGCCATTTATGAAGCTGCCTGTTAATCCCATAACAAACCCGCACGGCCGATTATCATCATAAGCAATTAAACCAATAGCATCAGGGCTCTTCATCCCATAAGGGAATGGAATCCTTATCTTTCGTATCCCAGACCGCTACTGCGATCTTCGAGTCTGCTGTGCCGTAGTATAAAAAATATTTTCCTTTGAAATGAACAAGCCCCTCAAGAAAACACACAAGGTTGATCTGTCCCTTAGTTTCGTATTCCTTGTCAGGGGTCATAAAGTAGTGATCTGTGCGGTCGACAAGCCGGCTCGGATCATCGAGGGCAAAAAGGGCCTGACCGGCTGAATATGTGTCGGCTTTTAAGCGCTTGTCCCAGTCAGGATGGTTTCCGGGCAAGTTCATTCCGTTATAGATCAGGACAATTCCTTTGTTCGTAACCAACGCATGAGGGCCCGGCTCATTCAGACGGCTGTCAAACATGCCCTTCCGCGGCTTCAATACAACCTTCATTGTACCGTCCTGTTCCATAACAGGGTCCCAGTTCTTTAAGTCCTTAGAAGTCGAACAGCATATATGACGAGTGAGACTAGTTCGATCATCGACATCATTAAACCAGTACATCCAATACTTGCCATTGATCTTCGCAGCAACATGCCGATCTCCCACCTGGCGGCACACAATCGCTCCGGCCTTGGACTTGAAATAGATATTCTTTTCGTCAGCGTAATCTTTGTGTGCGGGCCCGTGCTTTTCCCAATTAAGAAGATCCGTAGAAGATGCGATCATCAACTCTACGTTGCAGCCGTCATAGGCGGTATACGTTATGTAGTAGGTGCCGTCCTCGTCCTCAACAACACGAGGATCCTCGATTCCCCCTTCCCATTCGTAGTTTCGCAGACGATCATTGTCTGGATACAGGACAGGTTCCCACTTACGGTCGAAGTTTAGCCCGTCTTCACTGACCGCCAGCCCTATTCGTGAGGTGCCGTTAAACTGACCAACCGTGTCTTCCGCACGATAGATCAGATAAATCTTTCCATCTTTGACCACGGCAGAAGGATTGAACACGTCCTTCTCTTCCCATCGGACCGCTTCCTGCCTGACCGGGCAGGTGAATTTGCTGTCCGCCCTGGGCTCCATGATTGGATTGACCAAATCCTGCTTGAAGAACGGCCCCAATGACCAGGACTTGTAAGCCTGCCCTTGACCGGTGGAAACGGCAGATACTGTACATCCGTTCAATTGAACTAGGGCAATAATCGTCAATAAAATCTGGACAGTCACTTTAATCCGTTTTCGCATCTTTGCTTCTCCTTTCTTTGCCTTATTATCCTTTATGTTAACTTCCTATCAGAAAACAGACAACATCATCAATTCCATGTTCCTTTATTAATTATCTCTTCAGCATCATCTATGATCCTATCCAGCGCACTCCGTCCGGCCCGCACTGTGTCTGAAATCAGCCAGTTTCTTATGTCCTTGAAATCTTCTTTGTTGCTTTTTTTTACGTCGCTCCAAAATTTATCATCAGACCTTAGCTCATCCAAAATCTCACACACATGGTCCACATACCAGACCTTCTTCTCGTTTCGAGTAAGATCCCTTAATGTCAAACATGCCTCGTGGAACGTCTCTATTGCCTTGAGGGAGTGTTGATGTGTATCCAGTTTGTGCTCCGTAAGGGAAAGAGCGAAGAGATTAAGTACAAGATTTGAGTAATCCTTAACCGGTAACTGCTCGTGATAATAATCCCTTGCATCTTCAAGTTTTTCATTCGCTTGCTTATAAATCTCAATACTGTTCGGGTCTTTGCACGCCTTCCTGGTAAGCGCATAACCATAAAGAGTCAGACACCAGGCAAGATCATCTGTCAAGCTGTAGTTGTACTCTTCGTGTCTTAACTTCTCGATCCATTCGCGGTCCTTGTCAATGTCCAGCATCTTGTGGGCACTCTCATAGCAATCACTGGCAAATATCAAGAGTCTGCAGGAAAGTGCTATGTCCTGCTCGTTGGGATCAGGCTGGTTAATATATGCATCAGCAAGATTTAAAAGTGAAAAAGCCAGGTGGTGAGCAGTTTTATTTTCAACCGCTTTTGTTATATCGCTTTCAGATCCAAAAGAATCTGAAAGTAAGATCTCACTTTTATTCTCATCCATCCACATCTTAACGGCATCTTCATAGGACTTTATAGCCTTCTTCGTCAACTCCTGTCTGCGGCGATTAGGGTCGGTCCTGGGGTGTTCAAGGTCGTCGAGTTTGCGGTAGACATTGCCGATACGAGTCAGTTCTCCCGCAATTATGCTTGCAATGCGAGCCTGTTCTTTTTCGCTCGTGTTTGGGTCCTCCTTAAATTTAAGCCAGATGTCTCTGGCTTCTTCATGGTAGCCTATCGCCTTTTCAACCACATCATTTTGATCCTGGGCCCTATACGCTTCTCCCAAATGGCGAAGACAATCAGCACTAAGCTCACGTACGCTCTTAGGTTCTGAAATCCCTTTGTTCTCCAATTCTTTAGTGATATCATAAGACTCATTCAGGCATGAGACAGCCTGCTCCGTATGTTTGTCATCCTTGAGTTGAGGCAGCGCTAATCGAAGATGCGACTTTCCAAGGCCTAAAAGGCTCCGCGCAAGCAGAATACTATAATCTATCTGCCGGTTGGGATCAATTGCCTCTTGGCGAAGTTCCCGATACATCTCAACGGCTGTTTTCAGTTCCACCCCGGCATACGCACCGTCTCTGTTCTGTATATACTTTTCACCGCGATTGAGGTAACCGCCGGCCGATGTCTGCAATACTTGCCTGCTGTAAGAACGTGGTTCTTCTAAGCGCCGCCGTCGAATTCCGTCAGTAAGTGGAGAAAACTTCTCGGCCTCTCCGAAATCTCTGGCCGCAAGTTCGAATGCATTCTTCTCTCGATAAGCAATTCCACGATTCAATAAAGCATGAGAGACAATATAGTCGTAGCTTATGTCAATCGCAGAGACCTCCCTCGCCAGCCGGACTGCTTCATGAAAGTGTCCAATTGCCAAATCGAGCTGTCGCTGATTGAGCAGACAATTCCCAAGATATAGCGTGAGCATTGCCTTGTCCCCTGCTATACGCTCCTCGGAATACACCCTCTTTTGTCTTGACTTCAATGACTTTTGTTCAGTTGCCTTGCTCTTCTCCAATGCCTCTTTCTCGCTCTGCTTAATTCGTTCCAGAGCTTCGCCAAAATAGTATTCCGCTGTCTTCCAATCTCCAGCGGCATATGCTCCGGCCCCAATCATCAGAACAAATTCGTATTCCAGCAGGCTTGCCAATGTAGAATGGACAGTGAAGTTCTCGATTTCCTTTCTACTGAAAATCAACGTCTTAGGATAACTTTCCTCATGTCTGCGAAATATGGCAGGAAGGCTTTGGGGGACACGAACAACATAAAAGTTGGCAGTGAATAATATCTCAGAATCTCCTTCCGGAAGGTCAGAATTCATTTCCGTATACCATCCTGAAATGACCATATCGGCGCGGTACTTTAGTGCGCGTTCATCAAGCGGGATATCTTTTCTGCTTTCCCTGTCGTACTGTTTTCCCAGAACAACTGTAATACGGTGTCGATCCAACAGGCGAATACTTCTCTCAAGCTGGCTCTTCACTGCCTTGGCCACATAGTATGGGTCCTTCCCAACTCCATCGAACGACTCGACGAGGATCACTATCTTCTCCGTATTGCGCCAGTGCAAGGTAATGCTACCTAGGATAATACCTAAAACGAGAGCAGGAAGGGCAATCATCAACAACGCATTCAAAGAAACCTTGATTTTCTTTTCCGGCGATTCTGACATATATCCACAGACCGCCATCAGCCAAACCACATTAAGAGCGATTGCTATTGTAATTGCGACCCATGCGCCTGGCCGGAACCCGAACCACCACCGCCCGAATCCATCGCAAAATGCAAAGATTCCAGACGATATCGCTGCCACACCCAAAATGAATTTTCGATATTTCTTTACTTGTGCTTCGCTCAGTTCCATCCTGATACGACTAAAGATGCTATCCTTTTTGCCTGGTGTTTTGTTCGGCTGCTCTTCCTCATTCTGAATTACATTATTATCAGACATAACTTCCTCTCCTTTCTTTCATTCGAGACCCTGCATATACGCATTAGGAATTATTCTCGCTCGCATGTTAATCTAAGCAGCTCAATTCCTGTGGACGGCCTTTCTTGTCCCATCTGTTCCATTACGTTGATGTTCCACGGGATCTATCAAAAAACCTATGAACTGTATTGTCAAGAGAAAAAAGTATTTTTAAAAAGCGCAAAGGAAAAGGGCCGGTGGTTTACCACCGACCCTTTATAATCCTGGCGATGACCTACTCTCGCCCGTAAGGACTACCATCGGCCTGAAATGGCTTAATCAGTAAGCACCTT
>CAZZAX010000173.1:0-11638 GCA_964653075.1 uncultured Pirellulales bacterium
TTCTTATGTCTACTCTTTATCTCTTTGAATCCGTGCTTTGCACACTGTCTATAGGTTGCACTACCGCGACCGAACGTGATATAATCAAAAGTGCTATTGTGAAACAAAGGGCCACTCATGACGGTTTGATTAAAGGAAATTCAAGTGAAGTTAATAACAGCCGTATGTACATTCCTTGTATTTTTGATAGTTTTCTCGGGCAAAACCATTGCCGGCGAAACAGGACATTACGTAAACGGTGTCGAAGGCATCAGGAGCGGATCTGTTCCTCCCCCGGGTCTGTACTACCGCCTTTATTCCGTATTTTATAGCTCAAATGACCTGACCGACAGAAATGGTGATCGCATCGATAACAGATTTGATTTGAGCGTCTTTTCCAATGTTCACCGGCTCATCTGGGTCACGGATAAAAAGGTCCTCGGCGGTGATTACTTCGTTCATGCAGTCATGCCCATAGTCTATACCGATTTCGAGATAAACGCAGCAGGCGTAAAGGACAATGATTTCGGCCTGGGAGATATCGATTTCTCACCATTAAGCATAGCATGGCACAGGGACCGTTATGACCTGGCCGTTGGTCTGGACTTCTTCGCACCAACCGGCCAATACAATAAACGCAATCCCGCCTCACCCGGTAAGGACTTCTGGACAACCATGTTCACCGGAGGGGCCACATACTACCTCAACGAAGAAAAAACATGGTCCGCAGCAATCCTGGCTCGCTACGAAACTCATAGCAATAAAGACCACTCTGATATCAAGCCTGGTGACAACTTCCACTTCGAATGGGGCATCGGCAAGGCAATAGACGAAACACTTGAAGTTGGCCTGGCCGGTTACAGTCATTGGCAAGTAACCGATGACAGTGGTTCCGACGTAATATGGTCAAAGTCCATACATGACCAAGTCCACGCAATAGGGCCGGAAGTCAACCTGGCCATACCCTCAGAGAGCATGTTTCTTACGTTTCGATATCTCTGGGAGTTCCACGCTGTCGACAGTCCTAAAGGCCAACTGATGGCCCTAACCCTCACAAAACGTTTTTAATCCACCCTCGTGTTCTCGACCTGTTTAATGAAGCGGCATCCTCTGCCTTATCTTTCAATTTAAAGCGCCCAGTAGGCCGTTGTAGCGATTATTTCTTCTGATATAGCCTTTGTGGTATGTATTTGTTTCGTTTGTTTCTCAACTATCGATTTAAGGGGGGTCTGAGGCCGTAGAATGGACGAACGTGCTCTGATTTGCAATATGGGCCATCGTAGTGCTTTTTGAGTTTTAACTGTGGACAAAAAAGCCCCGAATCGTTGAATCCGGGGCCTGTTTCGTCAAGTCTAAGACAAAGTCACGTCGTAAGTCTTTTATTGACAAGGTTTGTAGTTCGATATACCTCCTGAATTCCGGATATAGCTGCCTCCATCTGAAATTATCGACCAAACTCTAACAGGACTGAAGAATTTTATTCTCAGGTATTTCTAAAATCGTTAGGCCGATAATCCGGATCAAATCAGCTTTATGGTTCAGTGGATTTTAATGCAGATTAGTCCAAAAAGAGCGGCTTTATAGCTTAACATCTGACTGGATTTTGCCGATAGAACATTTGGAGCGAATAACAAGTGTTTCAGGGTAAGAGGGAGGTCTGATAGAAAAATGTTTGATACGACAAATCAAGATGTAATCTGTCCCCAATGTCGCCGTCGAGAGGTACATTTTGACAGCAAAATCGGTTTTTACTGCATTGCATGCGGCCGGGAATTCACACCCGAAGAGGCGAAGGTGCTTGTCGAGCATGAAGTCTTCCAAAGGGGAACGGAGAATCGCTCATAATTCATATCGTTTACAGACGTTTCAAAAAGAACAGGCACGGTCGGAATACTTTAATAATCGGCTGAAAGGTGGTGAATTATGAGTATCGAAGAACAACCTCAGGTTCCGGATGAGGCCCAAAAAACAGCACTTGAAGAATCTCAAGAGCAGGTTTGCCAGGAGCAGCCACGAAGAGGTCAGTACGTCGTAAATGCGGATAACACAGAATTACCGGAACGAAGAGGTCAGTACGTCGTAAATGCGGATGAAACAGAACTACCGGAACGAAGAGGTCAGTATGTTGCAAATGCGGATAATATAGCACGACCAGAAGGTATAGGAACAATCGACACCGAAGCGGGAACAGTATAAAAAAAGTTCTTACAATTTACCAACAGTATCCTTGACCTGTTAGAATCGCCAGGTTAATTTTACAAATATGGCACGTTTCGGCTCAGTAGCCGTTGCATTATCATTCCCGAATTCAGGCCGTAGCCTGTCTAAGAGATCCTGTCCAACAATCGAAATGTCCATGTTTTCGTTAACCTGCCAGAGAAGCCCCGTAAGAACATTTGCAATCGACAGCGTTTCTTCCGGGTCTCGTATAGCTTCTATTTGCTCGATATTTTCAAGCGTTACGTCCGGAACATTCATGTAAGCATCCAAAGACAAAGGGAAATAAAGCGTCCGCCGGCTTAATGTTTCAGCATAGAGACTATTGGAAGCACCGTTTATGAGAGCCCACTCATTCAAATCGATCCTGGCAACGTTGACGTCAGGGGCCATCCGAAGAAGTTCAGGAATCGATTGATATCCGGATTCTCGAATATCTTCCTGTATTAATAAGGTGATTGAGTCGGATGTTTCAAAAAGGGTGCTTTCTTTCCAGGAAACTTTGGCAGGATTAAGATTAATCAGCTTCTCGATAGACATTTCTGGATAGTCCTCTTTGTTGGAATCTTGCTGTTCTGCAACAGCCTGTGTGTAAATATTGGATGAAATCACTATCAGCACTACAAACCGTAATTTTCGTAATAAAATTTCTTTTCTCGTGAACATGGGATTTCCCTTTCTTCTTTTGCAATTTACGGCCTTCGACTACCAAAAAGGCAGGATTGTTGTAAAATCAAGCACATATAAAGTATAGTTACTATTTTTATGCTAAGCAAATCGACTAATGATCTAAATTAACAGCTTTCGCTATGTCCGATATAAATCGGGAGAACCTATGTAAGATGGGGGGGCGTTTTGTGGATTTAACAATAGATCTTACAAATAGAAAATAGCCCCTGCGGTTTGGAGGAAGAGGAAAAAGCGAGACGAACCGCAGGGGTGTGAGGATAAGACAATATTTTTTATACGAACAAAGTTTATTGTATATTCTTGCTCAGTTACTCAAGGTCCTTTGAAGTTTGCCATCCAGGGAGCTTCGGTCTGCCAGTTTGGCAAAGGTGCCGTTAAACTGAAGTTTTTGGCCCATTTTACCCGCCACAATTCCTTTAGCCAGACCTTTCTGGCCGAATAGTCCAAAAAGATGCCGTTTATACCCTGCTGGTGCCTGTTAATGCAAAAGCGGTTCATGGAATCCGTGTGAGGCGAGAACCGTTCGCCGTCATAGCTTGGTGGCGTATCATCATTCTCCGGTCCACTGCAAAAGAACCAGCAGTCCATGAACAATGGAATGTTATTGCCTCGCCTGACATTGACCGTCCCCCAATAGTATTTAGCGGACTGGCCATAAAGCGGATCTTGCCCGGCCACATAAACCCAGTGGTTGATTCCATAGCTGCCGTAGGTGCCGACCGGCCCCCACTCTTCGTTTGGCGTCATACCCACCTTGCCCCAGGATGTAAATGTGTCACCACCTGCTTCAAGTGTGCTGCTGGCCCCAGGCGGGTAAGTCGGGACCTTAATTCTTGTCACCATCGGACAGCAGCGTATCTTCTCTTCCCGGTAGTAGTAGTCATACAGGACATTGATCCAACGGCCGGACGACTGCGTGCGTCTGGGAAAGAAGCCATTATTGTCGTCGGTATACATGGCAAATATAGTGCCCCACTGCTTGAGGTTTGACTGACAAGCAATCCCTCTTGCCTGTTTTCTTGCCCGCTGTAGTGACGGCATCAATATTGCCATCAACAATGCGATGATGGCAATCACTACCAAAAGCTCTATTAAAGTAAACCCTATTCGAAAGCTGCGTTGTCGTTGCCGAACATATATTTCCCTGTGTCTTTCAGGAAATTTTCTCTTTTCCCGATTGGTAATTTTATTTTCTAACGGGGTAAAGCCGTCTCGTTTGCACATAATGCTTGTCCTGATCTTTCAAATAATCTCAAAATGAATCGAATATGAATATCGATCATCTTTGGCTCTGCTGCCAGGTCTGCGGCAGTTTGCGACCTGATTCCACCCAGCGATTACGTTTAACAGTCCTTTCTTCCATGATCTGGATATATTCCACCATCGGTTCCGGAGTCGCTCCCTTATCACCGACCTCTGTCAGTCGCATTTCAAGTACCTGGCGTAACCCTTTCAGTTCATTCTGATACTTGGGATTGTTAGCCAGATTTTCAATTTCCCAGGGATCATTCTGTAAGTTATATAATTCTTCTGGAGGCTTATTAGATTGGAAAAATTGTACCTGAACTTTATTCAGTTTCTTCCGGGCATACATTTGCATCAGCGGCTCTCGTGTAGGGTAATTCATTTCGCGGTAGACCTGAGGCTGAAGATAAGGCATGTTCGGCATATAATTACGGATATATTTAAATCGTTTATCAAGCACGCATCGGATGCGGTCAACTGCCTCATCAATCCGGTCACGTGCTGCAAATATATACCTGCGCGGCTTATCTTGGTCTGGCCCCAAAAAAACATGGCCATGCATATGCTCGGGCACATCAACTCCAGCCAGTTTCAAAAACGTTGGGGCCAAATCCAGAGCACTGATTAATTCATCGATAACTGTTCCCGGCCGGACATGCCCGGGCCAGCGAATGATCATAGGAATACGAATGCCCTGCTCATACAGGAATTGTTTTCCACGCAACATTGGCCGGCCGTGGTCACCAATAAACATCACAATAGTGTTTTCATCGAGGCCATCTTGGGCCAGGCGTTTTAGCACTTTACCGACAAATACATCGAGAGCATTAGTGGAGGCATAATAATCGGCAAAGTCCTGTCTGACCAAAGGCACATCGGGATAGAATGGGGGTACCTTAACTTTAGCAGAATCAACCTGAAATTCTGCGACTGATGCAGATCTGATGAAACTGCGATGGGTATTGCTGATTGTCATTTGAGCATAAAAGGGCTGATTCTTCTGAAGATCAGACCATCGATTTGAATCCCAGACCTTCTGTTGATATGGCAGGAAGCCAAAATCATCCTTACCGGTTCCTGCCCTGCCATAGGGCGTTTGTGCAAAGTTACGAATATTGGCTGTGAAGTAACCGGCATCACGGAAATATTTCGTAATCACATGAATCCCTTTGGGTAGAAGTTTCTTTATAGCCGGTCGTTGGTTATGGGCCCCGATAGCAATCTGCCACACACCGGTCATCATACCCGATCGACTCGGACAGCACGACGGTGCGGATGTATAGGCACGAGTGTAAATTGCTCCGCTGCGAGCCAGTCCGTCGATTTTGGGCGTATGGACTATTATATTGCCATAGCAGCCCAAATCGGGACTGTAGTCTTCAGCAATTATCCAAAGGATATTAGGTCTCTTTTTCTGTGCTTTCGCAGGGGATACTTTAGAAAGGAATGATAGTCCAGTCAATCCAACTGATTTCAAAAAGCCTCTTCGTGTCACCTTAAGTCCTTTGATAGCCCACTTAAAAGTATATATGCCGGGATTCTCTGTTTACTATCAATAACATTTCATTCCGTCAGGATGATTACTTTACAATACATAACTTCTCTTATAAATGCAAGCTCTCCGGTCGTTCACAGGATTATCTCTAAGATGGCTCTGAGAAGGATTATAATGTTCTACAATAGTCAAACATAGCCCTATATTCTCCTATTTTGATGGGGATTATCAAATTGGTGTGGTGGCTATTGATTATGTAACTCAAACTAAATTCGTTGTTTAAATGGCCTCTAAGGCGATTTATTTTGGAAGATGAGGGGCTAAATATTTCCTTGTAAGTTCCACGATATGTCGAATAGGTTCTACTGTTGGCGCTGCTGCTGTGTTGAAAAAATTAACATACCAAAAACCAGGGTCATGGCTTTTTATCCGCTTTATCCCTATACCTTTCGACTTTTTGCATAAATTCGATTGAGCACACAAGTATATTCCATATCTTCTTCATAAGCGACTCAGGGATATTGAGTATAAATAAGCGGAACTTTTCTAAGATATTGTCAAACCGCCGCCTTTTGTACATCGTATTCTTGAAAGTTTTTAAAACGTCACAATCTGAAATCCGCTTTTTGTGGAAAGTCGCTATGGTGTTTTCAAATCTACCCGCTTGTTGCTCAATCCACTCGTCTGTAATTTGCTCTAAAGTTTTGACTGCACGGGTTAATTCTTCATCAGGTTTTACTTCGGCCTTTTTCATATCTTCTACATTCCCAAGCTTCACAATTCATCATCAGTTGAACACCAAAAGGACGATAGCAAGTGCCCGTACAGCCATAATAGCCGGCATAATAGTAAGCTCTGTCTGATTACAAATAGTCACAATCTCCTATTTAAATTATAAGAAATGAACTCAGGAATGCAAAAACACGGTGTTATCGAAGTTATTCGGATGAGCCGTCTCAAGAGGCCAAACTCAAGCCGAAGGGTAATTTGAGGTTAGGGTCAAAAAAAGTTCGTCGTATAAACGGGCCATCAAAGGACGCATGATGACTTAGAGCTGACATAAGTCAAGGTGCTGGCGATTAATTAATATGTGTATAGTGAAGTAGTATACAATAATAAGGTTTCTCTTAGTTCATGTCTTTTCGTTAAGTGAATATTAGCTGACACAAACTGATTGCTGACCAAAAAAGCCCCTGCCCGTTTAAGGAGGGTGGTTATATAACGAGATAATAGCAGACAGGGGCTTCCATAATATAAGACGCATAGTGATTGGAAAATGTTACAGTTTTTTTAAGAAAATTTACAATTTGCACCCCCAAAATACCCCCTCAAGACGCGTTCGTCGTCTAAATGACCTTCTGTGTGCTTAGAGTAAACGATAAACGCAAGCTCTGCTGTTGGATTCATAAGAAAAAATGAGATAATTTGAATAGAATTGGGCCTCGGAGCGTATATCGTTATAGAAGTAAATGTTTCCGAGCGGCATAATATAGCGACTTTGAGAAAATTAAACAGGTCGTCCTAAAATTGGTCATTGGTGAAGATGTATCTTTTTGACAGCGATGAAGCGAAAATAATCAATGATTACAAATATTTCTCACCAGTCTTCATATGCGATTGGATGGGGAACACTGGCAATGATAAATGCCGGACTGGCTCAATCAAAAAATCGCAGTGGTATAGCCTGGTTCTTGGTCTCTTTACTACTTGGGCCAATTGCGACATTCTTTATTGTAATATTGGAATCCATAACAAAGAAGTGAAAAATGCAGGTCTTAAAGCGGTTGGTATTATAAAAGGAGGTTATTTTTATGGCTGAAGAAAATCGGTGTTCTCAGTGTGGAGCCAGACTATCGGCTGATATTGACGTTATTCAGGCCAATCCGATGGAAAAGCATGTCACGCTTGTGGCCGTAATCAACATTGTCTTTGGGGCGATGGGAATTATGGTCGGTCTATTCCTTTTTGTAGTAATTATTTTTGGAGGCCTTATCTCGGGCGATCCGCACGCAGTGACCGTTACTGGAATTGTAGGTACTACGCTGTGCGGTTTTATTCTTCTGCTCTCGGTGCCGGAAGTTATCGGGGGCATAGGGCTTCTGAAGCGCAGAGGCTGGGCAAGGATTCTGGTGCTGATAATCGGAATTCTTGACTTGGTTAATATACCCATTGGAACCGCGATTGGTATATACACCATTTGGGTTCTCCTGAACGAAAAGACGGCCCATTTATTCACAAATACTTCTACCTGATGCAGGGAATAAAATTGTATAGAGCCTGACTATCAATCAGATTTCTTCTCACTATCACCCCACTCAAGACGAGTTTGTCGATAAATGGCCTCTTGAGGCGTTTTAAATGGGTAGTTGAGGGGTGTTCTGTGAACTGGCTTATTTAATGAAAAAAAGACTGCAAGTATTATACTCACAGCCCTTTGTTTATACAAATCACATATTCTACAAAGCTGCTACGGACAATTCTCAAGCCATTCAGATGTGAGATATGCCAGGTCCTGGAGGTTAATTTCTCCATCGCCGTTATAATCTTCACATATCGAGAAGCTTGTATCCGGAATGAAGTAGTAATCTTCCGTCTCACCTATATCGTATCCATCCTGTGGTCCGGAACCACCATTACCACTGACGCCAGGAGTACTACCGCCAGTCCATGGCTTCTCAGAAAGAGTGATTCTCATCCATATTTCCTCAGTACCTTTATCCGGATGCCATGACAGGAACGCCGGAGTTGTTAGCTGATTTAATCCGGCCGGCAGATTGATAAGATACTGATTCTGTACCGCCCATTCGGACACAATTCCCCTGGAACAAACAAGGGCCTGGTCGGTGTTAATGTCATCATCCCAGTCACCATCACGATTCCAGTCGCACCAGATATTGACCCAGAGGTTGGTACCCGGGTTGATAACGTTGACAATATAGTCAAGCGTAGTCCAGCGGCATTTTGGCATACTGAGCGGGAAGATAACACCATCGTCACCGTTGTCATTATCCGGTGAGTTGGTTTGGGGTTTTATGTTGTTGAAGACATCCTGATCCGAGCCGATGTCAGCTTCATTTTCATTAGTAACCTTTTTACCCAGATGGGCTACAGCCAGAGGATTAAAATGAATCGGTCCATAAGGCCCGGAGGAGCTTCCGTCATTATAGACAGTCGGATAATGGGCCTTGACTCCCGAAGGACCTCCCCTGGGATATGCGGTCATGTTATTTCCAAAATTGTTAGTGCTGTCCGGTGCATCGCCGAGGTCTGATTCTTCTATTGGTGCCGTCCCCTCACAACTGACACTTATCAGCCCTTCACCGGTATTGTCGCTGAATCCCCCGACTTCGATGAGGTACTGCTGGCCGGCGATTACCTCGAAGGTGACCTCGGACTGCGTACCGCAGGAATCGTCATTACATTCTATCAGTCTGCTTAGTGACGGATTGCAGCCGCCCCCGTTATAGACGGCCAGCTTTGTATCGTAGCTGCTGCCGCAGAGGCTGACAGCAGCTTCGCCCGAGCACGTGGCGATATAAATATACCAGATATTCGGGCTGGTCATACAGTGCCCGGGGCCGTCGTAAGTTGCATTGCCGGTGTCGAACGCCAGGCCTGTTACGTTGCCGATCGGCTTTGCATTATTGCAGTTGTTATTGCCAAGGTCACCGGGTATCACCGAATCGCAACTGACGCTTATCAGGCCCCGGCCAGTATCGGCGTAATATCCCCCGACTTCGATGAGGTACTTATTGCCGCCGATTGCAGGGAAGCTGACTTCGGCTTGTCGACTGTCAGGGCCGTCGTCGTTACAATCGATCAAGTTACCCAGAGTGGGGGATGTATTGCACCCATTATAAATGGCAAGAATAGTATCGAAGCCGCTGCCGGCGGTGCTTACAGTTACATTACAGGAATTTTCAGGAGCATAGCAATACCAGATGTTCGGGCTGGTTATACAAAATCCGAGGCCGTCTAACGAAGCACACCCAGTATCGAATGCCAAATCTGATGCATTTCCGATTGAAATTGCACCATAGAAGTTGTCGTTGGATGGTGGGCCAGCCGTGTCATCGCAAGATATAGTTAGCACACCTTCACCGGTTGATGTACTGAAACCACCAACCTCAATAAGGTACTTGTTACCGGCATTAACGGTGAGTTTGACCTCTGATTGTTGGCCGCAAAAATCATCATTGCATCTGAGAATGTTACCCGAAGTCGGTGTGGAACTGCATTCATCATAAACGGCAAGCTTAGTGTCGAAGCTGCTGCCACATAAACTTATAGTAACGCAACCGGTGCAAGTAGCTGTATAACAGTACCAGATGTTTCTGTTTGAATTGAAGATACATCCGCCAGGACCATCGAACGTTGCTTCAGTGGTGTCGAATGCCAAGCTCGTTACGTTACTAACCGCCTCTGCGTTTTGATAGTCGTCATTGGCTGGTGGGGCACCATTACCGACTTGCGCGATACCGAGCAATAACACCAGCACCCATATTAATTTGCAACCATTCATGTTTTTGTCCTCCAAAAACTAAAACCTTCTTGTTCCTATGTGACAGACCCCACCTTTAATCACCGATGGTCAGAAACATGATAAGCATAAAATAATCTTCATAATCACTCCTCCACGAAGTTGAATATTTACAGAATTATACCTATTTGCCGGAAATCTTTCAACAGAAAAGTCTTCATACATTGAGGTTTTCTCATAACATTACTTGTATCAAATTCAAAAGAACAGGATAAGCCGCCCCCAAGGCAAGTTCGTCATTTAAATGGCCTCCTGAGGCGATTTAAATAGAAAACTTAGAGGATTCTGTATAAGTTTTTTCTCTTGAAAATGACCAGGAGTATAATATGTTGTGGTAGCAGTCTTGCTAAGTTGTGTATGGGATACCGGCTGATAGGTACTAACTTGAAAAGGAGCCTTAAAATATGAATCGTACTATGGAAGTCATTATTCTGTCACTGGCCTATTCAACATTTTGTGTGGGCCGCAAAACAGTGTTTGCAGCAGTTCCAGCAAGCAGCCTGCAGACCCATGAGTTCGAATGGATTGCCGAAGAGCCTGTGCTTCAGCCGCGCACGCTTGATGGTGTGCAGTGGATTGCGGTTAAGGACCCGTCGGTTGTTCGGTACCGGGACAAATGGCACTTATTCTGCACGGTTCGTGGGATTGAGCGCAGCCATGCGGTTATCTACGTGACATTCGACAGCTGGAGCCAGGCAAAGGATGCCGGGCAGCAGGTTCTCAAGTGTCATCAGGGATATTTCTGCGCGCCGCAGGTGTTTTACTTCACACCGCACAAGAAATGGTACATATTGTGCCAGGCTTCGGATGAATCATGGGATCCAGAATATGGACCGGCCTGTTCGACTACGGTGGATATAACGGAACCGGATTCGTGGGGCAAGCTGACACCGCTATTCGACAAGAAGCCGGCCAACATTAAGGGCTGGTTGGACTTCTGGATCATCTGTGACCGGAGCAGGGCGCATCTGTTCTTCACTTCACTTAACGGTCGGATGTGGCGATGCGAGACGTCACTTGAAAAGTTCCCGCACGGCTGGTCGCAGCCGGTCATTGCGCTGCAGGCCGATGTATTCGAGGCCAGTCACACGTACTACCTCAAGGGACAAAACAAATATCTGACACTGATTGAGGCTCAGCATGGTCACGGCTGGCGGTACTACAAGGCCTATTTAGCCGACCGCCTCAATGGGCAATGGATTCCTCTGGCCGCAGAGAATGACAAGTCGTTTGCCTCAATGCTCAACGTCGAGCATCAGAAGCGATGGACCGATGTAATCAGTCACGGTGAGCTGCTGCGGGCCGGATACACCGAGCGATTGGAGGTCGACCCCGACAACATCCGTTTTGTCTTCCAGGGCGTCTTGAACCGTGATCGGGCCGGCAAAAAATACGGCCTTATCCCCTGGCGATTGGGCATACTTAAACCCGCTCCTGTGCGCTAATGCCATCTAATGTCGCTAACAAATAAT
>CAZZAX010000174.1:0-11635 GCA_964653075.1 uncultured Pirellulales bacterium
ACTTAAGCTCTTTTATGACAAGTAAATATGTTAGATTAGGCACTATGTCGGGCAAAAAAACAAACCCAATTCAAACCCAAACAAAGCCCATTTTAAAGCCGAATGTGCCCCTAAAATTCTTATCACTCAGGAGGGGAATAACACCCGGCCAGCACTTTAATCGGATGGCGAACAGTGCAGTCGCTGATATGTTCTATTTGCATTTTGCAGGCGGCGCATTCGGTCAGTACGTTTTTGGTTGGCGATTTTTCCAATGCTTCTTTAAGGCTCTCGGAAATCTTCGACGACAGTTCGTAATTTTTCTTCTGCATACCGAACGTCCCGGCTATACCGCAGCAGCCGGCCGCAAGGTCAGCGACTTTAATGCCGCAATGCTCCTGCAAGAGCTTTATACTTGCCCTTTCAAGACCGATGGCGCACAAATGGCACGGCAAATGATAAACAAACTCGTCGCTTATCGATTTAGTCGGTTTTTTGAGCTTATTTTGCTCAAAAAGGCCAAGCAAATAGTCCATCAGCTCATAGGTATTTTCCGAGACGAGTTTTGCATCCGGCCCATTGACAAAATGTCGAAGCTCCTGCTTCAAACAAAGTGCGGCACTCGGCTCGGAACAAATTATCTTGTAGCCGTCTCGTACCGCCTTGGTCAGATGTTTTATACTGTACTGCAAATCCTTGCGGGCGGTCTTAACATCCCCATAGACAATAGCAGGCAGCGGCGCGGGTAACTGTTTTGGTAAAATTACCTCGATGGTATTTGCTCGCAGAACATCGACAACGGCGAAGCCTAATTTGTGGTCGTTATAATTTGCGTACGTATCCACAAAATACGCAACCTTATCGACCGGATTTTCGATCGGCCCACAAGTTGCCAAATATTCTCGTCCTGCTTTTAAGAATGAGCTTTGACTGAACCTGGGCATACTTCTGTGCTTATCTATGCCGGCAAATTTCTCGAGCAGCCATTTGGATACCGCCAAGCTCATCAGAAAATTCGATGCCCATGCAAAAGCACTGCTGATTTTGCTAAGGTAGCGGTTATGACTGAGAATCAGTTCCGTACGCCGCAGGCCCCGAAGCTTGACGTACCGTGCCCGGGCCGCAACCATCAGCTTGGAAATATCGACGCCGGACGGACATTGCTTCAGGCAGGCCTTGCAGTTAACGCACAAATCCAGAAATTTTCTAAACTCCGGCGACTCGAAATCTTCTTTTTCCATCTGCCCCGTTGCCCAGAAGTGCAGGATATTGACCTTTGCCCGCGAACTGCCCAATTCCTCGCCCATTGCCCGAAATACCGGACACATTCGCAAATCCGGCTCGCGGCTGCGGCAAACTCCGCATCCGTAGCACTGCTCGAGTTCGACCGCAAGCTCATCTTTATCGAAAAGCAAATCTGTTGCAATTCTTTCCGGCAAAACTTTGTGCTCGGCCCGTAGGTTCTTAACCATGACGTCTGTATCAGGATTAAGGATTTTGCCCGGATTCATCAGGCCGTCGGGGTCGAATATATTTTTGATTTTGCAAAGCAGCTCGTAATATTCATTGCCGTATTGACCTCGCACGAAGGCCGCTCTTGTCAGACCCTCGGCGTGTTCTCCGCTTATCGAGCCTCCCAGCGACCATGCGAGTGAAGCAGCGTCGTCTGCTATTGTTCGCATTTTTTTTACGTCCGCCGGGTTGCTCAAGTCGAGATAGGGTCGTATATGCAGCAGGCCATCGCCGGCGTGACCGTAGAAACACATCGCGATATCATAACGCTTGCCAATCTCTTTGAGTCCGGCAATATATTCCCCGAGCCGTTTATAATCGACTGAAATATCTTCCATAAATTCAGTCGGATGCTTATTGGTTCTTTCCCTGTAAATCAGCGGCCCGGCGTCTTTTCGTGATTTCCACAACCGCTCCTGAGCCCTGGGTTCAAAGAAAATGCGCCGCCCGCTTGCGATTGTGCCGACAGCCGAATCTGTTTTTTGTATTTTTTCTCTAACCTGCTCCTGTGTTTGACCCGTATGCTCAACTAAAAGAACAGCGGCCGCTCCGGCCGGCAAAAGGTCGCGATATTCCAGCAATGCATCGAATGCCATATTGATTAACGTCTTATCCATAAGCTCGCACACTGATGCTTTGTTATCGACGATAATCGGTACCGCCTGTGCCATTTTTTCAAGGCTGTCGAACTCAAGCTGCAGCAGTCCTTTTGCTTTCGGTAGCACGACGGTCTTGAGAGTGATTTTTGTAAAAATCGCTAATGTTCCTTCTGAACCTGTCAACAGGCGGGCCAGGTCAATCTCCCCATTGTGACAGATTCCTGCAATGTTATATCCGCTTCGATTTCGTTTTGTTTTAGGCAGAGCTTTCCTGATGATTTCTTCTTTATCGCTGAGCACAGACATGCATTCTCTTGCAATCGAAGCGGCTTTATCATCTTGTTCTTTATCCGGGTAAAAATTATTTTTGAATTCAACTACACTGCCATCGGCCAAAACCGCTTCGATACTTTCAACGTGGTCGGCAATAAAACCATATTCGAGTGAATGGGAGCCTGTGGAATTATTGGCGACCACCCCGCCTACCACCGCACGGTTAGCACTCGACGGGTCAGGCCCGATTTTTCTGCCGAACCCGGCCAGAGCTTTATTTAAGTCGTCCAGTACTACGCCCGGTTCACAAACCACCGTTTGCCCTTCGTCTTTGACTTCAATAATCCTGTTCATATACCGGGTCATATCAAAGACTATACCGCTGCACAGCGACTCACCCGCCAGCCCGGTGCCTGCCCCACGGGCGACTACAGGTATGGATTTGGTGCGGGCATATTTTACAACGGTAACCACATCGCCGGCGTCCCGAGGCGCAACAACGCATTTGGGAACAATCCTGTAAATGCTCGCGTCGGTGCTGTAAGCAGCCCTGTGCAATATATCGGCAAAAACGTCTCCCCGTACAGCTTCGGCCAAATCGGACGCAATCTGTTCTGGTTCTGCGTTCATCACTTCTTTTATGTCCTTACGCACTAGTGTTTTTCCTGAATATTACTCGAAATCACGAGGCAGGAACTGGGTCCGGGAAATGGTTCCGTGCATCCGCAGGACTGCGAGGTCGTCTTCGCTGACCTGTCCAATGATGAACTGCTGAACAACCGGATGGGGATGGTTACGGATATGGTCGGCATCGCCGTCGGCAATAATTTTACCGTTATGCAGCATAATGATTCGGTCCGCTATTTTATAGGCGCTTGTCATATCGTGGGTGACAACGATGGATGTTACGCCAAGCTCTTTCTGCAGTTTCAATACAAGCTCGTTGATAACGTCCGAGCGGATAGGGTCGAGTCCCGTGGTGGGCTCATCATATAAAATTATCTCCGGATTGAGCGCAATTGCCCTTGCCAGCGCCACTCTCTTTCGCTGTCCTCCGGACAGATTCGACGGATAAAATTTTTGAAAACCGTCAAGGCCCACCATGGCCAGTTTATTCTTTACAAGGTCTTCGACCTCCTTCCAATTGGTTATCTTACAATGCTGTCTTATAGGAAATATTATATTTTCAGTAACGTTGAGACTGTCAAATAATGCCCCTCCCTGGAAAAGAAAACCGTAATGGGTACGGATTTTGTTCAATTCTCTCTCGCTGAGATTATCGATTCGGTGATTCTTAAAATAAACCTCACCGGAGTTTGGTCTCAATAAAGCTATCAGATGTTTTACTAAGACGGTTTTGCCACATCCGCTCGGTCCGATGATAACGGTCGTCTTGCCTTCCTCTATATTCAGAGAGATATTATCCAGAACGACATTGGTACCGAACATTTTAGTAAGGTTCTTAACAGTAAGCATTCCATTGGAATTTTTTTCCATATCGAGATTATTATCGTGTTTCTTTTTCACCTTCAGTTCTTTTTTTGCTTATCGAATTCTGTCATTAAACCAGACTTTTGAGCGGCCAAAAAGAATCGTAAATCGCTTTGAAAATCACTACCAGTGCAAAATCCAGTGTTAAAATTGAAATAAAACTGGCCACAAACGCTTCTGTGCATGCCTGGCCGACGCCCTGTGCCCCTTCCTTGCATGTAAAGCCCTTATAACAGCTTATAGCCGCAATAGCCACTCCAAAAAACAAACCCTTTATAATACCGATAGACACGTCCCAAAGCTCGACGCCGTTGGCACTAAAGTTCCAGTACGCCCGACTGTTAATACCCAATTGATGAACGCTTACGAAATACCCGCCGAGAATGCCAAGCAAATCGGCGAAAATAATCAGAATCGGCGTAAGAAACAGACATGCCAGAATCCGAGGTGCAACCAGATATCTAACTGCGTCCGTTCCCATGCTCCTGATTGCGTCAATTTGTTCGGTAACGTTCATAGTTCCCAATTCGGCGGTCAAAGCCCCTCCGATGCGCCCCGCCAGCATGACCGCTGCAAGCACAGGGCCCAGCTCTTTTACAACTGCAATATTAATCAGAACACCCAGATGCTCTTCCAGTCCCATGCCTGCAAGCTGAGCGTATGTCTGAACCGCCAGTGTCATTCCCACAAACGCTCCGGTTATCATAACAACCGGGACGCTGCGAACACCTATGATGTACATTTGTGTGAATATTAACGGGTACGTATGGGTGCTGGCACAACTCCGCAGAGATGCCGACAACGCTTGCCAGATAAACCGCGCAAACCGCCCCATATTATTTACGCCTCTTATTGTTTTAGCTCCCACTATCCCAATCATGGTATTTTGCTCCAAAACCAAATATCAGGACAAATTCCACTTCTGAACTTTTATGTTAAATAGACCGAGACCGATAGTCAATAGTCTTATGCCCATTGAATGAAATGGAAAAATCCCTTTGTACTTTGTCGCACATCCTTGTAAGCCGACATATCACAAACTCTGCACCTTCAGGCTGGTCATTCCCTATTCTCTACTCCACACCCAGAGAAGAGATAATAATTGATTTCCATCAATTAATCGCAATAAAAAAGCAGAAACACTATAACCACTTTTGCAGTCGGATTTATTAAGTTAATAAACTTTATACTGGCTTCGAAGACCATCTTTCTTTAATTTTGTATGTTCTTTCCCTTTAATATTTCCGGAAGAATATGCGTCCTATCCGTTCAGTACCCACCCTCTCCTGTAAGTTTTACGGATATACCGGTCAGCTTCCGGACAATTAGTGGCTTTGAGGTTTTTAGCGTCCCACAGGAGTTCCCTGCCGACCGTGATATTCTCAATCTTGTCTCTTGTTTTCACTTCGCGTATTTCACCCAGGCGGTATGAGACAAGGGCCAGCAGGTTATGCTCGATTAGCGCACCGGAATAATCGAAATTGCAAAGCGTCGGTTTGCCCGTCTTGCAGCCGATGAGCCATTCTTTGTGATGACCGGGCGATGATGGAATCAGTTCATCCGGCTTGGGCGATTTATAATGCGTCATATCACTATCAGTTTTGGGCATCAGAATCCTGTATCCGTAATCGGCCAGAAGCCAGCCCTTATCACCCTTAAACAGGACACCCTTAAACAGTTTTTCACGGTTAAATGCCTCTGCCGGCATACCGGGCTTTTTGCCGCCGTCATACCAGTAAATCTTGACAGCCGGGCGCCAATCATTGGCCGGATGGTCCCATTCGGCTGTGAGCCACTGTGGACATGTATCAGGATTAACTGGGGTTCCGGCCGCTTTACAGGTCGTTGGAAGTTTCAGGTCAAGCGCCCAGTATGCCATATCCATCATATGGCTGCCCATATCCCCAATCTGTCCGCTGCCGAAATCCCAGTAGAGGTTCCATGCCAGGCAGCCGCCGAAATAGCCGGGATTATAAGGATGCCTCTTTGACGGACCAATCCATAGGTCCCAGTTGATGTGGTCAGGTACAGGTGTGCCGCTTGGTAGATAGCTGCCTCCTTTAGGCTTCCGGCTGCACCATACACGGGCTTCCTTTACCGTTCCAATTGCACCGTTCCTTATAAGCTCAACCATACGCCGGTAATTGTCATAAGCGTGTATCTGAGTGCCCATCTGCGTGGCGAGCTTGTGCCTGTTCTTGAGGTATGTCTCGCGAACCATGCGTGCCTCCTCTACGGAGTTGGCCAACGGCTTTTCACAGTAAACATGTTTGCCGCGATTCATAGCCCAGACATTGACAAAAGCATGTATATGGTCGGTCGTTGAGCAGACAACGGCATCAATATTCCTCTGGTCGAGACATCGCCTCCAGTCAACATATGTTTTTGCTCTCGGAAACTTTTTGGCGGCCGCTGCGAGATTCTTCTCGTTTAAATCGCATAAAGCGACTATGTTCTCGTTCCTGACGCTGTTCAAATTTCCACCACCTCGACCGGCAACGCCGATAACGGCGATATTGAGCTTTTCATTTGGCGAATTGCCGGCCTTAAGAATGCCGGACTTCAGGATTACCAGTCCTGCTCCGGCCATTGTGCCTTGTTTAAGAAATGTACGACGTTTCATTCGAAGATTCATGAGTTGCCTCCTTCAGTTAAAGCCATATCTGAAAATTGTTCATAGTCTAAGGAACTCCTTACGGAGAATAAATCCTACTTTCTCGTAACTTCCAGGCCAGTATATAAGGTGGGCCGAAAAGAGTCCACTTTTTTTCTGGAATCTGCAATTTTTTCACTAAAAACCGGGTATTGTACGAAACATTTTCGATAATGTAAGCTTCGTTAATAAACACACTCTTTTGCAGCGTCAGCAAATGCTTTAAGGTTCTCGATGGGTGTCTCAAAGAAGTGGTCGGATGCCGCACAGATATACCCGCCGTTCCGGCCGACTTTTTCAAAAAGTTCGTGCACTTTTGCCCTGATATCTTCTTTTGTACCGTCTGTGAGGATGCTGAACTGGTCCAGTCCCCCGATAAGCGCCAGGCGATTACCCACTTTTGCTGCAAACTCCCACGGTTCCTGGTTGCCGCCGATACTGACTGGCGCCAGAGTCTCGGAAACATCGCATCCGTTTGCAACAATCATCTCTTCAATGCCCAGTGTCCCGCCGCAGGTGTGGTAGCTGACCTTGAATCCCAGCTCGTGAAGGGCATTATGAATTTTAAGGTCATAGGGCGTGCAGAATTCCTTGTGCAGGTTGGGAGATATGAGCGTTGAGGACCCGGCGCCGCCGCCGGTCTCAATCAGGTCAAACTTGGCGCCCTTCATCGATTCGATGAATTTCAGCTTCTTTTCCAACAGGTATCCTAAAAACTCGTGCACCCAATCCGGCTTATCTAAACAGGCAAGGAGCAGTTCATTAACATCCATAAGGCAGCAGGCGTGCTGCCAGCAGCCAGCCTGTCCGCCCCAGACGAAACCGCGCAAAATCCCCCGGTCACCGAGCAGGTCGTATAACTTGCTGACGGGTTCATGGCTTAGTGTGGGTACAGGCATATATTTTCCAATAAGCCTGATATCTTCGTCTTGCTTGACCATATATTCGGTTACCCAGGTTGTTTTCCGGTCGCTGGCAGTTTTGTATGTAAGGGTGCCTTCCGGTGTATGGATGGTGTAATTGACGGTGAGATTGTCCGGATCGTCACTGATAACTTCCGGGTTGATATTCCAGCTTTCCGTAGAGGATTTTGATGCTGCATCTTGAACCTGGGTCTGGCCTACGTCACCGAAGTACTGGGCCTGTGCATCGAAACCGAACTTCTCAAATGCATCCAGGTCGCTCATCCCGTCCAGGTATTTATCCAGGTGGTATTTTTGCCATTGATGCAGTGAGACAGGCAGACGGTCGGGCTTTTCCCTATTCAACGCACACATCATTCGTTCTTTTGATGTCATTTTTTTCATTCCCAATTTTCTGAACGAGTTAGTCCTGGTGAAACACTTCTTCCATATTGGCCCACCATTGGCCTTCTTTTCGGGTTGGTATCGGAGCCTGGCAGGGTTCGCAGAATGTCCACCATCTCTGTGTTGTTGGGTCGGCAGCCATTTTTTCCATGTCGGCCTCGAAATCGTCGCCGGTATATTCGAAATATGCGAACAGGTAGTATTGGCCCTTTTCCAGCTCACCGAGATAAATCGAGTAATTGCGGATATTACACTCTTTTATTTGTTTTAGCACTCCGGGCCAAACTGCCGCATGCAGTTCCTTATATTCTTCAAGTTTTTCCGCTCTAAGACCGATGACGCTGCCGAAGCGCGTTACCTTTTGCTGAGCGCATCCGGTAAATATAAAGCTAAGGGCCAATAATGCTGTGTTAACTAAAATAAACTTAGTGCAATTTCTCATTACGATATTCTCCTTTCAACCTTATTAGAACTGCCCTTTAAACTCGGTGGCATTCTCTTTTGTTATAGGCGGGCAACCGACCGGATAGGCCTCGTTGAGCTTTTCGCCCTGAAGATACTTGACTGCCAGGCGGATTGCACTGCGGCCTTCTTCCTCGGGCTGCTGATAGCTGGTTCCTGTAAGTATTCCCTGCTTGATTGCCTCAATCGCTTCCTTGCTGCCGCCCATGCCTACAATTTTGATGTCTGTTCGTCCGGCCTTTTGACATACCTGTGCCGCGGCGATAGCGAAGTTGTCTCCGTGAGCATAGACGCCACCGAGATTGGGGTACCTTTGCAGCAGTGTCTGCATTTCGGTCTTTACTATGTCGCGTTCACCCTTGTGGGGAATACGTGCAATGGGCATGATGTTCGGATAGTCCTTAAGCACGTCACGCAGGGCATTGCTCCGAGCAACCTCAGGCCCGGTCCCAAGATGCTGGTGGAATTCAACCAGTTCACCCTTTCGGCCAATTGCTTCGGCCAGAATCTTCGCCGATGTCACTGCACCGGCATAGGTATCAGTGCCTGTGTAACAGATATATTCGCAGTCCTGGCCAATCTCACGGTTGACAATAATGACGGGAATTTTGTTCCGGTTGAGCATCTGCACGCCGCGGACCAGGGGTTCTTTCTTCATTGGCACCAGGCAGACCACGTCCACACGTTTGGCAATCATTTCCTTTATCTGCTCGATTTGGAGGACCGGATCCTCCTTGGCGTTGAGGATTGTGACGTCGACGCCGAGTTTGCGGGCCTCGTCCCTTGCTCCAAGACGCATGTTCTGCCAGTAGGGGTGATCCAGTGTCATTAAAAATCCGATTTGTTGTTTTCGAGGCCCGCGGTCTCTGCAGCCGCCTGCCACAACAGCCAAAAGCACCATAATCCCAACTACGGTCTTAGTCACTTTGAGGGAATTCATTCTCTATATTCCTTTTTATTATGGTTATATTTTTTCAAATACTACTTGCGGCTGCGGCCCTTGGCCAGTACATCAACGGTTACGACAATAACAATAATCAGACCTGTAACAACTTTTCGGTACTCGGCTCCGACGCTGAACTGCGTCAAAAGGTTGTCAATCACGCGCAGCAGTAGCACCCCGGTCAGCGTTGCGGTCAGGCCGCCGCTGCCGCCGCCCAAAGGTGTGCCGCCGACAATCACGCTGGCGATGACATCCAGCTCCTTGCCCATGTGGCTTTCGGCCTGGGCGGTTGCAGTCATAGCCAGAAATATGGCCGCGGCAATGGCACAGGTCAAGCCGCAAAGCATATAGGTCACCATCTTTATACGGTGAGTATTTACACCGGCTAACCAGGCAGCTTCTTCGTTACCACCTATAGCAAAAATATAATGCCCGAAACGTGTGAACCGCAGCAGGTAGCTGCCGAGACCAAAGACCACCAGAAATATTACAATAGGCATCGAAACCTGACAAGCTTGCCCGAAGATTGGGATTTGTGCATCGTAAATCCAGGTAAACTGATTGCGTAAAGCAATGTCGGCGACCTGTTTGGCCTGGCCGCCGTGGGTAAGAATCAGGGCTATACCGCGAAAAACAAGCATTGTGCTGAGTGTAACTACAAAAGGATTTACGCCTACCCGGGCAATAAGTACTCCGTTAATTGCGCCGAGGCCAATCCCGACAATAGCTGTCAATAGCAATGCCGCAGAAATCGCAACTGCTGCGCCGTAAGGCGAAAGTCTGTCCATAGTCAGTACAAGAACCACACTGCATACAGCGGTGTTGGATGCTACGGACAAGTCAAATCCGCCTGCTATCATTACAAAGGTCATACCGATGGCTATAATCCCAAGTGCTGCGGCATTTGTCAGAAGATTGTCAACAAGATTGGTCCAGCTCAAAAACGTAGGACTCCTGAAAGAGGCAAAAGCACACAGAACCGCCAGCAGAATCAGGATGGAAGCCTGTTGCAGCTTCTTAAATGAGAGAGTGCTTCGAGCTCGTTCGTGGCACGGCCTTCCAGGCCGTGAACACGGGCAGGATGCCCGTGCCACGTTCTTGTTGACATCTTTACTCATTCAGCCTTGTCCTTTCCTGCACATTCGGCAAAAAGTTCATCCTCACCGGTTTCTGTTCCCGACATTTCCCGCACCAGTCTTCCATTTCGGATAACCAGGATGCGGTCGGCCAGCCTGGTAATCTCTATCAGCTCGGATGAGATGAGGATAATTGCCTTTCCCTCGCAGGCCAGATTCATAATCAACCTGTACATCTGTGCCTTTGTGCCCACGTCGATACCCTGGGTGGGCTCATCGAAAATAATCACATTCGAATCGGCTGTCAGCCACCGGCCGACTACGACCTTCTGTTGATTACCCCCGCTTAGACTCTGTATTTCCATCTTCAGCTCAGGCGGGTCAACACCCATCCGTTCAATCATGCATCGGGCGCTGTTCTCCAGACGTCGGGGCCACTGGAACCCGAAAGCACCACTGAGCCGTTCGAGTATGCTTATGTTAAGATTCTCGCAGACCGGTCTGCCCGTAATGTTGCCTTCGAGCTTGCGATTCTCCGGAACCATACCGATGCCAAGGGAACGGCATATATGAGGTCGGCGCACCGGAATGGGCTTGCCTTGAAATTCTACTTGCCCGCAGGCATAACCGGCTCCGAATATAGCACGGACAATTTCGGTGCGCCCGGAACCTACCAGGCCGGCGATGCCTAAAATCTCACCTGCGCGAAGCTCGAAAGAGATGTTTTCGAAGATACCCGGGCTGCTCAGGCCGTTTATCTTAAGGATGGTTTTTCCCGGGCGGTTCTTTTTCTCGGGAAATATCTCACCCAAATCGTGTCCGAGCATCATACGGGTCAAATCCGAAATTTCGGATTCGCTAATGCTTTTGGTTCCTGCTACTTTTCCGTCACGCAGTACGGTAACACGGTCGGCAATCAGCGGCAGCTCTCCCAATCGATGTGAAATATACACAATCGCCAGACCCCTGTTTCTGAGATCCCTGATTACCTGGAATAGTTTGTCGATATCTTCACTGCCAAGGGAAGCTGTAGGCTCGTCGAATACGAGCAGCTTGACATTGCGGCGCACCGCGCCGGCAATCTCAACCAGGCATTGCCGGGCCTTACTTAGCTTGCTCACCAGCTCATTGGGGTCCAGATCGAAACGAAGATACTCAATTGCTTTGGATGCCCCGTCCCTGATTGATGCTCTGTCCATTTTCCGAATCCAGTGCCCGGCCTTCTCGTCGCCGAGCATAATATTCTCTGCCACGGTGAAGTTAGGCAGCACGCTCAGCTCCTGGTAGATAACAGCAATACCCATATCACGGGCCTGGCGGGGATTGCTAATCCTTACATC
>CAZZAX010000175.1:0-11567 GCA_964653075.1 uncultured Pirellulales bacterium
GGCAAGATCGACCTGTCCGTTGCTGGTCATCACATGCCAGCCGACCAGGCCGGGGCCGACATCGTTGAGGTTGATCCCCACACGCCAGTATTGATCACGGTCAAACGAGGCAATGTACTGAGTGTTCCAGATTGCAGTTCGAATCCAGAGGCTGACCGACACTTCAGCATAATCTGTGCCTTCGTAGGTAAGGTTTTGAATCGCAACCCGGGAGCTGCCCGAGAAATTCACGGCAGCATCCCCAAGCGCACCCGGCTTGGTCCATTCGGGTCCGAACAGTATTCCGTGATTGCCATGACCCGACCGGTCGAGGGCGGTCGTACCCATTCCTTCATCAAAAGTCAACCAGAGGATAAGATTGGGATCTTCGGCTACTTCTATGATTGGTACGGTCGTGAAGGTCCAGACCTTACCTTTATATGTAGTAGTACCATCAAACTCATCGACACGCCAATAGTAAGTTTTATCAGATTCAAGCATGTCAAGATCTTCAAATGCATCTGACTGAGGCAATGCTCCTGTGACATTGTTGACCTCGTCAAAATTATCACCAAAGTAAACATGGTGCAGTTTCGCATTGAAACCCGGCTTCCAGGTAAGTGTAACATCCGGATCTATGAATTCGGCTCCATCAGCGGGATTCGAACCGTATGCCTCTCTGGGAGGAACGAAAAAGCTCCAGAGGTCACCTTTCCATGGGCTATTCGGATCCGCATCGTTGACCTCATCGATCCGCCAATAATATGTTGTGCCGGGAGCAAAGCCGTCCGGCACAGGAAATCCGGGGAATCCGACAACAATAAACGTACCTGTCTGGTTGCCCTGGAATGTACCTTCGGCTCCGTCATTGACGTCGTCAAAGTTAACGCCGAAATATACATCATGCGAGAGAGCAAAATCTCCGGGCGACCAGGAAAGATTGGCCCACGTATTCTCGAGAATGGAACCATCTTCAGGATTTGGATTTCGCGCGGGAGGGTAGCCTGCACTGCCAAACATAGAAGCCATAATCTCATCCTGGGTGCGCACAATATCTGAAATACGCACCTCGTCTATGAGCCCGTGGAACCAACTGTCACCATCTTCTTTGTAGCCGAGCCAGATTCCATTAGTGGTCTGGTCGATTGCCGCGCCTACGGTTCCCTCGATATTGAGCTCTCCATCGACATAAATCCACGCATGCTGGGCTGCATTGTCGTATGTCGTCGCAACATGATGCCACTCGTTCAGGTGGTCTGTGAAATCCCAGGACCCTATCGACTCGAGACGCGATCCCCAGACGCCGAGCCACAGAGCACCATTGGCATTGACGGCCCATTGGTAGGCCCCTTGCTTGTGCACGATAGATCCGGCATTGGGCCAGCCCTTTGGATCCGATAACACCTTGATCCAGGCCGATATTGTGATGTTGCCGGTGGCCGGGTGCAGGCTCGGGCTGTCGGGCACGGAGACCCGGGAGCTTTGCCCATTGAATTCCAGAGCCGCTCCTCCGGTAATTGAATCTGTTACCCACGTGGCATTTTCGACAGTTCCGTGGTTACCGTAAAATGAAAAATCCTCAACAAAGTCTCCAGTGCCTTCATTTATTTTCCAGTAGGCCAACGTGTTGTCATCCACAGGCTGAGCTAACACCAAACCTGCCTGGATTAAAATAATTACTATAACTGCCTTTTTCATAATAATACCTCCTAATTTTGTAAAAACTTAGTTTTGATGGTAATTGCATACGCACATTGTATTACTATAAATATACAAAGATCATCTCACTTGTATCTTGTATGAGCATAATATTAGCAGTTGATACGAGATGTAAAATATTTTAACTGTGAAACACAATGTTTTGTATAATACTTTTCCTCCTCTATGAAATAACAAGAATTGTACCCACAGGAACCTATGTATGGACACAAGCTTTACTACCTCTTATACCAGATTACATACCTTTAAGTCAAGGTAAATCTGTGTACAATGATCACAAACTTCAGGATAATCAATTCACCAATTCTGTAACATCCGAATGAAGTTTCAATGAAAAAAGGGGCTAATACTGTATTAATCGGTATTAGCCCCAAAATAACAAAATCTACCAATATTAACTACACATTTACTTTAAAGTCAAATACCGTCTTATGGTGCAGGCGGATAGAGACGAATGTCATCGAAGTACATCATACCCGTATCGCCGGTAACCGAGCTAAGGCCAAGGGTAATCGAATTTACATTGGTAAGATTCACACCCTGGTCTGCAAAGCGCATCAGGTCGATATTCCACTGCGTCCAGCTCGTTAACGCTGCCGCATCAGGATTATCATGATCGACCCTTGCGCTGCCGTTGAGAGCGACGTACAAAGTCTCTGCGGCGTTACCTGTCTCGCCTCTGAACCAGATTGTCAGGGTGTTGACGCCTTTTACCGTCCAGTCACGATTGGAAGTCAAGACATAAGTCGCCTCGGATTTACCGGCGGCGTTGTCGTATTCAAACGGAATCGACTGATTGCCGCTGTGAACGATGCTTTGTTCGGCAAAGGGGGGATTTGCATAACCCACGAGAGAACCATTTGTTGTGTCGCCGAATCCATCTATCCAGGCATTAAATATCCTGTTGCTTGCCGGGTCAGCGGGATCAAGGTCATTGTAGCCCTCAAAATCGTCAATGATAAGGAAGTTGGCAGTCGTAAAGCTCCAGACGGGGCCCATCCATGGACTGTCGGCGTTAGTGTTATTGACCTCATCAATACGCCAATAGTAGGTAGTGTTCCACTCGAGTTGTCCCGGCTCATAGCTCTCTTGGCCAAGGTTGCCACTTGCCTTTAACTCCAGAGAGGCTGCATCGGCGCCAAAGTAAACTTCATGTGAAGCTCCAAAGACTCCCGGCGCCCAGGTTAGAACAGGTGTCTGAGTTACGTCCACAGCACCATTAACCGGGTTTAGGGCCTCAACGGCACCTATAGTAGTAAAGCTCCAGACATCGCCTTTATGCGTAGCGGGAGGTACTAACTCATCGACTCGCCAGTAATAAGTCTTGGCCATTTTAAGTGGACCTGGTGTATATTGTGTAGCTCCCAGTGGGAGGCCACCAGCGGCATTGTTGACATCGTCAAAATTGTCACCAAAATAAACGGTATGCAATATCGCACCGAAACCTGGCTGCCAACTAAGTTTTACACCGAGATCAACAAACTCTGCAACATCGGCAGGGTCGGGAGTATATGCGGTTTCGGGTGCAATCCTAAAGCTCCAGACGTCACCTTCGTATATTGTATTGCCATCGGCCTCAATCGAATCAACACGCCAGTAGTATGTCGTGCCCGGCACGAGACCATCCGGATAAGGCATACCGGGGAATCCGACGACAAAGAACGCCGGGACCTGGTTGCCCTGGAAGGCAGCCTCGGCGCGGGCTTCGACATCGGCAAGATTATCACTGAAATATACATCGCTTGAGGCCGTAGTTTCTCCGGGTACCCAGGAAAGGCTCGCCCAAGTGTCGCGATATACGGAACCATCTCTTGGGTCTGGCATTATAGCCTTTTTAGTGGAATATTCTATATGCAACAACGCCGCCTGTGCCCCAGAACCGGACTCAACAGTTCTATGTCCTACGGACGGATTTTCGGGGTCATCGTTAATAATTATTGCCAGGGCGTTGCCGGAAGCCCAGCCGGCCTGGTTGATTAATTCCATGATGACAGCAGATATATCCGGGGTTTGAACTTTTACACCTGCTGTAGGGTAATGCTCCGGTGACCATTTTGTGGCCGCAACAGTTGTGGTCCTGTTCCTAAGATTACCATCGACGGCTTCAAACGGCGGAGCATCGGGAACCAGCTCACCCTGGATGATAAGATTGGCGGGATCATCACTTTCAAGCTCATCGACAGTGAAGACAATATACGCTTCAATGATGGTGGCACTCTGAGGGAGCTCGACATTCAGATAACGCAGACCTATTACCTGCCCATCGGGAAGCTCCAGATCGCTGCTGTCCATATACATATTGCCGCTTGACTCTTCTTCAACAGAATCATTGCCGTTAGTGATTCCGATCTCTATGACCGTACCCGCAAAGGTGACATTTGCAGCAATGAAAGACAATACCAACACAAAAAGAAATAATTTCCTGTACATAATAATCCTCCTTCCATCTACAGCCAGATATTTATCCGAAATATTTATATCAAATCAGTCACCTGCTCGTCAAGGGAAAAATGGTTTTTTGGGCATTTCGCGTTCTCATTTTTTGGAATTATTCCTATGTCACATCCGACACGTTTTATCCATCTTTGCAAATATACAATGATTTATAAGGTTTATAGAAGTAAACGGGGCTTATACCGGATTAGTATAAGCCCCAAAGTGTCTAACAAACTGCTATATCAACGATGAAATCTTAATTGTCAGTTCTTCTAACTTACGGTGCAGGTTCGGTAGCGGATTGATTCAACTGTATATCGTCGAAGAACATCATACCCGAACCGCCGGCGACAGGATTGCTGTGGTTACCAAAGCCAATAGTAATCGAATTGACATTGGCAAGGTTTAAGCCCTGGTCCGCAAAGGCCTGGAGGTCGATATTCCACTGTGTCCAGGTATCTGTCTGAGCGGCATTCGGATTATCGTGAGTGACAGCCGTACTGCCGTTGAGGACAACATACATCGGCTCAGGTGCGTTAGCTGAATCACCTCTGAACCACAGCGACAATACCTCGATACCGTACCTGGTCCAGTCTCGTAAACCAGTTAATGTCAAGGTCGCCTCAGATTTACCAACAGCGTTGTCGTAGGCAAACGGCATTGACTTACTGCCACCGTGAACGATAGTTTGCTCGGTGAATGGCGGGGCGGCATAACCAACGACGGATCCGTTTGTCGCCGGGGTGTCGAATCCGTCCAACCAGACATTAAATATCCTGATGCTATCCGGGTCTTCGGGATCAAGGTCGTTGTAAGACTCGAAATCGTCCACTAAAATGAAGTCGGCTACAGTAAAGTTCCATACTTTGCCTTTGCTGATTGTGCCGTCGTTATTGTATTCATCGATACGCCAATAATAAGGACCGCCACCCCATTCAACGCCTTCGGATGGATTATAATTCGTAAAATCCTGCCGGCCTCGATATATGCCTGTCGTGTCGGATTCATCAGCGTTACTGACGGCATCTTTATCAGTGCCGAAATAGACATCGTGCTGTGCAGCGTTATCACCCGCCTTCCAGCGCAGCGGCAGGGCACTCTCGATATCCATAATCCTTCCCTGCGGCGGCTCCGGATCCCAAGTGAGAAGCAGGTCGCCGCGCATGAGCAGCTTGATTTCGTCCTGCGTAAGAGCTTTTTCGTAAATGCGGATGTCGTCAATGAGTCCCGGAAACATTCTGTTGTGATGTCCTTCACCGAGCCAGACTTTTCTGCCATCGCTGACGGTGTTAACGTCAACAACCTGCGAATCACTGATAATCTCCCGCTGACCATCGACATAGAGCTTGATATTATTTATGGTGGGCGCACCACCGCTCTCCAGGACAGATGCCACATGGTGCCACTGTCCATCAGTCAGTACCGTACTACCGACGATACGCGAACCGGCGCACTCCGTGCGCAGCGCCTCAAATGTTCCGTTGGTGGCGTTGTGGTTTACACAGAAAATCCACTTTTGGCCATCCTCCGTGGACAAACCCCAAGAGACGATATCGCCGTATCCGGTCGTCTTTATCCAGGCAGTTACTGTACGGTTCTGGGTACCAAGCACACCTTCGTATTCGGTCATTTCGACCCAACCACCAGGAAATGCCAAGGCACCACCGTCAATGCCCTCAACCCACTCAACCTCACCGAACGTGAACTTGCCATGATTGTTGTTGCCGGAGTAATCGACCACCGTCGTGCCTATGCCTTCATCGAGCTTCCACCATGCAACCAGAGCAGGATCATCTGTCGGAGGGATTATGGGCATTGTCTTAAAGCTCCAGAGAGGGCCTGTGACCCATTCCGCCCCGTTGAAGGTATCTACGCGCCAGAAATATGTGGTATCTGATTCCAGGGGGCCCGGGTCAAATGTGTTAACCATTTGAGTTGAAGCACCTGTTGCATTAGCGACCTCATTTGCATCGGTACCAAAATAAACGGTCTGCATAATAGCGTTCATGCCCTCCCCCCAGCTCAGGCCGACATTGGTTGGTTCGAACTGTGCGCCATCTATGGGTTCGGGATTATACCCGGTCTTGTAGGGGATCCAGAAGCTCCAGACTTGTCCTTCCCACGGGCTGTCGGGGTGGGCCTCGTTGACTTCGTCCACCCGCCAGTAGTATGTTGAACCGGGAACAAGACCTTCCGGAGCCGGAAAACCGATAATGCCAACGGGCTGATTGTTTATCGTGACATTGCCCACGAATGCGTTTTCAGCACCCGCATTTACATCTTCGAAGCTTGTGCCAAAGTACAGATTATGTGATACGGCGGCCTCACTGGCCGTCCAGGCAAGAGTTGCCCAGTCGTCGGTGTGCATGCTCGTATCGGAAGGAGCCGGGCTATAAGCCCTTGCCCGATATCCCAGTGTCATAATATCCTGGACTTCGGTTCCTGTGAGCTTCTTATCGTAGATGCGAACGTCGTCAATCAATCCCGTGAAAAGCCTGGCGTCTTCATTGTATCGAAGACCAATTTTGACATCGAAGTTGCCGGTTGGGTGGATCGGATCAGGGTCAGTATTCGGCCTGGTATCATCGAGGCCATCCAGGTAAAAGTTTACGCCGCTCTCGTATGTCGAGTTCTCCCGCACTGTTAGCGCAACGTGGTGCCACATATCAGTAGTCAATTCAGTATCATTTTGTGCATTACCGCCGCCGGACTCAATGCGCACTCTATTATTGCCACCATTGAACCGGAATTCCATTCTGTTACCGGTACCTGAATTACCCCATCCGACAATTTCGCCGTCACCACCAACGGGGCCTTCCTTTCTGACCCAAGCAGTGACGCTGAAAGCCGGTGTGTTAGTACCATCGCCGACGATACCCTGATAGCCGTCTATGTTGACGTAATCATTGTCGCCGTCAAATTCCAATGCCTCTCCCAACATGCCGGGGACAAATTGAGCATCGCCGAAGATTGTTCCGTCATGGCCGTTACCGGAAGAGTCAATCACAGTACCGGTACCCTCATCATCCAGCTTCCACCAGGCTGCAAGATGAGGGTCGGCATTTGCTGTGCCGGTCAGAGCCGCAACCAGCATAAAAGCAAAAGCCATTAAATAAATCATTTTTTTAGACATAAACAGACCTCCTTAAAGAAATTATTATAAAAAGTTAATTGAAATGTTAAAATATCTTCATCGCAAAGCATAAAATATCTATTCCAATAATATGCTTTGTATAGGTTGAAGCACAATATCCCCTCCTATTATTCGGAAACTGCAAAGATTTCACATGCCGGATAAATAAAAGCAACAAATAACCACCTTCGAAGATATAAGTATATATCAATTATATTTATACCAAATAATGAGTATCCACGTCAAGGAAAATCTTTGGATTTATGTGTGCCCTTTCTAAATCCTCAAAAAAACAGGTGATCGACAATCGCTACGGTCGAAATGACGGGCATAAGGCGAAAGAAGTGCATAAGAACTCCGGCAGAGAAACATAGAAGCTTGCTCCGGGGGTAAACTACAGAATATAATCGATTAAATGGTAAGTGTGTGTTTTGTGTATTCAAAGAGGTAAAAAAAAATGAAAAAAAAAGAAAATTGTCGATTTTTTTAGACAACATTTACCCTGCCAGAAGCGCCTTGTATTATGGAAAGAGTAGTTGCCTAAGAATCCAGTGGGCAAACCGAGGATACGCAGTAATGGCGTGCTTCGCACCTTCGGTTTTTTTCTCCAACATAATTGGAGGTCTACAAGGAAACTTAGCGCCGTTACTATTAAGTTGTGTAAGTTTTTCTGTTCTGAGATTTGGGCCCGAATCCGGAAAACAACAAATGGACCGCCGCTATAGGTGTGGGGGCGCATTTGGCGTGAATGAGAAAATGTGACCATTAATTTTAGAGACGGCATTAGACGTGAGACAATGGAGACGAAGGGAATCGAACCCTCATTCCCGCGATGCGACCGCGGTGTGCTCCCGTTACACCACGTCCCCGAAATCATGCTTTTAGATTATTTTACAGTATTTTACTCGAAATTCAATATTTTTTAAGTCACCTTATAGCAAAAAACTCAGAATTTCCATTTATCGTAGCAGACTATCTTTTCCACCGGCTCACGGTTAGATTGCCTGGGTGTATCAGCCGGATAGCCAACGGTCATCAGCTCAATTATTTGTATATCGTCAGGAATACCCAATATCGTTCGGATTTTTTCAGTTTCGAACGAGCCGATCCAGCACGTTCCCAGTCCCAGCTCGGTTGCCTGCAAGGCAATATGCTCAAGAGCGATAGCTATGTCAATGGGGGCGATGGGCTGGCCGCAGCGCATAATATAATCGCTGTTGCTGCAGGCGGCTATGATGGCTCCTGCCTTTTCGAATAAATCGGGCCTGTTGGTTACCTCTGCAAGCTGACGTTTGATTTGGTTATCAGTTACAACCACAAAACGCCAATCCTGGGTATTTTTAGCCGATGGCGCCAGACGGGCAGCTTCAAAAAGCTGGTCGAGCTTTTCCTGCTCTACGGGTCTTTGATGGTATGCCCGGCAGGAATATCTTTTGCGAATAGTGTCGAGTAATGTCATAAAAACACCTCAAAATTGTATTGCTCTTGTTGCCGGTTAAAAAAATATCTCATGTATAAACATTTACCTGCCGAGAATATAAAATATAAACAAGCTTGACGCAAGGGCTAAAGATTTGTATTTTTAATAATAAAATTCGGGGCGATTAGCTCAGTTGGCTAGAGCGCCTGCTTTACACGCAGGAGGTCACAGGTTCAAGTCCTGTATCGCCCATTTCCCAAACCTTTATCACCAAAAGATTTGCGAAAGTTCGATATTCCAATAGCCGGACAAGCCGCGGATTATAGCCTAATCAGAATTATTATCTGTTGTATCCCTCATCGGTTGCTGCATCCCACATCAACTGCTCAGAGGCTCCATAGTCATCGTTCTGTGATGGTTCTTCTTTGCCTTGTGTAGCTGCTACTATTGAAGGCTGCAAAAAAAGCACCAGCTCAGTGTCTGCAAGCTCTTTCCTGTTAGATCTGAAAAGGCCCCCGACGAGCGGCACATCACCCAGAACCGGAATTTTCTCAGCGACATTTATGTCACGCTTGAATCTTAAACCTCCTATCATCAAGACGTGATTGTTCTTTACTGACACGGTAGAGGTTGCAATATTGCGATTCACTACCGGTACACCGTTTCTTATCGAGATAAGTGAGCTGACATCCAGAGAGATATCCATTTCAATAGTGTTATCTTCCTTGATGCCGGGTTGTACCTGCAGTATTGTACCAACCTGCAGAAAACGGATATTTTCTATAACCCTGCCACTATCTGAGTCTATGCTCGTTTCCGTGAAGGGCTCATCCGTGGCCATCCGAACCTCGGCCTGTCTGCCATCGAGAACGAGGATACGTGGATTTGCTAATATCTGACTCTGGTTGTCAGTTTCTATAGCCCTGATTATCGCCTCATACTCTGTTGTTGTAAGTTTACGCACAGTAAGAGAGCCGGCGTGGTCTGCTCCTATCTGGGACGGCAGGGAGCCTTCAAGTATAACATCAACGCCGTCGATATCGAAAAACGATTCGAAGTTAATACCCATGTCCTTTAGTGTGTTGGTGCTTACAGTAAGAATCCTTGCACGAATAAGGGCCTGTTTTGCAGGTTTGTCCCATTTTTCGAGGTTTTCCAAGACTCTTTCCGCGATTGAGGGTATTGTGGTAAAATATATGCTATGAGTCTGGCTGTCCATGGAGAAGCTGTCTTCGTCCTCCCGAAGGAAATTTTCGAGCTTGGTGTCTAATTCCAGGGAGTCCAACTGACGGTATTTAACGGTATAGCTGTATGAGTAAACGGGAACATCAAGGTCCTTTATTAGTTGTTCAATCTTGGTAAGTATCGCAAGAGTTTCAGTAATCGTAACCGTGTTGCTTCGATCATCAGCTACGACCGTACCTGCTGTGCCAAGACTTTCTACATCAGTCTGCATAGCTTCTGGCCCGGGTACTGCCTGAGGGCCTGGCCTGGCCGGAGGTTTGGCGGTGGCGGGAGCCGCTGCTTCTTTTCTTAAGCTTTGCGCGGCAGCCAGGCCCGGGGCCGAGCCGGCACCTTTGCGAGGCCGGGGCGGTTCCGGGCCCGTACCATCTGTAATGCGATCAGATTGTATGGGGCCTCTCTCACCGGATTCATAACCTTCGACAGCTTCTTGTCTCTCAACTGTACCCTCATACGTTCTGTAAAGACTCCGTCTTGGAATTAATGCCTCAATCATGCCGGCAACATGAGAAGCTGATGCATGCTCCAGATGATAGGTTCGGGTAAAGTATGCATCTTCACAATCGAGCTTTTTTATTAAGTTTTCTATTCTGGCTACCTGAGATGTATTGTCGCAGATTATAATTTGGTTCGTTCGCGGCTCTACTCGGAGCGTTTCCGGATTCGTAACCAATGGCCTAAGTGCATTTTCAATATCCTCTGCGATAGCATATTCCAGTGAAAATACCTTGGTAACAAGGACCTCATCAAGCTCCTGAATGACCTTGCGGATTTGTTCTATATTATGCGTATTGTCCCGAATAATCAGACGGTTGCCCTGTGAGTCTGCCGTTATATTCTCCGGCTTGCTGGCAAGATGCGATATCTGAGTAACTATCTGTGAGGCTTTGAGGCGTTTTAATGGAATAGTCGTCGTAACCACTTTGCTGTCAAGTTCTTCAATGAGGCCTGCAATATAGTTGACCTGTGAGGCGCTGCCGGTGAAAATAATCTGATTTGTTGCGTCGGATACGATAACTTGACTGGTAAGACTGGCTTTCCCGGCTTCCCCGCCGGCGCTGCCGCTGCTGCTTCTGAAAAAATCAGATATCTGCCTGGCAAGCTCAGAGGCCTGCTGAAACCTGATCTGAAAGACCCTTGTGACCACATCCTGGTCAAGCTGGGCTATCAGTCCGGCGATTCGTTCAACATTGCTCTGAGAGTTGAATACGACGATAGAATTGCTCCTTGTCTCGGCCTGAAAAGGGCCTTCTTTGGAACAAATCTTATTAAGTATTTCAGCGACCTCCGCAGCTCTGGCGTTTACGAGTTGAAAACGTTTTTGAACGAAGCCCTGGTCCAGTCTCGCAACGAGCGATTCAACCTTTTTGAGGTTCTCGGTGGTGTCGTTCACAACGATAGTATTGCTCCAGGAATCTATCCCAAGCTTTCCCGTTTTAGTCAAACTGTTTTCGAGCAGCTGCTTTATGTTTTCCGCCCTCTGGTGCTTAAGACAAAAAGTTTTTGTAGTTCCTCCGAAGAGTTCCTCGTATTCATCTTTTGTCATCAGGTAGATGACATTTTCTTCTTGTCGATAAACATAATTATTCACCAGCGACAGCTTATCCAGCAACTGACGTGCGGTTGCACTTTTGCTCC
>CAZZAX010000176.1:0-11365 GCA_964653075.1 uncultured Pirellulales bacterium
CGGGAAAGTATGCAGTCTTGGGAGGAATACTAAAGCTCCAGACATCGCCTTTCCATGGACTGTTCGGCTCGGTATCATTGACCTCATCTATGCGCCAGTAGTAAGTTGTGCCGGGAACAAGACCGTCGGGGTAAGGAAATCCGGGGAAGCCTGCAACAAAAAATGTATCGGTCTGGTTGGCCCGGAGCGTACCTTCTGCACCCGAGTTAACGTCGTCAAAATTCTCACCTAAGTACACATCGTGCGAGACGGCAAAATCACCAGCCCGCCAGCTCAGGTTTACCCATGTATCCGGAAGCAGGGAGCCGTCTTTGGGGGATGGGCTGCAAGAATATGGATATCCTTCACCAACACCCAGGGCAAGCCCCAAAATCTCCTGCTCAGTTAGCGCCCGGTTGAATACCGCAGCTTCGTCAATAATACCGCGGATGTATCTGAGGTCGTAAGAATAACCAATCTGCAGGGCGCCGACAGTCTCTTCGATGTGGGCAATAGCATTGGTGGACTGCGTAAGTCCCCCGTCATTCGTGTACACATACGCAACTGCTTGATCAGGGTCAATCGTTACGGCCAACATTGTCCAGGTATCCTCGGGAATGACAGGGCCGCCGGTCCAGCCCCATGTAGCGGATGAATCGTTGTTCCAGACGTAGCGTAAGGTATCGTCGTCACCGAAGATCATTTCACATTGACCCACAACACGGGAAGATATGAGCGGCGCCCAGTCGCCTCCTTTCCAGCCGTTGAGCCATATCGCAAAGGTGATGGCATCAGTCGTCAGTTCGGAATTGGGGACTGAGACATAGCCACTGGTTCCGTCGAGTTCGATACCGCCGCCGATACGGCCATCTGTCCAGGTAGCACCGCCAACCAATTCGCCGTCGAGCCCGTTGCCGCTTGAGTCATAGGCTGTCGTGCCGGAACCCTCCTCGAACCTCCACCAGCCGACAAGACTGGGATCTGCGCCTTCGGATACGCTTATTAACAATCCCAGAACCAAAATAAAAGAAATCAGATAAACCCATTTCTTAGTCATAACAGTCCTCCTTCAATGTAAGTTTTAAATGTTAATTGAAACAAGGGAATTTTCACTGAGCATTACAAAGTTGTCGCTCTCGCTTTGCATTTTGCCCGGCAGATCCTCCTCTATTTGGAAAACTTTTTTAAAATTGTGCTTACATGAAGACTAAAAGTCACAGATGCCCGACTATGAAGACACGAGATTCACTATCTATCTATACCAAATTATCCACTTTAATTTCAAGGGAAAACCCAAGATTTTGAAGGAATTTGTCATTATTTGGCCGAATATCATATTTAAGTTTTTATTTTTTTTCCTTGTGCCTTAGCCCGCCTGGCGGTAAATTACCAATCGGCGAGAATGGTACCCGGTGAAAGCCTGTTTCTGGGTAGGTCGAATGGGTGGATATTTTCGGCTTTATGAATACTGATTTGCGAGAAGACAGATAATGTTGGGAGCACAGGCCAATTCAGTTGATATTGAAAAATGGCTCAGGTTAATCAGGGCCGACAGCGTTGGTCCGACTACGTTCGCGAAACTCATAAAACATTTCGGCTCGGCGGACCGGGTGTTAGGTGCTTCGGTTAGCGAGCTGGCGAAAGTTGATGGGATTGGTTACAAAACCGCCGAACAAATAGCGACGACACGCGGCAAGTTCGATGTTGCGGCCGAGCTGGAATTGGCGGCAAAACTCGGCGTCTGGATAATCAATCTTGAAGATAAGCGATACCCACCCGCGTTGAGGCAGATTTACGACCCGCCGCCTGTGCTTTATATAAAGGGAAGTCTGTGCCGGGAAGATAATCTGGCGATATCGATAGTCGGCTCGCGGCGGTGCAGTTTGTACGGTCAGGAGGCAGCTTCACGGTTTGCACATTTTTTAAGCTCGGCGGGTTTTACCATTTGTTCGGGTATGGCCCGCGGGATAGATACTGCGGCCCATCAGGGCGCTTTGTCGGCCGGAGGGCGGACCATTGCAGTGCAGGGCTGCGGGCTTGCAGGGATTTATCCGCCGGAGAATAAGAAGCTGTTCGAGCTTATAGCCGAATCCGGTGCGTGCATCAGTGAGCTGCCGCTGCAGTATGAGCCGCTGTCGGAAAACTTCCCGCCGCGGAACAGAATAATAGCGGGACTTTCTTTGGGAACGATTGTTGTCGAGGCGGGGCTGCGTTCCGGGGCGTTAATCAGCGCCAGAATGGCTATGGAAAATAACCGGGAGGTTATGGCGGTGCCGGGGAAGATTGATTCGCCTTTGAGTAAGGGAACGCACCGGCTGATAAAACAGGGCGCAAAACTGATAGAATCCGTTGAGGACGTGATGGAAGCTCTCGGCCATATAGGCGAGCAATTGGAAGGGCATGTAAGTGCGGCTGCAGGAAAAGCGGCTGAAAAAATAGAAAGGCCGCTGTTCGAGATAAAAGAGCTGAAGCTGAGCGGCCATGAGAAGACAATTTTCGAGAGCCTCGGTAAGGAGCCGTTGCATATAGAACAAATAATCGCCGGTACCGATTTGGCGGCCGGAAGTGTTAATGCGGGCCTGGTATCACTCCGGCTAAAGGGCCTTGTAAAGCAACTGCCGGGTAATTTGTTTGTGAAAAGATAGAACATCTCGAGAATCCTCCACAGGACACCTGATGGTGGAAACAAATTCGAATTTTCAAGATTGGCCCCCCGACTACGACATTCGAGGACAAGATTGAACTGGGTTTGTATTGGCTTTGAATTGGGTTTGTTTTTTCTCCCCGCCAGCGGAATAAATTGTTATATACCTTTGTATAGTAGATATTTAGGTTCATTTTTAGCCTTTCGGGGATTGGCCCCCCGACTGCGACATTCGAGGATAAATTTGTATTGGCTTTGAATTGGGTTTGATTGGGTTTGTTTTTGACTTTTGTCAGACTGGCGAAAATTGTATAATTCATTGTTGTACAAGATGTTACGTCTGTTTGGACAATTGGTGAATTGGGTTTGTTTCTACGAAAAGTAGTAGAACTTTTCGTAGTTTTTCCTTTGAATAATTGACCTTTTTGATTATTTAAAGGACTTCTCATTATTAGCCGCCGGTCGTTAGTTAATAGTCGTTGGTATTTAGTCATTGGTATTTGGTATATATCTATTGGTATTTAGTTTTCAGCCGGAGGGAAAAAAACAGTCCCTCTATAATTAGACGTACCTGCACGATTGATACGAAATAGGGGGAGTTATTTAAAGGATAAAATTTGCTAAGTGCTTATGAGAAAAGGAGATAAAATTTTTTTAGAAAATTTGAAATTTGTTGAAAATTACCAGCGTTTTTGTTCGAAAATACCTGCAGATACCTCACTGCTTAGGCACAAGTTGTGGGAAATTGGCACATTTAAGAAGTCAAAAAATATTAGAATGGGCAAAATGGGTAGTTGCGGCAAGCAATAAACATTATCGGACGTCGCGTCGGGCGGTGGTGGGGATTAGCTAAGGTGGGGTTGGGGTGGGGAGGAGAGAGGTTGTAAGGGTAATGGGAAGTGGTTAAGGTGGGGCGGGGGATGGGACTGATGGTTTTTGGGGGTTGTAAGTGCTGCCTGCGGCCAGCATGAGGTGCCTTATAGGCACGTAGATAAGAGCTGCCTTATAGGCAGGTAGATATTTGAAGACGAGAAACATTTCTACCTGAGGCCAGCATGAGCATCAAACAGTCACGTAAACACGTAGTGTTGAAGTGATTTAAACTGGTGCGAACCGAAGGTAGAAATGCGGTCAGCGAATTGTTGAATTAGTGAATTGATTCTCCTATGCTTTGCCTGCTGGCGGTTTGCGTTAGCCTTTGGGCTAATATTTACGTATTATAACATATTAATATAAAGCAAAGAAAAACGTCACCTGATCCTTTTAAATATCTTTCTTATTTGATATAAAGTAACGCATTAACAAATCATAGATTTTTTTATCTGTTTTTTTGAATTTCTTGGCGATGGCTGAACCATCAAAGTACTTGATATCATACTTCCTCACTGAGTTGGCATATTTATTTAGTAGTTTAAGTGCGTCTTTTTCAAAACCGGATGTGCACCAAAGCTCAAAAACCAAATTCTTGTTTTTGTAATCATCCTGACTCAAAATCCATCTTCTGATTATTTGTATTTTCTCCTTCAACCATTTTTTAACTTCAACTGCATCCAAAGGTGATTTATAAGCCTTGCACTCTACAACTCTCAACATATTAGAACCTTTGACAAAAACATCAATTTCTTTTGTCTTTCGGAACTTCGGTTCACGTATTACTTTCCCAATCTCTAAAGGGATATGGTCTCTTGAATAGAAATACCCCACAACGAACTCAAACAGATCCCCTTTCATATTCTTGAACTTGTCATCCAGCGTGGATATCTTTTCACACAACTCAATAAACTGATCTGGGTTCGTACTAACTATTTTCGTTGCATTTGCAATAGTTTCTATGAGAAGTCGCAGAGCATCGGCATAAGAAGTACCAAATAGCTCACTCACACGCCCTATCGCTATTCCACGAGACTTTAGTCGTTTAAAAGTACTCTCTTCAACATTATCACATATCAAAAATGGTATGAACGGCCTTGTTTTTGTTTGCTGCTGCAATATCTCGATTTTCTGCAAGAAGAACTCTGCGTCAATTTTATTCACTTTTCTTCCGATCAGTATGTCTGCGACAACGAATCCAGAGAGAACTTTCCCACCTCTCCATCCCTTAAGTCCATGAAGATACGATGGTGAAGTAAATCCCCACTGAAACTTCCCGAATTCAGCTTGCTCACTCAAACACCTTCCAGTACCAAAGGAAACAAAGTTCAAGTTTCGCACTAGATCATGAAAATTCTGCATAACATGTGTTTTTGCAATCTCAATGGCTTTAAATCGATTGTAGTTATTTTGCTGCTTGAACAACTTGTAATTTATTTCCAGAGTTTCATCATCAAATTCACTTATCAGGTCGTTCTTCTGAAGCTCCTCAATAATTGAAGAATAAAGAAGATGCCTTTTCAGTTTCTTCACTGGTGAAAAACCATAGGCTGCCAATTGTGACTTTCTCGCAAAACCGGAGTGGAAAAAACACGAATTAAGCAATGCATAGTACGCCTTCGATGAGTTCTTCAGGCTAAGTTTCATGGCATCCCAATACCTATCGCTATTAAAGTGTTCTTGCAAATAGACAAAGTATTGGTTGTTTTTATACCCAAGATTTATTTTTTGGATTGGAGGTCTCGTACGGCATAGTCTCTGCCGAGCAGCTTCAAGTTTAATATCCTTCTTATACGCAAGTTTTTCCACTAATCTGCCAGAAAGCATCGGCCCATGTTTTTTGAGGATACGTTGAAGAAAATCCATGTCATACCTCACCATTTATAATATATTAATTAACTCCTGCTCTACATGTTTTTTTTAATCCTTTTTAGGACAAGAACTTAAGCTCTCTTAGTAACCCTAATTCTCTGTCACAAAGCATATCGAACACTTTCTCATCTCGTCGGTTTTTGCTTTGTATTGTATTCCCCGCATCTCTATATTGTTTCTTCTATATTTATCCGCCTATGGCGGACTCGCCCAATTTCTTGTGTTTCAACTCACAAAAATAGAATGTCCCCTTTTTTCTCTTTTTAATAAAGCTTATACAGGTCGGACTTTTGAACTCTATCCTTCAACTCACCAGAAACATTTTTAACTAACTCCACAAACAAATCTTTAGCATGAGGGCTAACATAGACTTTTTCAATCAAATCGGATGGGGAAATTTTTATACGGATATATTCAGGACGCTCCTTCTTTAATTTTTCCAGATGTGCTTCATTTCGTAGTTGTACTTCTTTTAATTTATCCACTCTTTGATAGATAAATGCCCGTAGTTCTTTTTCGTGTGCAAATGATGGTCGCTTATAAATAATGTCCTCCCAGCCCAAAGCTGTGAATAATTTGCCGACGGGAATTCCATCAACAGGTTCCCCTGCGTTCTTAGGATCGTATTTTACCTTGGATATAGAAATACCATCTCTTGGCCATTTAAGTTTAATTTCGGAGCCGAGTTTTTCAAAAGTAGATTGTATTGCGATTGTCTCATGTTTATTTTCAGAGTACAGGCACCACAAAGCGGCCGATTCAACATCATTCATATGCCAGCAATTCAAATACACAAAAAGCCGCCCAAAAGTATTAACCTGACGCGTTCGTTCGTTACCTTTCGGATTTGCTGATGATAATTGCTTATATGACTCACCAAAAAATTGGATCGCACTGCAATCATATGGGTCTTCGAATTTATCCGCTCTGGCAAAATGCAATTCTACAGTTGTAAGTAAATCGACGTATTTTGAGAAATCAATGTACCGCCAAATTTTTTGTTTATTATCCGGGATATCAATTGGAATTTCAACTTCATACACTTGTTTGACTCCTTAAAAAACCGGAGACTGTGGAGACGAACTGAAGGGATCAGGCACCAATTCTGTTCTGATCCCCCGAAGCTAATCCTGATTTTCCAGCCGTTCATTTTCCATTTTGCGATCTTTACTAAACCGCCATCATTGTATTACTCAACCCGCCTTCGGCGGAATATCAATACTTGTCCTGAGTTCAATCGAAGGAATCGTATCTCATGTTGATTCCGCTCCCGGTTGACTCACGCCTTTAGCGGTAGAGAATAACAGAAAGGAAGTAAAAATGCAAAAGGAAAAAGGGGAAAAATAACGAAGATTGCCGCGTTTTGCTCGCAATGACATTTTTTCTTAAAGAACGAAGATTGCCGCGCTGCGCTCGCAATGACAAACGTTTAAAATGAAGATTGCCGCCCCCGACAGAAAGTCAGGGGAGCCAAAATCGGGGGCAAGCTCCCAGCAATGACAGCTATTTTAAATAGATAAGTCGTTCCAAAGCGGATTAGTGTTTTCTATCAATGCAATCTTTTTGGCCCTTGAACCTGATTTAATTTTCTTCTCTGCGGCTATTGCATCATTAATGCTTCCAAATGATTCATAATAGACTAACGTGGTAATATTATATCTTTTTGTAAACGAACAGTCTTTTTTGTCTTTGTGCTGCCGGACTCTTCTGCTTAGGTCATTAGTAACACCTGTATAGATGACAGTCTTATTACGATTAGTCATCATGTAAAGCCAGTATTGTTTCATAATATTTTTAGTAATAATAACGAAGATTGCCGCGCTACGCTCGCAATGACATCTGTTTTAAATATATCCTTCGGCTGCGCTTAGCTCCGCTGAGGATGACCCCCGACAGGAAAGCAAGTAAGCTCACATCGAGGATAAACTCTTGTGTTAACTCGTTACTTCCGGCTGTATTCGGTATGATAAGAATGCCCTGTGTTCCGCTCAATTACGTTGTTATATGGTTTATGGTTTAATTACTCAAGTTTAACATATAGCATATCATTTTTAAAATCGATGAACATCGGATGTTTAATAAAAAAGTTATAACCTAATAATCCATCGCGTTCGGGGTATTTATAATCGACGACCATAAAATCCAAATCAGGAATTTTGATTCCATGAAGTTTTAAATCACTTGAACTAAATATACCAACGATGGCCGGATCGTCTTGTTTAGGTATAATCAGCCCGTTTTTTTCCAGATAGTTACCAAAAGAGGATTTTAACCTTATCATTCCATAGGGCTTTTGTTCATCATCCAAAGCAATTGCCGCATTGTCTAATGCAAATATAAAATCTTCCTCTATCGAATCCAGCCTGAGAGTTAATGTAAAACCGCCGCGATCGAATGCATTTACAGGTTTCCAGGATTGATGTCTTAGATACTTCGGCAGATATCCCAACCTGTACAGACGCATATTTCTATTCGGAAAATCTATCAGGATGTTGTAATTGTGAAGAAACCTGAAACTGATTACCCCATCAGAAGAACTCCGATATTTATGTTCCTTTGCATGAATATTTGTAAATTCCAGGTCACCAATTTTCACACGTGGTAAAATATATTCACATCCTTCGAATACGTCGCCTTTATAATTCATTGTTTTTTTTGCTTGGCCTGTATATGTTACCTCGATTTTTTCCAATGTTTTTGTCGTTAGATCGATTGACGCCCCGGGATCGCCGGTATCCAAGAAAAGGTCCAAGGGAATCGAATCTATTAGAACAGTAATGTACGCATTTCCGTCAATGTGTCCATCTTCCAATTCTTCATTAAAGACAATTGGTACGGACAGCAGCTCATTCGAATTATCAGAATTTTGGCATGAAATGGAAAGGTAAATGGTGAAAATAATGATAATATTCAATAAGAAAGAATTTATATGCATTTTTCGAATTACTTTCATTTTTTGTCCTAATTATTACTTTCCGTATAACAATGTTTATATGGTTCCGTATAAAACGACAAACAGTTTCGCGCTTCGTTAAATCATATCCAGTGTTGTTTCCGCTCCCGGGTGATTCACGCCTTCAGTGGTAAAAATAACGAATAGAAACGGAAAATGCAAAGTTATTTTTAGAGAATTAGTTAATTGGAGACTGGTTAATTTGTTAATTGTTTAATTAGAGGGATATCAGGTCAAGCACTTATCGAATGATTATTTATGAGTGATGATTTATTATTGGGTCTGGGATTCCACTAAGGACATGCGAGGACAACAAGATTATGGATTATTGGCAAGGGCGGTTCGCGAACCGCCCCTACAACGATAATGGAAACAAAATAACTCTACGGCTGTGCTGCAAACCGCAAGAGGGTGCCAAGTAATACCAAGACAAAACCGATCACGAACTTGAGTGCCGGACGCCATGCGTCACCGAAGTGTAAAATGAGAAAAATTGGCGAGACGATCGGAAAGAAAAGCACGCCGAGTCCCCACCACGCGCTCTCCTCGAATGCGACTATGACGAAACTCGCGCCACCGACAATTGTAATAATCACACCAATGACGAGAACGGTGATTGCGATTGTGTTCATTTTACCTCGAAAAAATGAATGTACGTCTTTGAACGAAACGCCGGAACAAATATATGACAACTCAAACCACCCGCTTAATGAAATATACTCGTTTTGTAGCTGGCAGGCAAAGAAAAAAACAGATCGATAGAGAGATAACGGCATGGGCACCTATGGCACAAGCACCTTGGGCACGAGCTAAAGTCCATCCTACCCTCCGACAGAAAAGCAAATGAATTTTAGAGAATACCTATGGTACAAGTTAGTTAATTAGAGATTGGTTAATTAGAAAGAAAAAGGGTATAAGTACATTTCTACCCCCCGGCAGGAAAGCAAGTAGGCAGACACCGAGGACAAGCTCTGGCCAGCATGAGGTGCCTTATAGGCACGTAGATATTCGCAGGCACGAAGCCCCCGACCCCCGGCAGACAAGCAAGTAAGCACACACCGAGGGTAAACTCAAAAGCAAGTGAGCTAATATTCCCCTGCTGCGAGTCAGGTGAGCAGCTCTTCCCCTGTTGCGCGCCAAGTTAGCAGCACCTCCCCTGTTGCGCGTCAAGGGAGCAGTTCTCGGGGATAAACTCGGATAAACTCCGGACAAGCTCTGGATAAACTCCGGGTAAACTCCGGAGTAATTAAAACGCGTGCGAACCGCAGGCAGCACGGAGAGACAGGCTGCGCTTGCTCATTGGCTGCCACCCGTCGAAGAATCTATTCAAATATTTGCCAGGAGGGCCTGCTATGCTTTTTTACCATCCTTTAAAGGAAGATCATGGAATATAATAACCAGAGTCAAGGCTACACAACTGATTGTAGTAAATGGACATGGAGCGAGGCCTAATTATTGATTAGAAAAATCATCTTATCATTTGATTTTAGATTAGGAATGATATATATTATCGCTTGTTTTATAAACAAGTATTTATCGTTAGGACATTATTATGGTTCGCGACGTAGAAAAAAGTGATTATATTAAAAAATCTGCAAGACGTTTATGTAAGAACCGCAGCTATTACAATCCAAAGGGTGGTGTGGAAAAAGAAATTATCGACGATATCAAACGAAGAGATTATGTGAAGCAATTAGTGTTAGAAGTAATATCCTCGCTCCAAGGTAAGGACGTAAAGATCCGTATAGGGGCAGCTGAAATCCTGGGGGTAATTACGCCTGCATCAATGTTAACCATTGTGCCGGAAGAATTAAAGAAGCACCTTGATGACAATTCTATTCGTGAATATGTTTATGGCGGACTCCAAGGGGATGAGTATGACATGAAAACTGTTGATGAATGCTGTAGGGAGTCTATTGAAAAAATTAATAAATTGGTGTTTGAAGATTAATTATGGAAAAAGCTATTGCCATTCTGGCAGCAGGTATTGGTAGTCGATACGGTGGATTCAAACAAATGGACCCTGTAGGTCCCAGTGGGGAATTCATAATTGACTATTCTGTTTTTGATGCGATTAGGGCGGGATTTAATAAAGTTGTCTTCATAATACGGCGGGACATTGAAAAGGAGTTCAGAGCAAGTATTGGAGACCGTGTTTCAAAGAAAATAGATACTTACTATACCTTCCAGGAGCTTGATGATTTGCCGGAAGGGATTGAAGCCAATCCAGAACGAACAAAACCATGGGGTACTGTACAAGCTATCTTATCTTGTGAAAGTATTATCAAGTTTCCATTCGCAGTGATCAATGCAGATGATTTTTATGGGGAAGAATCTTATAGAGTAATATCTCAGTATCTAGAAAAAATCTCCTTTAGCGACGTAAATGCATGCATGGCGGGATTTCAGCTGGGTCATACTCTGTCGAATCACGGAAGTGTGACGCGAGGTATTTGTCAATCAGATGAGAATGACATGCTAAAAACGATTGTCGAGACATCAGGTGTTTGCTATGAAGGCGATAAAATTGTATGTAAAGATTTGTTTGAAAACAAGGAAACACTCAACAAAGATGATCTTGTCTCAATGAATATATGGGGATTCCATCCTGTGTTATTTGAGATTTTCAAAGAAGAATTTACTCTCTTTCTGCAATCACATGCAAAAGAATTAAAAGACGAACTTATTATATCAACAACAGTGAATCGTTTAGTTGCCAAAGCAAAAGTCTCAGTTAAAGTGTTAAGTACTTCAAGTAATTGGTTCGGAGTAACAAACCCTGAAGACAAGAGTGAAGTTGTAAGAAAAATTAACGACCTGATTAAATCGGGGGAATACCCGGATAATCTTTGGACATAAGAGTAATAACATACACCTTAATCCAAGTAGAACTTTAGCAAATCTACTTGTTGCCCATTCGACCCATTCGACTGCGCTCAGGACAGGGTTTGTATTGGCTTTGATTGGGTTTGTTTTTTCTCCCCGCCAGCGGAATAAATTGTTATAACCTAAAGTATAATAGATGTTTACGTTCATTTTTGGCCTTT
>CAZZAX010000177.1:0-11335 GCA_964653075.1 uncultured Pirellulales bacterium
GGCCTCGGTTCTATTGCCCTGTTTATCCAACATAATACCCAGGTTGCAATGCAGAATTGCACTGTCCGGGACAAAAAGCAAGGCCTTGCGGCATATTTCAATACCCTGATCAACTTTGCCCTGACTGAACAATATCTCAACCAGATTATTATATGCCGATACGTTAGTCGGATGTAGTCGCAGAGTTTTGGAATAATGTTTGATAGACTCATCAATCCTGCCCTGTTTATGATATGCCCATGCCAGGAAATAATGTGCATCAATACAGGTGGGCTTGATTCGTATCGCCTCCTGGTATTGGGCGACAACCTGGTCAATATCTCCCATCCCGCGTGAGATCGCTCCCAACGCAGTGTATACTATATAAGAATGCGGCAACAACTGCCGCACCAGCCGAAACTGTTCGGCCGCACCCTTGTAATCTTTCAAACCTTCCGCTAATAATTTTCCATATTTCCAACGCAGGCGCCAGTCTGAAGGTGATTTCTGAATCGCCTGACGATACTGGAGGACAGCATTTCCGATGGCTTCGGGAGCAAGATATCTTTTCAGGTCCTCGATATTTTGCTCCATTTGTGTTACACGTTCCTGCTGGTAAAGCTGGTTGGTGAACGGCGGTTCTTTTATAAAGTCGTTAAGGACCTTATAGGCAATCCGGTATCTATCCCAACCGGTGTAGGCCAGGCGTTGAGCACATTGGTCCTCTGTTAATATTTGACGCTTATCAGTCCCATGAATTTTTGCCAAATTAGGAGGAAGTATCTCTTCCACTTGTTTAAAAAGTGCTTTAGCGAGAAAATAATTACCTTTGAAATTCAAATGTACATGCTCATAAAACATTTCACGGCCCGGAATTGCATGGGGGCTGTTTTTTTCAAAAACTTCGGTTGTGTCCGTCAGGTATATACCTTCGGAGACTCTGCCAGTGGCTATATCACGAATAATGTTATTGATCCGTGTATCAGCACGGAAACGAAGCGTGTCCAGCTCACGTGCTCGAATATATCTTTCCCGGGCCTTTTCATATTCAGCAGAATCCCAATAACAGCGGCCCAGCCGAAACTGCAGGTCGGCATAATGGTCATCAATCTTCGCGGCTTCCAAATAGTTTTCAACGGCATCTGCATAATCACCTTTTAATTCGAATTCAGTACCCTGCCGGTAAATATCGTCCCACTTTTTCATCTCTGCAGGGGTCAAATCCGGCCTATGCACAGAAGCGAATGGCGGGCTATCTTTCAGGTTGCTTGCTACTGTACAGAAAATTATTTTGCTGCCGCTTTTTGATGTAATGCTCCTAATATCTTTTAGGTTTCTTTGAAAATTGCGGTAAACTGCTTCTAAAGCAGGGGTATCGGCCTGAACCTGGTTGTTGAGAAACATCTCCAAGCCGAGCCAAACTTCGGGAGTATTTTTTTGGGCGCCAACCAAATCGGCCAGACTGGTTAGGAGTTGTCCCAGTCTGGCTGCTTTAAGGGCAATGCCGATACGGATTACAGCTAAATTGGCCACAGGAAGAGTATATACGGTCCCAGCCCCATAAGGCCCGGTAACTTCGTTGTTGCCGAGATAGACAATAAACAGGTCAGGGTCGTGGCGGGCGCAGTCTTTTGCTATCTGCACGACGACATGGGAATTGATGGCCGTCATTGCAGTGTTGATAATTTCAAAGTGTACCGCCGGATATTTATCGTGCAGCATTTCCCGCAGAATCCGCCCGAAACTAAACGCCGGCACCGGAGTGCCCTGAGCAGCAGAAGCGCCGAGTATAAAAATTCGATAAGTATCGTCCCGCTTTTCGGCAGGAAAAATGAACGACTCAAAATCACGCGCAATATTTCGGGGAAAGAACCGCCAGCCAAATTTGACATTGTCACAAAAGGCATTGCTGCCATTCACCTGGCATTTAATAATCGCATGGGGGGGATAACCGTAACCGGCTATCCGCAAAGACAACTCCACCACCAACAACAGCAGAACCGGAAAAACCGTAAGAGCGATGATACGAAACAGCCACAAGCGCCGGCCGGTTATCACACTTGACGGTATTTGTTTTTTGTCTTCCCTTCGGCTATGCTCAGGGCAGGCTTGTTTTTGCCTGTTCCTGAAAATTTTGGAAATAATACTTTCACCGGCCTGCGAGTGCCTCCGGGTTTTACGACGCCGAAGGCCTCTTTCAGTGCGCGATAGTGATTTCCTGCTTTTTGGCCGGCGTTTAGCACTCATTCATGCAACACCTTCAATCGCTTTTCAAGATGAGGAAAGCTTTTTCTTTTAAGGGCGATTAGTCGGCAGCAGCTTTTTTCAGACAGGCCACTTCAGCATTGGTCAGTGGTCTGGATTTGCCGACGCCGAGTCCTCGTACGGCAAGCCTGCCGATTTTTGTTCTGGTCAGCGACTTTACAGGCAATCCGATTTTCGCCAACATTCTGCGCACCTGGCGGTTAAGGCCCTGACGAATAGTGATTTCAATCAAAGATTCCGTGTGTCTGCGTTTTAATATTTTCACTGCCGCTCCGGAGGTTCTACCCTCCGCCAGCCAGATTCCCTTTTTTAACTTTTCTATTTGTTCAGGTTTAATTTCGCCCTTAATCCTGACAACGTAGGTCTTGGCTATTCCGTATCTGGGATGAGTCAGCCTGTTCGACAATTCGCTGTCGTTCGTCAGAATAATCAAACCCGTGGTATCTGCGTCGAGTCTGCCGACACAAAAGATACGCTCATTAGTACGGACAAGGTCTATCGCTTTTTTTCTGCCCCGAGGGTCACGGTTGGTACAAAGTACTCCTTTCGGCTTATTCAAAAGAAAATACACCTTCTGTGCAGCACGAATCTTTCTGCCGTTTACGGTTATGATGTCTTTGTCCGGGTCAACAAAGGCGGGCAGCTTATCAACCACCCTGCCATTGACACGAACGACACCCTCGAGTATCAGCTCTTCGCATTTTCTGCGTGAATCGACACCGGCCGCTGCCAAAACCTTCTGTAATCTTTGCTCAGCCATAATGAGTTACCTATCGCTCAGTGCCTTTAAAATAATACTCGAGAAGCTTAGCAAAATCATCCTCATCCACACTTCCAGATTGATTCAGATCCGTGTAATCACACCAATCATTCTGCACCCCGCATCCGCTCTCTCCAAAGTGATTGACGAACTCAATAAAATTCGGAAGCTCAACACCCCAGTCATCTGTGAGTAAATTGAGGCTTGGATCGTAAGTTAAACTGGTTAGCTTTGGATTGAAAGAGCTAATCAATGGTAAATAAATATAGTAGGCAGGCGTGTTCAATGGATTATCCAGCAAGCCCAAGTACTCCAGACTTTCCAGTCCTGCTATTGCAGAGATATCACTAATCTGATTCTTCTGCAGATTCAGCCGAGTCAGTTTCATCAACCCCGATATCGAAGAAATATCACAGATCTGATTGTTGTATAAGAATAGCTCTTTCAAATTCATCAGCCCGGAGAACGCAGAAATGTCGCTGATCTGATTATTGCACAAACGCAGTGACCTTAGATTCGTCAGCCCTGAGAGACCAGAAATATCGCGGATCTGATTGTGATCCAATTGCAATTCTGTCAGACTAATTATACCAGATATCCCGGAAATGTCGCTAACCTGATTGTTGTTCAGAAGCAGCATTGTCAGATTCGGCAAGCCTGATAACAAAGGGATACCAATAATATGATTACAGTCCAGAAGCAGGTACCGCAAGCTTGTTAGTCCTGAGAGAGCAGAAATATCACTGATCTGATTGTGCTGTAACCACAAATTCTTCAGATTCGTTAAGTATGACAAAGCAGAGATGTCACTGATCTGATTGCGTTCCAGCAACAGGCTCTCAAGATTCGTCGAATTTGACAACGCAGAAATGTCGCTGATTCTATTATAACATAGACTCAGCATCCTTAGATTTGTCAGCCTTGATAGTTCAGGTATCTCGCTGATCTCATTGCCATTGAGCCAGAGACGTGTCAGGTTTGTCAATTCTGAGACGGCACTGTAATCACTGGCTTGAGTACCGCATACAGATAGATCAGTCAGGTTTGTCAATTCTGATAATACAGATATATCATGGATATTTTTGCTGGTCAGCATTAGGCTAGTCAGATTCGTCAGTCCTGAGAGCATTGAGATATTGCTAATCTGATGGCCATTGAGCCAAAGACTCGTTAGATTCGTCAGGCCTGAAAGCGCAGATATATCTCTGATTTTATTATAACTCAGACTCAGTTCCTTTAGATTTGTCAATCCTGAGAGCACAGATATGTCGCTAATCTGATTGTTACTAAGCTCCAGCTTGGCCAAATTCATAGCGAACCCCAGGCCTGTCAGGTCAACAATGCCTTTTTTATTGGCTTTAAGTTCGGTTAAATAAAGCATGTCGGTTGGAGTGGGAGAAGAAATACCCAGTTCTTCCTCAACGGCGGCCTGCAAGTTAGGGTCGGCAAAGTAGACCGGCTCCTCCGATAATGCCAAACCGGGCATTGCCATCGTTAAAACCACGATTAACCACGCTATCTTTCTCATTTTTCCGCCTTCATTTCCATATGATAGCGGCAAACTCGATTCACAAAATACCGGCTACGAATTTAACAAACCTAAGAACCGCCGAAACAAATACCGAGCCTGTCGGCGTAAACAATTACGACACTTGATATAATCCACACTACAAAACCAATCTGAAACGGCAAATCATTGAAAATAAGCTGTACCGGGCCCAGGTATTTTCCCGTTTGTATTAATGAGCTGAAACGGAAGATGCAATACAAAACCAACGGGGTAGTATAGACAAGATTGTTATTACCGTGAACCTGGAAAGTTTTGTCGTCCATAGCATAAAGCAGAAAACATACCACCGCCAGGCCGCTGGTTACATCGATCATATGAGCCAGAAGCTCAGTCGTATAGCCGGAAAGCGTATTTCGAAATGACTCGCCATTTTCCTGCAGCAGGACTATCTCACTGCGGCGCTTGCCAAAGGCCAGAAACAAACACAAAGCAAACGTGCAGATAATCAACCATTGCGAGATAAACACTTCCACGACAACAGCTCCTGCAATAGCCCGCAGACAAAAACCAATCGATATCACTACACAATCGAGAATCATTATTCTTCTTAGCAAAATGGAATAGAAAACCATAAGCACGATATATATAAGAATGACAACCGCAAAGGTCGGGTCAAGCAGAAAGGCGGCAATCATCGTTACGGCGGCACACACAGCAGAGAATATAACGGCTGAACCGACTTTCAGTCTGCCGGAGGCAATGGGTCTGCTGCATTTTTCGGGATGCAGGCGGTCGCTGTGACGGTCAATTACGTCGTTTAAGATATAGACTGTCGAAGCCGCCAGGCAAAAACAAAAAAAACCGCCGATCGACCTGCCGACCGCCAATGGCTCATTAAGTTTGTGTCCGAAAATAAGGGCCGCAAATACGAACATATTTTTGGTCCAGTGCAAGGGACGCATTACTTGTAAAAATTTCATAACTTAGCCTTTTATATACGCGCCGAATTTTAGCCAGTCATTCGTGCGCAGGGAAGAAGTCACTCACTAAAGACTATTCACTTAAAATTATCGACATTCAAGCCGATAATGCGTAAAATTATATATTAATAAGCAGATGGTAGATAGTGTATATTTTACGCAATATGAAATTCGGGAAACACAAATATGAAAAAACAAGGACTTATTCCTGCACTAATAAGTGTAATAATAATTTCGGTTATTATAGTTACTGTTATTTCTTTCGCAATCCATAATTCAAGATTAATCGGTCTGCTAATAATTCTATTAGGGTTTGTTCCTTGGATTCCATTAAAGATTTCTGGTAGGTCAATAAAGTCGAATGGTGCGGATATCATATTTGGATTAATTGATATGGCATTTTTAGAAATCGCAGCATTAATAGGAGCAAGTTTCGCAGGAGTGCTTTGTGCAGTTGTTGGAGACGCTGTAGGAGATTCAATCACCGACTGTTTTGCCGGGTTATTTGAGGGAAAAACCGCACAGCATTTTAAAAAACATGGGATTGAAGAGGCAAGAATTCCACAGAGTTCTTCTATGGGAAAAATGAGCGGCTGCTTAATTGGGGTCGGAATAGTTTTAACAATTGTGTGGGGGATATTAGGAATAAGAATTTGGCCGAAGTGAGCCCCTATTTCTGCGTCGCTTTGCTCCTTGTCTCGCCTTCGGCTTGGTCGTATAACACGGTGTCTGCGATTCGCTGCGCTCACCCAAATTGCTTCGCAGCTTCGAATACACCGAAAACGTCAGCAGAAATTCGGGGGCAAAATATATGGAGATAAATCGAATGGAACCAATAACACAAATGATAATATACCTCCTGATCGGCCTTTTTGCAGGTTTCATGAGTGGTATGTTTGGAATTGGTGGTGGGACTGTAAGAATACCTTTGCTTAATCTTGCAGGTTTACCTTTGCTGAGTGCTTTTGGAATTAATTTCCTTGTTATCCCTTTTGCATCGTTTGTGGGTGCTATAACCCAAAGAAGAAATATTGCAAAAGAGATAGTTATCTATGCTATTATTGGAGGTATTTTAGGAGAAGTAATTGGAGCACATTCTGTAGGGTTTATTCCGACACTAATCTTAGCCATTATCTTTGTTACTCTTTGTTTAATAGTAGCACTTGGCATTCATTCAAGTAAGATTGCGCCAAAACTTACTCAACAGATTAAACCTACTAAGAAAAATATCTTTGTTTCTTCTTTTTTTGTGAGTTTTATAACAGGTTTAAGGGGTGGCAGTGGCGGTCAAATCTTTCCAGCCCTTTTTAAAAGTCTTGGTCTTAATACTCATAAAGCAATTGCCACTTCATTAACTGTATCAATTTTTACTGCCTTTGGAGCTATTCCAATATACTGGCATAGAGGAGATATAATCTGGTTACCAGCATTCTGTGTTCTAATAGGATCGATGGCAGGAGCAAGAGTAGGAAGTGAAGTTTCATTAAAAACAAAACCCATCTGGTTAGAAATTGGACTTACAATATTAGTTATAATTCTTGCATTAGTTGTGCTAATTAAAGCAATACGATAATGATTAGAGGAAGTCATATGATAATAAAGAGAGATTTTGTCCCCGAACTCTTCGGTTGCATCGCAATTTTCTCCTTTGGGTCATAGAGCAGCAGATAAAAGGAAAATAAGATTTTCCTAAATCACAACAAGCTGTGAATTCTTATATCCGCAAAATGTATATGAGATATGGAAAATGATAACGACAGTTATTTTTGATTTAGACGACACGCTTTACGACGAAATCGAGTATTGCAAAAGCGGTTTTGCCGCCGTAGCTGAATTTCTTGCCAACCGTTCTGAATTTGCCTCTGTCAATCCCACCACGGTTCAGGCTGAAATGGGGCGTATTGCGGAGGCACTGTGGGAACAATTCAGTACGGGTAACCATACAAAAACATTCAACACAGCCCTGGATAAGCTCAAAATCAGTTATGATGATAAGCTCATCCTGGAGTTAATAGAGGTTTATCGACAGCACAAGCCCACAATCACACTGTCATCGGATAGCCGGGACGCCCTTTGTGAGCTAAGTAAAAAATACACATTAGCCCTGCTGACGGACGGCTTTTTGCCCGGGCAGCAATTGAAGGTTCAGGCTTTAGGAATCGAACAATATTTTAAGTCCATAGTCTATACCGAGCAGCTCGGACGGGAATGCTGGAAACCCTCCCCGGTAGGATTTGAAAACATAATTCGGACGTTAGGGGCCAGGCCGGAAAATACGGTTTATATCGCCGATAATGAAAAAAAGGATTTTATCGCACCGAATAAATTAGGTTTTGTAACCATCCAGATACTGCGCCCGGCCCGGTTACACACATCTGCCTGCAAGGAACCGGAGGGTAGAGCACACCATATAATCGGCCAAATTAGCCAATTATTCAGCCTTTTAGATAAACTTTGAGACTTTCGACGGCCAGAAGGGAACCAAACCTGCAATTGTTCAAACATCGGTTCTATAGCAAAAAGGCTTATTTGTTATCTTTTTTTGTTGACTCAGAAGTCAATTGGGGCTATAATAAATTCTGAAAACAAGCTATTTAGGGTGATTTTTCTGTATTTGTGAGGAGTTTTACTATGCCAGCACGCAGGAGAAAGCAAAGCAATGCTATGCTCTACACACTAATAACCTTTGTAGGGCTTTTTATTGTCGCTACCACAATTGCGGTTATTTACTATGTCGAAGCTGAGGATAAACGGACCAGACTTGACGAAACACAAAACAAGATTGACGACCTCGCCAGCACCAGCGAAATTAGCGCATTGGGCAGCATGGTCGGGACCCGAGCAAGCCGTACGACGACCTGGCTCGGCACAATGGTCGGGCATCTTGACGCAACGACATCTATGATCGTCGGAGGGGTCCCTGAAACAACTTCGGCTGAAGCGAAAGTCAATAATGCTAATATAAAAGTTGCCAACGCTCTCAAATCGGCCCGGGAGCATATTACTATTGCAGACCCTAATACAACAGGACTCGTGAAAATCATCAGTGACTTAATCGCAGAGCTGAATAAAACTATAGAAGCAAACGAAGCTTTACAAAAAGACCTCAATAACCAGATAGCACAATTTGAGATTACGAAAAAGGCCTATGCCGATAAAGAACAAATTCTCGAAGAGGAGAAAAACAAACTACAAGCGCTGGTCAGCAAGATGGGGGCCGACTACGCCGATCTTCAAGCCCGCTTGGAACAAAGCACAACCGAGCAGGTTGACAACCTCAGGCAGCAATTAAACCAGGCAAATGCCGATCTGAAAACAGTGGAGGGTACACTTCTGAAAACTCGGGCCGAATTGAAGATGACCCAGGATATTATGAAACGTGCTCAACAGGAGGTCAGGGATATTATGCCGGCGCCGGACCACGAGGTGCTGGCACACAGGGCCGACGGTAAAATAATATTAATTGACGACCAGGCCCAGGTAGTCCATCTGAATATCGGCACCGACCAGCACGTTTACAGAGGTTTAACCTTCACCGTTTATGACAGAAGCGGCTCAGTCCCGAAGGACGGCAGGGGTAAAGCAGAAATCGAAGTATTCGATGTGGCGAATACTTACTGTGCAGCACGTATTACAAAATCAGACGCAAAGAAACCCGTATTACTTGGTGACGTTGCTGCAAATTTAATCTGGAACAGTGAAAAAACAAATGTGTTTGTTATTGCCGGCGACTTTGACCTTGATAACGACGGAAACATTGACCAAAATGCAACCGGCAGAATACAATCACTTATCGAAAAATGGGGCGGCAAAGTGGTTGACAGCATCTCTATCGACACAGATTTTCTGTTGCTTGGCGATCAGCCGCAGGTTCCACAACAGCAGCCAACCTTCGAACAACTGGAACTGGATCCTGGAGCCATGCAAAGATACGAGGCCCGGCTCCAACAGCTTAACCACTATAACCAGCTTCAGAATAAGGCACAGGCCCTTTGGATACCGATATTCAGGTATGAAAGATTCCTCTACTTTATCGGCTACAAAGGCCAGATAAGCAAGGCCGGTGCTTTTTAGAGACCAGAGTGAGCCACGCAGTTCGTAACAGTAGCTACGAATCCGGCTCGACTCCTATCGAGGCAACGTAAATCTCGCCCGTGTACGAAGCTGCGCTTTCGGAGATAAAGCCCTTTTTGACAGCAACAAAAGTGACAGTACAACTCGCTTTGACAGCGGCCCCGAGAGGCCTGCCGGTATCGCAATCCAGGCCGGAGGGAATATCCACCGCCAGAACCGGACAATCACAGGCATTTATACTTTCTATCAATTGTATATAGTCATCTCTCAAGGGACCGCTTAATCCGGTCCCAAACAGGCCGTCAACAATCATATCGACATCGGCGGTAAACGCTTTGACCCGGGCGGGTACGTCGTCTTCTTTGAGATTTAACTGTTCAACCGGCCGGCCTAATTTTTCTAAAATATCGAGGTTTATCTTCGCATCGCCTTTGACCTTCATTCGGTCACCACATATCACAACTATAACCTCAAAACCGCTATTAAGAAGGTGGCGGGCAATTACATATCCGTCGCCTCCGTTATTTCCCGTGCCGCAGAATATACAGACCTTCGGGTCGGGAATGGCTTTTAATTTTTCTTTTATCAGTTCGGCGCAACTGCGGCCGGCATTCTCCATCAGGACAACGCCGGAGATGCCAAGAGTATTTATCGCCCAGGAATCGACGGCTCGAACCTGTTCTTTCGTCATTAAGTCAAATTTTTTGTCCGGTGAATATTTTTCCATAATCATCTATTTTACCTTCTAAACTTATAACTTCAACTGTTCTTCCTTCGACACTTCGATAAAGCTCAGTGCAGGCTTTGCTTCCTTCGACAAGCTCAGGACAGGCAGGATTTGCGCTTCGCTCCAGTTGGGTTTGTTTTGGGTTTGATTGGGTTTGTTTTTGTACTCCGGTAAGCGGGGAAATTTTTCATAATTCATTGTGATAGCATTTCTTACGCTCATTGTTACCTTTTCGGCAATTGGGTTTGTTTTGGGTTTGAATTGGGTTTGTTTTGGGTTTGTTTTTTCCCGACGCTGTTGGGATATTTTTTCGTATTTGCTTTTGAAATAGATATTTACGCTCATTTTTGTCCTTTTGGTAATTGGATTTGAATTGGGTTTGAATTGGGTTTGATTGGGTTTGTTTTTTCGCCCGGCAAGCGGGTGAAATATTTCGTAAATCCTTTTAGAAAAATGCTTTGCGCCAAATTTATCCTCAGATAAATTGGCTTTGTTTTGTATAAAAACAGTCATATTTTTAATCGTTTTTTCCTTTGATTTACCTACTTTTTTCATTTTTTTAACTGCTTTTTACACGATTGACAATTCATATTAGACTCAAGACGAAAGACTGAAATTCAAAACAACTCGTTGGAGGGTAAAAAAACACTCCCTCTATAATTAGACGTACCTGCGTGTTTGATACGAAAATTCGGGGATTTTCGGGAGGGTGAATTTAGCTAAGTGCTTATGAGGAAAAGAATTAAAATTTTTTTAGAAATTTTGAAATTTGTTGAAAATTACCAGCGTTTTTTGCGCGCGATAATCAAAGAATTAATAGCCACAGAGAGCACCGAGAAAAGAGAGGTTTTGGGGGAAAATGTGGTTGATTTTGTGTTGTTTTTAGTGTTTTTTGTCGAAAATCTGGCGAAGTTTGACTGTATTGCGTGATGCTGGTTAAGCGAGTTCCTTCTATCGCAGGAAGCGTTTTCTTTCGGCCCTCATTTTCTTGCGAAGGGCCGAAAGAAAACTTGTTCAGCACGTAAACATTCTTATCTCTG
>CAZZAX010000178.1:0-11174 GCA_964653075.1 uncultured Pirellulales bacterium
CCTTCCTGCCATGACTGCTCGGTACTACTTTCGGGCCATTGCTCCGGCTGCTCAGATGGCTGATCAGATTCATTTTGTGGCTTAAAAGCGTTGAGAATCTTTTCAAATAGGTTCCAAGACATTTTTAACCTCCTTACCAGATTGGTTTTTTACGGCTTTTTTGTGGTTTTCCAGCCTTTTTAAATCAAAAAAGGCCATTGTCACCCTTTTTTCGGCTATTTGTAGGCAAGACTTTATCAGGAAAGGGTATATTTTAAAAAACCGGGAGGTTTTTGCGCAGATTAAAATCGCAGAAAATTCGAATTTTTGAAATTGGGTTTGTTTTGGGTTTGTTTTTTGGACCAGTAAACGAGGGAAATTGTTATAACCTATAGTATAATAGATATTTATGTTCATTTTGGCATTTGAAGCAATTGGGTTTGTATTGGGTTTGAATTGGGTTTGATTGGGTTTGTTTTTGACTTTCGTCAGACTGGCGAAAATTGTATAATTCATTGTTGTACAAGATGTTACGTCTGTTTGGACAATTGGTGAATTGGGTTTGTTTTTGCGAAAAGTCGTAGGGTTTTTCGCAATTTTCGTGCTTTTTCCTTTGATTAGATGAGTTTTTTTCATTTTCAACTGAATATTCATCATTTAAGACCTTTAACGAATGATAAAAGAATAAATGCCTATGGCATAAATTTGGCTTGGGTTTGCTAACCCTGGGGCTGTGCCTGCCGGCTTGAATCTTCCCCCTCCTGGGGGATTTGCGTTAGCCTTATTGCTAACATGTGGGTATTATACCAAATTTAGCCTGAAAAATCAAAGGAAAACCGAAAAAATCTCAGTGACTTGACACTGTATGTCTGATGTTCGGAGAGATGTATTTCTACCTGAGGCCAGCATGAGGTGCCTTATAGGCACGTAGATATAAACAGACGCGAAGCAGTGGAGTGATTAAAACCAGTGTGAACCGTAGGCAAGCATGAACATCATACAATCACGTAGCGGTGGAGTGATTAAAATTAGTGCGAACCGAAGGCAGCACAAGGCAGGGGAGGGACGAAGGAGGATGGACGATGAAGAAAGACGAAGGGGATTTTGGGGGAAAATGTGGTTGATTTTGTTTGGACGGAGTGGTAGTTTTAAGCTTTTGAGAGGTTTGCAGAGAGAAGGGATATTTTAAGGGAATGGTAGTTTTGGGATTGAGATATGGATGCGGAAAAGATATTTGTCGGCAGAAAGGCAGAACTTGAGCAGTTCAAAGCGGTTCTTGACGACCCAAAGGGACAGGCCGTGTTAGTTGTCGGGCAGGCGGGGATGGGTAAAACATGGCTTGTCAATGAAATGGCTAAGATTGCGAAGAATCACCCTGAACTAAAATGCGGTTGTGTGAGATATGATGAAGTGATCCCGACGGACAGTGTGGATTCTACGATGGCTCTTATGATGGATAATGCATTTGAGGCCGCACAGATTAAAGAAGGTTCATTTAGCGGGACGACTCGACGATTAGAACAATGGAAAAGCTTGCTGGATGTCTTCAATATTGGTGATTTGGTCATGAGTCTTAAAAGAATTCCGGCAAAAAATACACGAGAGCAGTTTTTAGAGCGGTTGAGGCTGATATCAAACCGGATGCCGGATAAAGGACGAACGATTTTTGTTATCGATCCTGAAAAATATATGCAGAAGAATTGCGACCAAAGCTGGTCGATTGTGATTAAGGATTTACCTGAGAAGATAAAATTTATATTTGCACAACGACCGGAGGATGCGTTGGTTGAGAGTGAGACCTTTGGTGCTTTAAATAATGTGTTACATATTCCAGATGTGAGATTAGATATATTAGACGAAGAATCAATAGATGAGTTATTAGACAAAAGAGTGAAAGGATTAAAATATTCTGTGACAGAGGTTCGCAAGGTTCTGGACAAATACAATGGACATCCATACGCCATTCAAGGCTCAATAGATTTGTTGAAAGCAGGGATGGAATTGGAGGAATTGCCGGAAAGCCCAGAGCCAATAAGGTTTGCAGAAGTACAATGGAAGAAAGTCTGTAAAAGTGGGCCTGATGCGATAAGATTATTTGAGGCTTATTCTATTCTGGAAGGTAGAGTGCCTGATGAAATAATTCAAGAGGCAAGCGGTTTAGATGCAACAAAAACAAAAAGTATATTTGCTGATACTTACATCTGGAATCTATTCAGGGAAGAAGCTTATGGTAAACGTATATACCATGTAATTCTGACAGATCAGATACTGAAAGGTATAAAGGAAAGAGAAAAAATAAGTTATATTAAGATAGCTGCTAGTTGCTTTTTTAGGAGGATCCAGGTGGGATTTTTTGAAAAGGCACAATTTATTGATTTTATATTAAATGTAGAGTGTGCTTGTTATGAGATAGCTGCTGAGTTGCATAAAGCATTTGTAAATGATGAAGCTTTAGCTTGCTATTTTTACAGAAGAAATGAATTCAAAGATGTACCAAATGCTAAATGGCTGAGTTTTTTAAGAGAAGCTGGTGAGTTTAAAGACTTGGAGGCAAAGGAGGTAACGAGACTTGATCAGATTAAAGCAAGTTATTTATCAGAAGTCGCAGAGGAAAATCCAAAAGAAGTTTTGGACATAATTTTATATAGTGATGCGAAAGATGCTGTGGTAAGGAGTAGGTTTCTGGATGTTATTTTGAACAAGCCGTCGGAGTATATTAATAAAGGAACTATGCTCATCAAGAAATATATGGATGGGCGCAATCATGAGAGTTGGCATTTTGTAGGAGAGCAGGCCGCAAAGTTTATGGTGGCTATAACGAAGGTGGATATTGATAAGGCCTTCGATGTTGCAAAAATGTTGCTTGAAGTATGGAAGCGAGAAAAAGAAGAAATACTTTCAAAGGATATTGAGGCCAAGTTTAAGGCGCATGAGTACAAGAACCTTGTGTTCAAGTATTACAAGAAAATGTGGGAGGCGGATGGCATAAGAGCGGTAAAACAACTGGCCGAGATATTTGACAATTATCTCAAGGAGATTGGCAAAGATGACCATTCGGTGCGAAGCGGCTTTCACGTAAAGTTAGAAAGACTCGATCAAATTGAAGAAAAGTTTAAAAGAGATATTATTGCGATTGTAGTAGGAGGGATTTGTGAGGCAGGGAAGGCTGTTATCGAGAAACAGCCTGATAAGACAAATGATTTGCTGGATTATCTCTGGAGCTTCAAAAAAACAATATTTGAGCGGATTGTAATGTATATATTGAGATTCGTGCCTGATGGGACACAAAGGGAAAGAATTAGTTCCATAATTGGCAATCGTAAGTTTTTGGAGCTACCTTATTGGCAATATGAGCATAAATTTCTATTAAGAGATAAATATGAAGACATTAATGAAGAGGCAATTAAAGTTTTCAAAACCTGGGTGGATGAGCCGGTAGTTGATGATATAAAATATTTCGCGGAATGGTTCGAAAGAGCATGGGGACGAAAGTACACACAAGAGGATTTAGAGAGATATGAAAGTAGAGCCAAGGCTTCCAAGTTATATCTTGTTCGTGAGAGGTTTGCGGAACTCTACGAAGAGTACAAGGAAAAATCAGGTGCAAGCGATGAGGAATTAATGCCTAAGCCTAGGGTTCGAACCGGAAGACGGATCGGACCAACTGAAGGGAGCCCTATAAGTGAAGAAGATATGGTAAAGATGAAACCACAAGATGTTATCGAATATCTATCTGACCCTTCGAGGTGGGAAATCGATAAAAAGAAAGAGAGTATTTTCCATACGCCGGAAGAAGGATTAGAAGGCACTTTTGAAAAAGTTGTTCAGCAAAGGGTAAATGATTATGCGGAATTAAGCACAGTTGAGATTAATAAGCTAAAGCCCACTTTTCTTAAGAGTTACTTTCATGGTGCATGGAATGCACAAAGAGAGAAACAGATAAAGGAGGAAACTTTAGTTAAGATTCTACAAAGGGCTAACTATGTAATAATTGAGAAAGAAGATAATCAGGACTATGAAGGAGTCTTTACGTCAATACTTTATATTGCTGACGTAATATTTGATGACGAAGAAACAAGGAAAAAGTTAATTAAATCAGAAGACGAGTTAATTTGGAAAACAATTGAACCTTTGACAAAATATAAAGATAAGAGATATGAAACAGAAAGAGATGAAGATCTTCATCATGAAAGCATTAACTGTGTAGCCGGAAGAGCATTTACTCTTATTGTAAGATTTGGGCTTAGTTGTAAAAACGAAGATAGTGAAGATAGTAAAGTATATGAAAAGAAATGGAGTAAAAAAATTAGAAGTGTTTTGGATTATGTTGTTGAGAATGTCAAGGATGAAAGAATAAGAAGTGTCCTTGGAGTCTGGTTTCCCCAGTTGCACTGGCTGGAAAATGGATGGATGGAGACAAACTTAGACAAAATATTTGATACTGGTAATGATAAAGAATGGGATATTGTTTGGGGAACGTACATGTCCTGGGGGAGAGCATATAAGAACACCTTCGATCTGTTAGTAAAGCGTGGAAAGTATGATTATGCGGTAGAAAAAATAGAAAGCTCAATATACCGAAGGCATGATAAAAATCCGGATGAGGGGCTTGTTGAGCACTTAATGATCGGATACTTCAATGGTTGGATCGAGTTAAAAGATAAATTGCTAAAGAAGTTTTTTGAAACAGCATCGGCAAAGTTAAGGGGTAAAGCAGCTCGTTTTCTTGCTACCGGGTTTAAGTCGGTAAATGAGGAAGGAGGAGAAGAAAAGGAAAAAGCAGCAAGAAGGATGAAAGAGTATTGGGAGAAAAGGCTTGAAGCGATTGGAGAAAACAAGGAGGAGAAGAAAAAAGATGAGGCGATTGAATTTACAGGTTGGGTGGAGGATTCGCTCTTAGATCCAAAAGAGACGCTTGAGCTGTTAGATAAGACTTTAGAGTTGAGTGGGGGGGAATTCGGGCAAATGAGGGATGCGGAAGAATTTGTTGAAGATATTTGTAAGTTAAGTAAAGGAAATGAGTTGGTAGCGCTTCGATGCCTGAAAAAAGCAACTGCTGATGAGAATATGAGAATGCCCTGGGCAAGACATGAAGAACGACTTATAGAGTTTTTGGGACAAATAAGTGAATTGCCGAACGACTATGAAAATGTAAAAGAGATTCTGAGTGAGGCGGTAGAGGCAGCCGATTTGTATGGGAGGCTTCAGCCGGATAAATTCAGAGAGATTTGGGAGAAACTTAACAAAAGATTACGGTAGAGCAAGGTATAGAGTGGAGGGGGCCCCTTTATCCCCTCCATAGGAGATAAATATTTGTGTTATATCTGGAATGTAACGGTGAAGGCCCTGACAGAAAGGCAGGTGGTCATAGATTCCCGGCCCCGGATCCCCGGCCCCCGGCAGAAAAGCAGGTATGCACTCACCGGGGATAAACTAAGAAAGAATACGCCGGGGATAAGTTAAGAAAGGCAAGGGGAAATAAAAGAATACAGGAGAAAGAAAAAAGAGCACAGGTCCCTGGCCCCCGACCCTCGGTCTCCTACAGAAAAGCAAGTTAGCTAAAATAGGGGATAAACTCCAAAGCAAGTGAGCTAACACTCCCCTGCTGAGAATAAGGTGGGCAGCTCTTCCTCTGTTGTACATCAAGTTAGCAGCAATCGGGGACAAGCTATGGATAAACTCTGGATAAACTAAGAAAGGATACGCCGGGGACAAATTATCAAAATGAATGGATATTATGTTTATATTCTGGCGAGCCGGAAAAAAGGGGTGTTGTATGTTGGTATGGCGAAGAATCTAAAGAAAAGGATTGGTGAGCATAAAAACGACTTTCTTAAAGGATTTACAGAAAAAAATAAAGTTAAGAAGCTGGTCTATTATGAACAATGCGACGGTAAGGAATCAGCGGTGTTGCGTGAGAGACAATTGAAGAAATGGAACAATTTGTGGAAAATCAGATTAATCGAGAAACTTAATCCTGAGTGGAAAGATTTGTATTCTGAATTGAATTGAGGAAGTAATAGATGCCCACGGCGTTTGGGTAATAAAAAAGGAAAGGAGCAAAAATGTCTGAGGAGATAAGAGAGAAGTTAGAATTTAGAAGTAAGAATTGAGAATGTAGAAATGCGAGAAAAACCATCCCCAAGCTTCGCTTGAGGATGACACCGGGGGATTTGTATGTGAGGCTTGTAGACGGAGAGATTCAGGGGGATTTGGGAGAAACTTAATAAAAGATTGAGAGAGAGCAAGGTATAGAGTGTAGTGGGCCCCTTAATCCCCTCATAGTATAGTAGAGCGAATTTAAAAGTAAGAATTAAGAAATGAAGAATGAATTATATAACATTTCTACCCCCCGGCAGAAAAACAAGTTAGCGCACACCGGGGCCAAGCTCCGGCCAGCATGAGCTGTCTATGGTAGTGAGATGAGAAGGGACTTCATTGCTTTTGTCATGGCGGATTGATAATATTCGGTGTCTCTGACGTGGAAGATAAAACGATTTGTCGCGTTGTTATCGTGTGTCCACTGTGTCAGTCCACTGTCGTGGCATCTGACTTTTACCGGGTCAAAGCTAAAGGCCGGGAGATTGGGCTTGTCGTCAAGGGACACTATCTTTCCACTGCGAGATATTGTGCAGCCTGCGGCATGGAGGAAACCTGCGGTGCACCACATGTGCCTATACATACCGCCGACTTTGGACAGTAAGGCTTTGTCGCTGTGGCCTTTTAGATAATTAAGCCAGTTGCTATCCGTATATCTACCGAACATATATGCAAAGTAGTTCCGCACCATCTTTGATAAGTGAGGAAGTATCTCATCCTGCCGAAATCTATAATGTGTACCGTACTGTCTTACTACCTGTTTGTTAAGAGATTGCATTTCTTCGAAACACGGCATCCAATAAACCGGACACGGCAAATCGAATATGGCCGCATAAGCGAATTTATCCAACGTCACATTATATTCAAGTTTTGACGCCGGAGTCATTTTGGGCGAGCCCGTTCCGGCGTTGAGATAAATTGCTGCACATTTAGCCGCAAAGAGACGGGGGGCCATATTCGCGGCAATCGCGACATCCCGACTTGAGCCCAATATATTTATGACAACAGGCTGCGGAGATTTCCGCAGTACGTCCAAGACCATCCGGACACCGTGGTGGTCGGTGGATGAGGCATTTGGTTGAATGTCGCTGCGTGATTCCAAAGGAAGTGGAGAGCCCACAGCAACGGGAGCATGGATACCACATATCAGGTTCATTTGGGCAACGGCCATCGTGTCAGGATTGAGGTCTTTGCGGTTTCGGGGCGGATGATCAATCAGAATGCCCTTTAAGTCAATGTCGCCGCGGTATGCGAGTGCGTAGATACAGGCCAAATCCCAATGGTCATCAGGGTCCATGTGGGGACGGAAAAGATCAGTGGTATGCAGAACAGGTATCTTTGGCCCCTTTTTTTCCGGTATTTTTCCATATACAAATCTCGAACAAAACAGTCTTGCCGCCAAACCTGCGGCCGCTATGGTCATGAATTTTCGCCGACTCAAGTCTTGCACTTTACTGTCCTCCTAACTGTCATCATAATTGCGATATATAGTAGTCTCTTAATCAGTGTTATTCAACAATTCCCTCGTGAATGGATAACGGTCGCGGTGTGGCCAACAAGGAGGGAAAAGTTTATTCCTGGTGTAAATGTTCGGCTTCGTTGGTGTTTTTTGCGAGACGGCTTGTTAAACTTTTTATAGAATTGTTGAAATCTTATCGAGATTTTGTTACTATGGAGCTTAAAATATGCGGGAGTTTTTAAATGAAGTATATATTGGAAGTGCCGGCAGGAACAACGGATCCTAATCGGAGGACAAAGGGATTCTTAAGGGGATTCACGCTTATAGAACTGCTGGTGGTGATTGCGATTATAGCAGTATTGATGGCGATCTTAATGCCGGCGCTTAACAGGGTACGAGAACAGGGCAAGCGGGCAGTCTGCCTGAGCCATCTTAAGCAGCTTGGATTAGTGTGGATCATTTACGCGGATGATAACGATGACTATATCGTTAACGGCGCTGCAGGCCATAATGGAGGGCCTAATGATGCGAGGCATCCGAACGAGAAGCCCTGGGTCGGGGTGTGCTGGTCGCCTAATTACGCAAGCGGAGAACAGCTTCCGGAAGCGGAACAAATAGAGCAGATTAAAGTTGGAGTGTTATGGCCTTATTGCAAGGACCTGAAGCTTTACAGCTGCCCGACGGGCTATCGGGGTGAGAAGCTGACCTATGCTATCGTGCATTCGATGAATGGTAATCCTCCGGACGGAACGTTTAATGAGATAGGAGGCAGACGAGTGCCGAAAAAGGAGGACGGTATATGGCTATGGGTGAAGAAAAGAGCGCAGATTTACAGACCGGCGCCTGCTGAAAGGATCGTTTTCGTTGACGAGGGCTGGGCGACTTCGTACAGCTATGCAGTCCACTACGTGCAGGAGGCCTGGTGGGACGACCCGGCGGTTCGGCATGGTGACGGGACGACCTTCGCCTATGCGGACGGTCACAGCGAATACTGGAAATGGAAGGGTATCGACACCGTTAAGATGGGCAGGAACCGGGACCGGAGTCACCCCGGTAATTACACGCCTGAGTCCGCAGAGGGCTTCAAGGACCTGTACAGGCTTCAGGAAGCGACCTTTGGCAGACTGGGTTATCAGCCAAGTCAACAGTGGTAGAAAGTTATCGTCTTCTCGGTTATTGGGTGGGATTTTCGATTTACTATTGACTATTTAGAGTTGATCCCCGCCAACGGCTTGTGGGGATGACGGGTTATGGCATTTCTACCGGAGGCCAGCATGAGGTGCCTTATAGGCACATAGATATACGCAGACGCGAAGCCCCCGACCCCCGGCAGAAAAACAGGTAAGCACGAAACTTAGTTTTGAGTTTTGAGTGTTGAGTTTTGAGTAGAGTGTGGCACCCCCTGTATTCAGTCAAGGGAGTGGTTCTTGGGAGTAAACTCAGAAGAATTTAGAATTGAGAACAAGGAGGAACAATTTGGGGGATTTTCCTTGACGACAAAGCATCAACTTTGATATATTAAGAGCACCTAACAAAATGACTCTGCATTCAAACGGCTTATTTCGTGTCTGGACGGCGTCAGGCTGCATCGACCATCCTCAGATGGCCTGCTTCGCCTTCTTTGCCAGAGACGAAAGTGCTCGCTTTCTGTGCTACGATTCATTTTGTCAGGCACTCTAAATATAAGTGTAACTTGTGTATGCGTAAGCCGGGTATCTGTTGGCTTTGAAATCATCGGGCAGGCGCAGCTCTTTTAATATCTAAAGGGAAGGAGGTATATATGAATGGTATGAATGGTATGGAGTTGTAGAGAGCAACTTTGTACTTCCTGTGGAAATATTTTACATTTCAACCGACAGTTCTTATGGGAACATCAAAAAATTCATTTTTACTGCGAACGGCTGCAATCTCCACCGGCGGCGTTGTCAGGCCGAACTTCGTCCTCGACATAGCTTTGGCTATGCCTGCAGCGGTTTTGACCTTCCGCCTTGCCGGAGAAAATTTCGCACGTTCTCGAAACAAAAGCGATTTTTCGAGGCTCCCTTATATTGAAAGTGGCATGTAACAGGTGTTTTGGTGTGTGGCCGGGGCACGGTTATTTTAATTCTTTTCGAAGGAGGATTATTATGTGTAGAAAAATATTTTATTTGTTTTCTTTTGTTTTGGTGCTGAGTCTGGCTGGCGTGGTTTCGGCCCAGGAAGAAGTTGACATACTACTTCGCAGCCCGGATTTGGCGATGCCGGTAATCGACGGTGTCATAGACGATGTATGGTCGGTGGCAACAGAACAGGACATGCCTATCACTACTTCAGGAAGTGACCCCAGCGGGTCGGCGGATTGCTCAGGGAGATGGCGGGTCCTCTGGGACTGGGAACATATTTACGCACTGGTCCTGGTCAAGGATGAGGCCCTGAATAACGACTCGGGCACCGATAGTAAATGGAACGATGACAGTGTCGAGTTCTACGTCGATGGGGACAACACCAAAGCTGGTACCGTGGACGACAATGACCACCAGTATACTTGCAGGTGGAATAATGCTGAGATTGAAACACCCAGTGCAATCCACAATGGAGAGCCGAGTCTGGTGGGATATGAATACGCCATCGTCACGACCGGGGATGGTTATATTTACGAAGCAAGGGTTCCGTGGACGAGCATAATAGCTGAACCTCCGGTGGCAGGAGATTTGATTGGCATCGACATGTATATTAATGATGATGACGACGGCGGTGATCGCGACACCCAGATAGCGTGGCACTCACCGGAGGGTGCAGGCTGGAACACTCCGAGTATGTGGGGTGTAGCCCAGCTTGTGGCCGGTAACAGGGCAGGGGGCCCCAAACCTTCAAACGGTTCCATGCTTGAGGAGACGTGGGCGAACCTTGGCTGGATAGCCGGTCCTACAGCGGTCTCACATGATGTGTACTTCGGCGATAATTTTGAAGATGTGAATGCCGGTGCTGAAAGCACGTACCAGGGCAACCAGGCGACGAATTTTATGGTTGTTGGTTTTCCGGGATTTGCTTTTCCAGACGGCCTTGTTCCTGGTGTGACCTATTACTGGCGGGTTGATGAGATCAATGCTGAAGGCACGATATATCAAGGTGTCGTATGGAATTTCAGTGTTCCTCCCAAGACGGCGTACTTTCCCAATCCGGCCGATGCCGCCGATTCTGTTGCCCCGGATGTGCAGCTTAGCTGGACAGCGGGTTATGGTGCGAAGTTGCATACAGTGTATTTCGGCGACAATTTTGACGAAGTCAGCAATGCAACCGGCGGTTCGGCCCAGGGCACCTTGACATATACTCCCGGGACACTTAAATTTGCCAAGACTTACTACTGGCGTGTCGATGAGTTCGATGTTGTCGAAACGCATAAAGGCGATGTCTGGAGCTTTACGACTGAGGGCGCTGTTGGCAGCCCGGAGCCTGCTAACGGTGCTGTAGATGTAACGCAGACACCGATTCTTACATGGTCGCACGGAGTCTATGCCGATTCGCATCAGGTCTATTTCGGTGCAGATAAAGAAGCAGTGAAAAACGCCGACACCAGCTCGCCTGAATTAAAAGGCAGCGGAAACCTTGGCTCCGAGAGCTATGATGCAGGCAATCTTGAGTGGGATACTACCTACTA
>CAZZAX010000179.1:0-11137 GCA_964653075.1 uncultured Pirellulales bacterium
CATAATAGCCAAGATGGAGGAGATTGCAAGAAAATAATGATTGTAAATCATTATTCAATATAAAGTTACGTATTTTACAGAAGGCTTATATAAACATTGTTGGGAGTATCACAAAAGCAGTGTGGATTTTAAGACACTATGCATCGATTGCCATGAAAACGACAGGAGATAGACATGGTGATTACACATTTGATAATGCATGGGCTGTTTTACGCGGTCATTGTGACCGGTTATCTCTTCCTGCTCATGATAACGACTAGCCCGCGCGTTTGGGGCTACACTGACTATTCGAAAGCGATAAAAGACAAGGTTCCACTCCAAACCAAGAGAGAGAAATTGCTAGCGACAATTGTGGGATTACCATGGTTTTTGTTTGTCTTAGGGTTTCCTGTCTTTTCGACCTATGTGCTGAAGTCCAAACTTGGGAATGAGATTCCATTCTGGATGGCCTTTCTCAATTTATTCCTGTTGGTCCTGTTAGCCACTCTGGGTGATTTGTTGATATTGGATTGGCTCGTGGTCAGCAAAATCACCCCAAAATTCGTGATAATCCCTGGGACGGTAGAAGAAGACTACAAGGATTTTTCACATCACTTCAAAGGACACGCGAAGGCGGCTTTTGTGCAGATACTAATCTGTCTCATCATCGCCGGTATAGTATGGTATTTCTAGAAGAGACCAACAATAGCTTTACTCATGTTTTTCCATATGGCAGATACCTTATTCAGAATGCGCCCAACAAGCGGTTGCAGACGAATTGCTCCGCTGTACGACGAACACGTCTTGATGGGTATAATAGGGTTTTCTCATATAGAAAAAACAGGCTAAACACTGATTTACATAAAATACTAGTTGGTTAATATATAACATATGACATATGACTTTTAGGAAATGCGCCCCCAAATGCCGCGCGGGAGAATTAACTGGGGCAAGTGAAAGCAAATTATGATTCTGTTAGGATCAATAAATAAAATCACAAATATTATTGTATGAGGAGAAAGACCAATGAATCGATATGTTATGTGTGTGGTTTTCATGCTACTAGGAATTCCCTGCGCAGCTCAGGACAGTGATATTCAGCTTTGGCCGGAGATCAAATCTTATCACAGCGGCTATCTAAAGGTTTCAGAAATCCACAAAATCTACTATGAGCAGTGTGGCAACCGTGCGGGCAAGCCCGTCTTTGTACTGCATGGCGGGCCTAGTGGGAGTTGTTCGCCGTACATGCGTAGGTTCTTTAATCCGGATAAATTCCTGATCGTATTGCATGACCAACGTGGCGCAGGCAAATCAATGCCGTCTGGGGAGATAAGAGAAAACAACACACAATTCTTAGTCAAAGATATCGAGCTATTGCGCAAACATTTGAACCTCGACAAAATCATCCTATTTGGAGGATCGTGGGGTGCGACATTGGCCCTGACATACGGCCAGACCTATCCTGAGCATGTCAGTGGTATGATTCTCAGGGGCATATTCACAGCAACGCAGGAGGAGATCGACCATTTCTATCACGGAGGCGTTAGGACTTTTTTCCCTGATACGTATGACAAGTTTGTTCGAGGCCTGCCGGACCCCAACAGACGTCCTATACCTGAATATCTCTTCTCCCTGATTGAGAATCCCGACCCAGACATGAGATTTAAGTACAGCCGATTATGGGCTGCATACGAACTCAAGATCTGTGGTTTGGAAATACCCGATCAGAGACTCGACAATATACTAAGGCAGATGAATCCCTATGTATTTGCACGACTCGAGAACTACTACATGGCAAACAATTGTTTCCTGGAAGAGGGGCAACTCCTCAAGAACGCCCCAAGACTCAAACACATTCCCATTATCATGGTCAATGGGCGATATGACGTGATCTGTCCACCCATCAATGCATTCAGATTGAAGCAGAAAATCCCCCATGCCAAAGTAGTGTTGGCCGAAGGCGCAGGTCACTGGATGGGAGAGAAGCCGGTCGAACGAGAACTACTCAAGGCCGTGCACGAATTCGAATGAGCGGCCGGTACAGTACGTAGTAGGATTGTTTATGAAGGCAAATTGAAAATCCCGGCTTGTAGACAAATGTAGAAAAAGATCGATAAAATATTGGCAGTATCTTATACTCTCTGTGATTATCGACAATCATCTATTATTAGTGATATCAGGCTTTAAACACGAGGTAAAAAAATGTTGAGAAATAATTTTTGTTGGGTAGCAATCTTCTGTCTATGTGTTTTCACTTTTACGTTAGAGGCAAAAGAAGTTCCGCCAATCCCAGAAGGTTATACAGACGAACTGGCTGTCAAAACTGCAATCCTGCTTGGCCAGATAAAGTTGATCAATGCAGGAAATGTTTCCACACCAAATAATATTGAAGAAATTCTCAATATCGAATATGGAGTTGGCGGCGATCGTAGACTCCATTTGGACTTGTATCTGCCTAAAGGCCGTAAAAAAGCCACTCCTGCCGTTATCTTCATTCATGGTGGTGCCTGGAAAGGTGGCAAACGCAGCGACATGAAGTTTTATTGTGTGAAATTTGCTGAAAAAGGATACGTCACCGCCACTGTGACATACCGGCTGACGGGTGAGTCTCCATTCCCCGCTGCGGTACATGATGTCAAATGCGCGGTTCGGTGGCTGCGTGTTAATGCCGTCAAATACAAGATCGACCCGGAACGCATTGTCGTCTCGGGCAACTCTGCTGGAGGCCATCTCTCTATGATGATCGGTTATTCAGATGATCCATCACTTGAAGGAAGCGGCGGTAACAACAGCGTTAGCAGTAGTGTATGTGCAGTTGTCAATTTCTATGGGCCTACTGACCTAACCACAGACTTCGCCCAAAAGCAGGGAGTCGTTGAGGATTTTATGGGTGGAAAGACATTTGACGAATCACCTAATATCTACAAGTCAGCTTCACCTCTTTTTCATTTGACTAAGAACGATCCTCCCACCCTTATCTTTCATGGAACCATCGATAGTACGGTTCCCATTATCCAAGCGGATAAGCTGGCGGAAAAACTGAAAGAACTCGGAATCGATTATGTCTATGAAAGGTACGATGGTTGGCCCCACGTTATGGACCTTGCCGAAGCCGTCAATCGGCGCTGTGTATATCAAATGGAGAAATTTTTCAAAAAGTATATTCCCATCGATTAATCTCTGTGTTTCGAAAAAACTTCTCTTGCATAAATACTGCAGTGTTAAAGCTTTACAAAGAGCTCAAAAAATAGTAACGTCATCAATGAAGATATGAAGAGCAGGGCATCCTTAAGTATAATTAGTGTAGTAATATTATGGGAATTCCAGTGTTGTTGTATCATTGCTATCCTTGGAAGAATCTACCAGTTGATACTTTCATTCGCGTGGTTGCGTTCGCGTTGATATTTGTGGCGGCCATTGCATGCACCCGGTCTGCAGCCGCACACGAGAAACCATCCTATCCTGTGGACGGCGCGGATGAAAACCTAATAGTCACCCTTCCCCTTGTGGATACTTTGCCCATCATTGATGGCGCTTTGGGCGAGGGTGAGTGGGAGAATGCAATTAGGCTGAGCAGTTTCCGCCGGTGCTGAACGTTTCGTGGTACTCCGGCCATAGTTCAGACCACTGTATATTTAATGGGTGGGGACGGCCGGTTGTATGTCGCCTTCGAGTGCGAAATCGATGATCCATCCAAGCTGCAGGCCTCGGAGACCCGTGAGGACGCGCAGCTTTGGACAGAGGATCATGTCAGCATCCTCCTCGACACGCTTCATGATCATCGTCATGTCATCGAATTGGCTGCATCTCCGGGCGGCGCCCGCTACGACGCGCGCTGGGGTAACAATGAATGGGATGCAGTGTGGGAGGTTGCTGCAAGGGTATACGAGGAGTGCTATATTGTCGAGATCGACCTCGATCTGAGTTCGCTCACTTATGAGCAGCAAGGGGGTCAGACTTTCGGCATCAACTTCATGCGGTACAACATGGACCCGTATGAGGTCACGGCGTGGATGGTTGATGACCGACTCGGTTCACTGGATTCCAGGTGCTTTCCCCACCTTGCAGGAATGGTGCTGTCGGAGAAGTTAGACGAAAGGCCAATGAAGGTAGATGTCTATACGGTGGCAATGAACGAGTCGAAATCGGGCGCAGAAGGCTCCTCAATAGAGGCAGGCTTGGACGTCGAGTATCCACTGACGTCGAGTGTCACCTCACGCTTCACGCTCTTCCCCGATCTGACCAATGTTGAGGCAGCGTTTGAATCCATCGACGTATCGTATCGCGAGCAGTTCCTACCTGATACCCGTGATTTCTTCGTTCATCAGGCAGAGTTCTTTCCCGACCGCAAGCTGTTCCATTCCAGACGGATCGGAGACTTCGAGGGTGGAGCGAAGATCACCGGAGCGTGGGGCGACTATCGGATCGGCGTACTGGATGCATACGGCAAAGACGAACAACGGAATGACTTCGTGACTCATGTGACCAAGCAACTGGACAGACACACTGATGTGGAGTTATCTCTTGTGGATGTCCACAAGCCCGACTTCTACGGCACGACGTGGGCAGTGGGTCTGGGCACTGATTTCAAAGAGAACAGTCGCTGGCATCTCGATCTAGACCATGCTCGTAGTCTCTCCCGGGAATCGACCCGTGAAGGTCATCAAACATCTGCAGCCCTGAGCTTCAAGGGTGGTCATGGGCGATCTGGCGGCCGCATCCGATATGAGGAGGTCAGTCCGAATTTCGATCCCATCACTGGATTCAACCCTCGTAGGGGATTCCGCCAAGGAACTGTCAACGCCTGGAAGGTATGGGAGCCGGAAGCAGGCTCACGGTTCTATCGCAGTTACGAGTTGTTCTCCCACTATGGGCTTGGTGATACGTGGGAGGGAAACTTCTATGCCCGCAACTATGGTGCCGGTTTCATACTGAACATCACAGACCGCGACCGCTTCATTATCATAGGGAACCGAGAACGCCACTTGGAGGAGGACATCCGCCCAAAGCCATTTACTGACGAAACTCTGACACTAAGCGGTGGCATGGGGCGAGGGAAAGATCTTAGCGGCAGAGCATCATATATATTCGGCAATTTTGAGGATCCCCGGCTTCAGCAGTACACTCTGAACTTGGACTGGCGTAAACCGGCCAGTAACCTCCGGACGGATCTTGCATATAGCCATCGCAATCAGGACTACTTCAGCGGGTCCCAGACGTCTGCGGAGATTATTGAGGTTGGACTCACATGGCTACTTAATCCCGAACACTGGCTTTCCCTCCGCTGGTTTACGCGGAGTGGAGACCAAGACATCGACAACCTCAGCATGACTTACCGAATCCACAAGGCCTCTGGCAACGAGCTCTTCCTCATCCTCGGCGATCCGCTGGCAGAGGAGATTCGAGAAAGGGTAGCGCTAAAGTATGTTCACCGTTTCTAGTCAGGCATCTCTGGTGAACACGTGTTTTTCACGAACTGTAAAAAATGCCAGAATTTTTCAAGAAGCCATCTCTTTCAGGAGCTAAAAAACACCACAATTTTCAGGTGACTCCCTGACTCCATTTTGTCACTACAAATACCAAATTTGATGATCGATGGGAGTACAAAATCCCAAATATTTGTATGAAAAAAAAGATTTTTTTATTCTTATCGGATTAAGTAGTGCGACCAGCTAAGGCTGGCGTGTTCAGAAGGAGTAAGTCTTTCCGGGGCAGAAGCCAGAGACCCCGTAGCCTGGATGGCAGGAAGGAGAGAAATCGAATGACCTGAAGCCCATTGACAAAGCCATCGTAAGGGATGGTGAGCGAGTCACCGGGCCGTAACATGCGTGAACGTAGGAGTAGCCTCGAAACCGATTAGCCTCGGAGGTCGAGACAGTTACTTAATGTCGAAGACTGTAGAAACTGTCGCATACTGGCTCAAGCGGCAGTTTCCTCCGGCGGGGTAACAGCGACGGCACGGTGGCAAGGACACGCCGAGCAACTGGCGAAGCCCTCCTCGCCCCATCGAGAAATAGATGGAGAAAGGTAGGCTGTATAACCTCTAAAAAGGGAAATCAGTCGAAGGCGAGAGGGTGGCGGAAGGGTTCGTATGAGCTGTGAAGCGAGGTAACGCTCGCCGGGCAAAGGGACCCTGCTATATGTAATTTCTTCGACAAAATGGAAGGCAAGGCCGACATGATAAAATCGACCATAAGTTTGCAGGACCTGAGACGGGGAATATACATCAAGGCGAAGGCTGAACCGGCCTGGCGCTTCTGGGGACTTTATGTCCATGTCTGTAAGATGGAAATCCTTCAAAAGGCATACAAAATAGCCAAACAGAATAATGGGGCACCTGGAATTGACGGTGTCACATTTGAAGCTATAGATCAAACTGGCTTAGAAGGATTTCTACAGCAGATTCGCCAAGAGCTTGTCAACCGCACATACCGTCCTACCCGAAATCGGAGAAAGGAAATTCCAAAGGGCAATGGAAAATCCAGAATTCTTGGAATTCCCACTATAAAAGACCGCGTGGTACAAGGAGCACTCAAGTTAATCTTAGAACCAATTTTCGAGTCGGATTTTCAATCAGGTTCATATGGGTATCGTCCCAGACGGACTGCCCATGGAGCCATAAGGCGAGTCGCTGAAGCAATCGCGTGTCATAAGACGCGAGTAATCGACATAGATTTACGTGCTTACTTTGATAACGTACGACACCATATACTTCTGGAAAAGGTAGCCAAACGCGTAGATGATGACGATATAATGCGTCTATTGAAACTGATTCTAAAATCAGGCGGCAAGAAAGGCGTCCCACAGGGCGGGGTGATTTCCCCCTTGCTCAGTAATATATACCTCAATGAGGTGGACAAGATGCTGGAGCGAGCCAAAGAGGTCACACGAGACAGGTATACTCATTTGGAGTATGCACGTTTTGCAGATGACCTGGTTGTCCTGGTTTACGGATGTGAGCGACATTATTGGATTGTCGAAGCAGTCAACAAGCGACTCAGAGAAGAGTTTGCTAAACTACAGGTTCAAGTCAACGAAGAAAAGACACAGCAAGTTGATTTGAGACGTGATGAGAGCTTTGGATTTCTTGGTTTTGAGTTTCGAAGGATTCGAGGTCTCAAAGGTGTTTGGCGACCGCGATATACAACGCTGCTAAGGAAGCGAACAGAGTTATTGCGTAAACTCAAAGTAGAGTTTTACAACTTGAGGTCACAGCCGACAGAAAAGGTTATTGAGGTTATCAATCCGATACTGCGTGGCTGGGTAAACTACTTTGCCTGGGGCAACTCAGGCAGGTGTTTTTACTATATCCGTAACTGGGTAGAAAAGAAAGTACGGCGGCATCTGATGCGTTCACGGCAGTGTAAAGGCTTCGGCTGGAAGAGGTGGAGTAGGCAATGGATATATAAGGAACTGGGACTTTTCAATGATTACCATGTCCGCAGACCGAAACCATTGTTGGCGAAAGCAATTCCAGCACGATAGGTCACATAAACCTTGGTGTGAAGCATATAGGTAAGCGTAGTGCGGGAAAACCGCATGCTGCGTTTGACGAGGCGGGGACTGGAAACGTGACATGGTCGAGATGTTGTGACACTCGCAAACGAAAGGGCGAGTTAACAGGGAATACAAAATTCGACCTACATCAACGCGCCAGTCCTCGACCCTACTCCGGCGCAAAAGAAATCTATCAATGATGTAATTCCTTAAAAAATAAAAAGAGCTGGTCTCTACCTCAATCTTACAGTCCTTTTAATGCTTTTTGTTTTTCTATAAAACACCCATGAGTTCACGAATCCTAAGATTCTTCATGCAAATTTTATTAATGTCCAACAACTATGTTGGTCGTATTGCCTGTAAGTTCATGAGGGTCATCTAATACTTGTTCTGTTAATGTTGTCCCTAGCGGCAAACCATCTGTTTCAAATACAAGGTTGTTTTCGGGCTCGGCTATTAAGTCTCCAGTGTCTGGATCATATGAACTCGCTAAATATACACAAGGAATAGTACCGGCAGTCAGTCCAGGAATACCACTCTGGGTATAGTCATTTCTAACAAAGTCATTGTTGTCTCCCATACACTGAATACCTGCCGATGCCTCAGGGCCAAGCAATCCAATAACGTTTCGTGTAAACAAGTTGTCTTGGCACCCGTTTTGGACTAGTATTTGGGCTTTGCCGGAATTCAAGCCGGACAAGTCGTTTCCTGCGAACACATAACCCGAGGAATACCCGTCAAGCATTATTCCTGCCGTCAGCACGCTGACTGTAAAGGTATTTCCCTGCACAGTCACATCAGCACTGTCCTTAGTATAGAAGGATGCTATACCGCCGCCGCTGCACTGGAACCTATTGCTCTCAATGGTTCCTCCGCTGCCGCTATTTTCATAGTGAGCGAAGTGCATATTGCCAACCATTGTATTATGACTGACAGTACCTACTGAGCAGACGCTGTCGTAATAAAAGACGGCGACGCCGATACCGGAACTCTTTAGCCAGTTATTGCTTATCGTCACTTGCGTATTCGGATCCTGATTCCAAGCGACTTCCACAGCAGTACTTGTATTCGCTATGTCGCAATGATTCACTGCGATATTATTCTTTACTTCTATTGATGCATGTCTTGACATGCCGAAGACTATACAATCAGTATCTGGAGCAGTACCGTCGGGGTATAGGAAACCTGTAGTACCAGCCTCGAAGTAACAATTCTCGATAACTTCTGAGACATCACCAGCTTGCCAACTGACAAAGCCAAAACCATCATCTACTGTTTTGATTCTACAGTTGGTGATCTTTGCAGAATTACCCCCACCTTGAAGAAGCATGCACATGCCCAATGATAGACATTCTGTATCCAAGTTGCTGATGATCACATTTTCTATGTTACCAGGACAGTTTATCTTGATGATTGAATCCATTGTATCCCATATGCCAGTTGGGCTCTTCGTGATTTTTACATCCCAAACTCTATTGTCTGTACCTATTTCGGTGTTGAAGTCGCCCGCTGGTTTTGGACCCGTTAATTCCACGCTGTTACTAACATTGAGTATACCTGTCCAGGTGTATATGCCGGGATGAAAGTACACCACTCCACCACCATCCACTGCAGTTTGGATGGTTGCCAGCGAATCTGTTGGCCAGACTTCAGTCGCTCCAGGTGGGATTTGTGCTCTCACAGGTGTACCGGATGTAATTACAACACCCAGAGCGACCGCAAGAACAATTCTAAGGAAATGTGTTTCTGGCGCACTGATTCGGATTGGCCTGTTTTTTCTTTTCTTAGTCATGCTTTTTTCTCCTTTTGTCTTTACTCAGATATTTTTGAAATATCGTAAATTGGCCTCAGATACTGACTCTTACTAAGGGTCTTCATGTATAAATACCGGAAAAATCTCAGATATAGCGAATTCCAAGATTTTTTTTTGACTTTTTGCAGCAGACCAAGGCCTACCAGTCGGACGTAGCTTACTTTAGGCCCGGATAACAATCCCAAAAATGACTCTGCGTCACCCTGTCTGTAGAGCTTTTGATCAAGTGCACAGCAGCCGATTTCGTGATAAAGAACATCCTGATATGCGAGCAAATGTTTGACAAACCAGTGTTTTTGGGATATATTGAATTTTGAACAGCTTCTATGAAGTATCCCCAGAAGTTCCATCCTGGGGCTAAATGCAGGCATGTATCGATAAGGATACAAGATATTTAAGTTCGGTCTGGTGGATTGCTCACAATGAGATCAGATGAGTACACAGACATGGGAGGAGTCGGAGAAGCTTTCCTGACAACCCACTGGTCCCTCATCGAAGATGTTAATGCAAGCGATGACGAGAGGAATCGAGCCCTGATCGAGTTGCTTATCAAAAAATATTGAAAGCCAGTGTACTGTTATCTGCGTCAAAAGGGCTATGACAATGAGAAAGCTAAAGACCTGACTCAAGGATTCTTCCATGAAGTCGTGTTGGGTCGAGGCTTGATTCAAAAGGCTGATCAATCCAAGGGGCGTTTTCGCACATTCCTGCTGACTGCCTTGAGCCGCTATCTTATCAGTGTTAGAGAGTACGAAACCGCCCGGAAGCGCATACCCCAACACAAACTCGTTTCATTGGACTTGATTGATCCACCTGAGTTATCTGAATCCATATCAAAGTCAACACCGGAAGATGCTTTCAATTATGCATGGGCGTCATCACTGGTAGAACAGGTTTTACGTGAGGTTGAGACCGCGTGTCGCGATCACGGACAAGCAGTTCATTGGCTCACCTTTGAGAAGAGGGTTTTGCGACCGATTATGGAAAGAACGAAACCTCCCTCGTTAGGAGAAATTTGTAAAAAATACGGCATTGAAGACGGGATCAAAGCTTCCAGCATGATTCTCACCGTAAAAAGGCGTTTTCGGTCGACCCTGAAAAAATACCTTCGTAATTCTGTGACATCTGATGAGGAAGAAGTGGATGAATTACGAGAGATCATGCAATTTTTCCTAAAATCCATGCTATATAGAGAATAATTTCCGTATCTATTAGTGATGAGTATTAAACCCATATTTGACCCTGATCCGGATCAGTTGGATCGTCTCTTGTCCATCGGGATGGGAACGGAGGCTGATACTCCAGATGTTTGTGAAGACCGAACAATGGCTGGCCTAGCGGAGAAGTGGCTGGTAAGTTCACTGGGAGAAAATGCATCCCTTCGTGATCCCCTCCTACAGAGCTTTTCGCGTTTGGACCTAGTTGAAGGATCATTTGCTGACAAATCACTTTTCGAATTACTGCTCGATCCGAGAACAGATATTGCAGTGCTTGAGGCCATCAGTTGCTATGCCAAAGAATTGTTGTTATCAGTACAGACCGAAAGTGAGAGCATTATTGCAATCACCATTTACTATGCGGCCTCAGCGCGACTGCTGTTATCGCACGATAAGAAGACCGGTGAATACTCGTATGAGAGCCTTATGGAATCCTTCAGTGATTTAATTGAGAAGAAATGGATAGCAAGAGAGTTGAAGGAATTGTTCTGTGAGGCCCAAAAGATCTGTCAGGAAAAACTGAGCGCCGGCGACAAATCGAACGGGCTCAATAACAAACAGAAGCTACAGCAAGCTAGGTGTGCGACTATATTTTCTGGCGGCTATGCGGTCTGTTTTTGTTGAGTTTTCC
>CAZZAX010000180.1:0-11013 GCA_964653075.1 uncultured Pirellulales bacterium
AACCGTTTGTCGGATCGTCGAAACCGTCCACCCAGGCGTTATAAATCCTGTTACTACCGGGTTCACCTTCATTAATGTCATTGTAGCTCTCCATATCGTCTATGATAAGAAAGTTGGCCGTAGTAAAGCTCCAGAGTGGACCTGTCCACGGGCTGTCGACGTTGGCGTTATTGGCCTCATCGACACGCCAGTAATAAGTAGTATTCCACTCAAGCTGCCCGGGCTCATAACTCTCAGAGCCGAGGTTGCCGCTGCCTTTTTTCTCAAGTGCACCTGCATCGGTTCCAAAGAAAATTTCATATGAAGCACCTAAGCCCGGTGCCCAGGTCAGGACAGGTGTTTGGGTGACATCCACAGCACCATTAGCCGGATTAAGTGCCGCAACAGCACCTTCCGTCGTGAAGCTCCAGACATCCCCTTTATGGGTTTCGACGGAATCGAACTCATCGACACGCCAGTAATAAGTCTTAGCCATTTTAAGTGTGCCTGGGGTGAATTCTGCACTTCCCTGAGATGAACCGCCTGTTGCGTTGTCCACTTCATCGAAAGTTTCACCGAAGTACACTGTGTGTAGTTTAGAACCATAACCGCCCGTCCAGCTGAGTTGTACATCGACGCTAACACCCTCGGCTTCATTAGCCGGATCAGGGAAGTATGCAGTTTTTGGAGGAACAGAAAAACTCCAGACTTTGCCTTTCCATGGGCTATTGGGCTCGGCTTCGTTGACCTCATCGATACGCCAGTAGTAAGTGGTTCCCGGCACAAGACCGTCCGGAAAAGCAAAGCCTGGAAAGCCTACGACGATAAACGTATCGGCCTGATTACCAAGAAAGGTACCTTCAGCTCCACTGTCCACATTATCAAAATTATCACCGACATACATATCATGTGAGATTGCAAAATCTCCCGGCCTCCAGGAAAGGTTCACCCATGTGTCGGAAAGCATGGCCCCGTCGGCAGGCTTGGGGCCTGAGGCAAGTGGATACTCAGAACCACCGGAGGTGTAGAAGATATTGACGACCTGGTCATCGGTCAGCACCTCGTCATAGAAAGCAAGAGCGTCCATCTGACCATCAAATTTTCTGCTTGTCCCATTCATCCGACCAAGCTTCAATTCACCTTCAGCATAAACAATAGGGCCGGCAGTTGGCCAGCTTTCGCTGTTGGCTGCCACAAAGGCCGTATCCACGCTGTCGCCATCGAGGAGAACGTTCATGGTGACATCACCATCGAGAGCGTGACGCACAACAAGCAGGATCCAGGTTCCCGCGGCCATATCCCTGGTGTGGATATTTTGTGTATTTGAGCCATCCTGTCTGGACATAAACTTGAAGTTGTCCGTATCGTCACCACTGTGGGTAAACAGACGATAACTATCCGTTAGACCTCCATCTGCAACCGAAATGTCAATAAATCGAGTGTGAGCACCAAATTCCACATCCGAGTTAATCCAGAGCGAAATCGAAAAATCGCCGGTGAATCGAAAGGCTTCACTGCCGGCAGCGTCGAAAACTGCACCGCCATCCCCGGCAAAGTCAATACCGGATCCGAATCTTCCGTCAACGTCAAGGGTGTCGCTGCCTCCCAATGTGGCAACATACAGACCGCTTTGGTCCGTTGCCGTGGTCCCGCTGGTTTCTTCAAAATCCCACCTCGCAACCTCGACGGCGTTGCAGGCCTGTGAGACCATCAAAACAAAAACAACTAAAAACATTAATTTCTTACACATAATAATCCTCCTTCAAAAAAAATATAGTTTGTTAATTGAAATGCATAAAATCTTAACTTCCAGAGAAAAAAGGGAACCTTGAAAAATTCCGTGCTTGACATAACACACACTAACTCCTCCTCTATCGAGAAACTAATGAAACGCACCCACTGGACGAATAAAAAAGCCACAGATGCCCGACTGCGCAGGCACAAACTTCACTAACATAATTTATACCAAATCAGCCAGTTTCACGTCAAGGAAAATCCCTCGATTATGTATTAGCATACCTTGTTGATCTCACTATTAAGAAGTACAACGAAAAGGCCGTAAAATTTATTTATAGAATTTTATATACCGCCCCCCCCAGCTTTCAATATAAAGCACCTCATAGGCCATTTAAATGAAGAACTTGTTTTGACTGGTATCATTGCTTTGTGCCTGAAGGCTCTTCGCCAGGGAGTCGAAAAGCTTGAATTATCAAGACAATCCTGATATTCTATCAGAGATGAGACCCGATCCCAGCGTTTCGGAGTAGTTGAGCAGGTATAAACGGGTGGTTCCAATGGAGTGTAATAAGGGGATTCGAAATGGCTTTTGAGCGTTTAGAAATCTCACGTCGCAAATTTATGACCCGCAGCAGCTTAGCGATAACAGGCATGGTTGCCGCAGCGACAAGCCCCGTCTTTTCAAATTCGGACACCGGCGTTTCATACAACAGATACCATATCGATGAGAAAGGAAAGGGTACGCTTCGGGTGGCCGCCTGTCAGATACTGACCTATCCAGATGTAGAAATGAGCACTAAAAAAATACTGCACTGGATAGAAACCGCCGCCCGGGACGGCGTCGATGTAATAGCATTCCCTGAAGCATGTTTGTGCGGCTACGCAGGCGACGAGTACTGGAAGACCGCCAGGCCGACAGATTTTGAAAAGGCTGAGGGTATGGTCATTGAAGCTTCGAAGCGTCTGAATATCGCCGTTATTCTTGGCACAGTACATTGGGAATCGGATAAAATCTATAATGACCTTCTGGTAATTGACAAAGGCGGTGTGGTTCGCGGTCGATATTCCAAGACCCACCTTGCCGAATCATGGCCAGTACCGGGAAAGACACTTCTGGTGTATAAACTCGCAGGAGTAAAATCGTGCTTTATAATCTGTCATGACGTCCGTTACCCTGAACTTGTCCGTTTACCCGCTGTTGCCGGCGCTCAAATATGCTATTTCTGCAGCCACGAGAGCGGCCTTAAGCATGAGCATAAGCTCTCGGCGTATCGCGCTATGCCAATCGCACGCGCAACTGAAAACGGTATCTTCTGTGTTATGGCCAACGCCCCTGCCGACCCACAGACACTGCGCGGGTCGCACGGTAACAGTAAAATCATTCATCCCGACGGCAACGTGCTTGTCGAGGCGGGTTATTTCAAGGAACGGCTTGTCACGGCAAATATCAAAATCAGTGACGCCTCACGCTGGGTCGCGCGCCGGGCCGCCGAAGATAATACAATCCTCAAGCAATGGCTAAACGAAGGGACAGGACTGGTTCGGGTCTATGACTGATAAACACTGAAACGGAATACCGCTTGTGTTTCGTATCGCAGGAAAGGAAAATGTTTATACGAAAGGAAAAGACAAGATGAAAGATAATAGAACATCACATAATGACGTTTCGTCAAATTCCTCTATTGTGCACCACCAAAGACAACGAGGCGGTACCTCGGTCGGAATAACATCAGCCGGTATTCTTCTGATAGTCTTGGTTTGTTTATTGGCATTACCCGGCAAGGCCGCTGAGGAAAAACGCAGTCCCCGTGCGGCCAGAAGCGTGCATCTGTGGTATCCCGCCGAGCAGGGCGTCGTTTACTACAATGAAGTAACTGTAGAAAAGAGTTATCCGGGCAGCTACTTCTGTGTATGCGGTTTCAGGCATGGATATTTCGGGATACAGGAATTGTGGAAAGGCAATAAAGTCGTGATTTTTTCGGTATGGGACCCGGGCAAACAGAACAATCCGAATACAGTACCCGAGGACCGTCGGGTAAAGGTTTTATATGAGGGCCAGGATGTGCGCGTCAGTCGGTTCGGTAATGAAGGCACAGGCGGCAAGAGTATGTTCGACTATCAGTGGAACGTCGGTGAAACGTACAGGTGTATGGTCAAGACCTCCGTCGATGGCGATAAGACAACATACGCGGCCTATTTCTACCTTAATGAAGAAAAGAAGTGGAAACATCTGGCGACATTTCAAACGATTACCGACGGGGACTACCTTAGCGGGTATTACTCGTTCGTGGAGGATTTCTTACGCAACGGCAAAAGCGCACAAAATGTCCGCCGGGCACGGTACGGCAACGGCTGGGTCAAGACCAAAGACGGCAAGTGGCAGCCGCTTACCAAAGCAAGATTCACAGCCGACAGAACACCTACGATGAATATCGACGCAGGTCTCAGAGATGGCCGGTTCTTTTTGCAGAACGGCGGCGAGACTGAGAACTATACCCCGCTAAGGTCACAGATGGACTGCCAGCTCGAACAGATGAGCCGGCCTCAAGAGAGCTTTGACGGTGAATGGGAGCTGGTTTGGGCCGATGAGTTCAATTATGAAGGATTGCCGGACAAAAATAAGTGGAACTATGAAACGGGTTTTGTCCGCAACCGTGAAAAACAATATTACACAAAGGCCCGCCGTGAAAACGCCCGCATTGAAAACGGCATGCTGATTATCGAATCCCGGAAGGAACAATACGAAAAGGGTCAATATACCTCGGCGAGTCTGCATACATGGCATAAGGCTGAATGGTTGTATGGCCGAATTGAAGTGCGTGCGAAGCTTCCGACAGGTAAGGGAATGTGGCCGGCAATCTGGATGCTGGGGACCAATCGAAATAAGGTCAGCTGGCCCGCATGTGGTGAGATTGATATTATGGAAAACGTCGGATTCGACCCGGATACCATCTGCGCCAACATACATACCAAGGCATATAACCACGTTAAAAAAACGAACAAGGGTTCAAAAATAAAGGCCGAAAAGCCTTACGAGCAGTTCAATATCTATGCGATTGAGTGGAACGAGAATCGCATTGACTTCTTCCTGAATGACCAAAAGTATTTTACGTTCGAGAATGAGGGGACAGGCAATGACGTTTGGCCCTATAATAATCCACATTACCTGATATTAAACGCTGCCATCGGCGGCACATGGGGTGGCCGCAAAGGAATTGACGATACTATTTTCCCGCAAAAGTACCACATCGACTACGTAAGAGTCTTCAAGAGAAGGTAAATTTGATATACACAATGTTAAGGCAGTTTGCAAACCGCACCTGTGAAAGAATCCCGAACTTTCGGGATAACTCAATAGGCATGAACACCAACTGCCTGGAAAATAAGCAAAAATCAACCTCAACTTCCAATTTTAAAACACCTCAACCGCTATTTAAACGGCGAATTCGTCCCGGGGATGAAAAAAGTTTTTTACTCCCTCCAAAAAAACCTTAAGTCTTTTATTTCCGACCCGATAAAAATTATATGAAACATTTTATCGTGGGTACTCATTAAGCATTCAAATGAGTATGAGAAGGCTCTTAACAGGGCCAAGAGAAACATGTAACGTACCTTTGTGAAGGGAGTCAACAATATGTTAGCAATTAAGAACAATCTTATGGCAGTAAACGCCGCAAGGCACCTGGGCCAGAGTTATGATGCCCTGTCTCGTTCAGTGGAAAGACTGTCGTCAGGCTTACGTATAAACAGTGCAAAGGACGACGCAGCGGGTCTTGCTGTTCGCGAGTTGATGCGGGCCGACATCGTAGTTATCAAACAGGGCGCCCGGAATGCTCTGGACGGTATTAGTATGCTGCAGACGATGGAAGGTGCTATGGCAACAATCGATGATGCCTTAGTACGTATGCAGCAGTTGGCCGAGCAGGCGGCAACGGGCTCGTACTCTGCCGCACAGAGATCAATTATGGAGAACGAGTTCAAGGAAATGCGTCAGGAAATCGACCGTATCGCCGGAGCAACCACGTTTAACGGCATTAAGTTGCTCGACAACTCCGCTTCTGTGAATATCCACTTCGGCAAAAATATCACCGATAATATAAATGTTACCGGCAGTAACGTAACCAGTGCATCGAGCGGCCTTAATATCACAGGCCTGACCATTGCCGATGTCGTCAGCGCCAAGAACGCGTTGGTAACATTAGACAGCGCGATAAACTCCAAAGATACTGCTCGTGCCGCGTTCGGTTACAAGATGAACCGTCTTGAAGGTACGATATCGGTGCTTAATATTGCGGCCGAGAACATCCAAGCTGCAGAATCCCGTGTTTCGGACGTCGATGTTGCCACCGAAATGGCCGAGATGACAAGGAACCAGGTGCTTGCACAGGCAGGTATCTCGATGTTAGCTCAGGCCAACACAATGCCTCAGATGGCATTGACGCTGCTCAGATAAAAAACAGCAGTATTCGGCCTGCCGCCCTTAACATAGGATGACATATTTGCGGTTTTGTGTAGAGGCGGTGATTTGGCTGGTGTTGCTTTGGATAATATACTTTACTCAATTTCGACTATCAGGGACATAAGGGTTCGTTATGTCCCTGTTTTATTTTTTATAACAGTCCTGTGAAAAGCAGCCGTTCACTCATCCCATGCATCAAAAAAGTACCAGGATGGAACTATGCAGACCGGCTGTGCCGGTGGGGTTTCAGGACAATCCATACTACCACCTGAGCAATCAGACCAAGAGTAAGAACAATGACGGAGAACCAATACGGCCAGTAGATTCCGAAATTCCCGGACAGGTACCCCCCCGCCCCGGCGCCGACTATCACGCCAAGTGAAATGGTAACTTCGTGTATCGCCATTTGAGATGAACGTTTTTTGCTGCCGCAGGCGCCGTAATAAAGGTGAGAGCTGTAAGCAAAGCCAAAGCCGTAGCCCATAATCACAAATGCCGGGACAAAGACCCAAAGCGTGCGGCCAAAGATAATCATAAATATTGACAGGGCAAGTATTACCTGAACACTGAGAAGCAGCACCGGCTTGAAATGCCAGAAGGCGAGCCGGCCTGCGCCGGTTAAGACGAGGAAGTTGCAGATTCCAAATATTGTGATAATTATCCCGAACTGAGTTTCTGAGAATCCCAAACCGGTAAACAGCAGTGCAAACTGAGAGCGTGTAACCCCAAGGCAGGCCCAGGAACAAAACAGGGCAATGCGGGCCATCCACTTGAAGCGTAACAGCAGCCCATGGTCGAAGGAGATTTCGGGTGCATCAACCGGCCGAACAGAAACAGCGGAGCCGGCGGAACCGTCATGAGCAAGACAAAGCAGCACAAAGCAAACAGCAAGACACAGCGCACCAGCCGCGACCGGCCCCAGGGTGCTCATATCCACGAGCACACCTCCTATTAGAGGGCCCATGATCGCAGCAGAGGACCACATGCCGTTGTAGGTCCCGAGGCGGCGGTTCAGTACAGGACCTTCATAGTCAGCCGAGACCCAACTCATAAGAAAAGGCCAGAAAAGCGACATTGCAGCACCCGAGAGTATAGCAGTGGCAATCATCGTCCATATAAGGGCGGGCCTGCCGAACTGGTCTCGGGCTATTGCGTAATAGACCACAATAGCCATCACAAAGGTCGCCAGGAACATGACCGCGGCGGCTGCACGGGTCGCATGGCGCGGCGCAAGATGACCCAACATCACGGCGGCCAACAACAGGCACAACATATAGCCTAACATGTTGAATGCCCAGATGTATCCGATGTGCTCTTCGGTTCCGCCGATGTTGCGTATGATAAAAGGCATGGCCGTCCACAATACGCTTAGACCTGTCGCCATCGCAAACGCTGACCCGTACAATGGCCAAACGTTCACGAGGGCCTCACGAACACGTTTTGAATATATTTTTATCATCACAGAAGACAGAAAAGGACAGCATTGTACCGCAACGGACAGATGCTACACCAGCATTAATTGCTCATAAACTTATTAACCAGAATGAATGTGACAATAGACCGTACGAACACCATAGAACAGCTTCTTAATTCAACGGTGCCCCGCCGGCCTTCAACACAGCCTCCTGCACTGCCAGGTCGTGCCCGGGCGGATATTCCGATTCTTTTTGTCAATTAATAATCCGGGCCAATTCAATTAGCTGCTCATCGTAGCGCCCCGGCATAGGCGGTAGCTTAACTTCCTGGTATCCTTTTAAGTAAAACATGTTATTATCAGGGGGCTCCATCTTGTGCAATTTAACTAAGACTGTTTTACAGTTGGTAATGATTATAATCCATCAGCCGGAAATCGACAACATACCCGAATTGATAAATACTTTAAGGAGTGGTGGATGAAGTATTTCGACAAGCAAGACGGACTTGATTATTACTTTTCAGGTCTATCTGGCACTCGAGACCTGCGTAAGGATATAGGCACGACGGTCGCGAACGAACTGTTTGATTCCGTTGCGTCGGCCGGCGTCGAAACCCTCAGCAATAAGGGCATCGGCGGCATCGTCCAGAAACTTATCAAAGGCCGTCGGGGCGTTATTCGTTCCGTACGATGTCTGCCACGGGCCGTTAACAAGCTCTGCAAACGCCCGTTCGTATATCTGCCGGTATTTAGGGTATCTTAAAAACTGATTGACCTCCGGGAACTGCCCGGAATTCACGGAGAACAGGTTCGTGCTGGATCCATTGCCCGATCCGAGCGTAAAGTCTATGTCCCATGGAAGGAGGTGCCACTTGCCCTCCTGAAGGGCATAGTAAAAGTAGTTATTCTTGCCGCGGTTGTATCCATAGCTGTCCCAGTCACCCACTGCATGGCGAATCGCCAGCACCCGGGCGAAATGTTCTGGATGGATGACCGATTCAATCGCCTGTTCATACCTGGCGCTGCTCGAAGGCGTGTTCATTGCAACTGCAAAATCAAACAAATGTTCCCAGTTGTCGTTCTCTCGATGTGAGCGTTTCTCAAATCCCCACCGATAGGTCTCCTTAAGCAGCGGGTGCCTGTTGTCATACTTTAATCCTTCGTCAAGATTGGTATGGGCCGTGCCGTTGGCCGAATATTCGAAGTAGTCATCGATTTTATGAATGTAGCCATCGGTATCGTTCGGAAACCACCGGCGAATATAGTCGCCGTCGATTTTCCGGACGTCTTCATAGTTGGTGTGGCTTCTGCCGTTTATGATAACGCGCACATACTCCTGCGTCGAAAACTCCAGGCCCATTTGCGAATAGAACCAGTATGATGCGCGTTCCTGAAGCGGACCGCGGTTGCTTCCCTCGGTATTGTCGAGATTAATTTCCTCACGTTCTCCGAATCTCTGGTCCGGATTGAAATCGATTCGATAGGCATATCGATCGCGGGGGTCGCGGCCGGAGCCGCTTCTGAGAAACGGACTGCCGCGGAAACGTATTGCGACATTATAAAAGACCTCGGAGTCGTTGTAAACGAAAGTACAATCCATCAGTTCGTTCGAGAGATTGGGACGCGATCGAAACGTGCTGATAACCTCATCGGAGAGCCAGATACGGTAGGTGGCAAACTGGGTGTTAATAAGCGTATCGCCGACGCGAACCAGGCAGGTCCTTTCAGGCACATCCGCCGAAGATTCCAGTTTGGTGGGGAACCGGGTCAATGCCGAGCCGTCCGAGGCCTCGATGTAGAACGCCTGCATAGTCCCACTGGACACACCTGGAATCGTAGCCGTGAAGATGCCGTCCCTTTGAATAAGGTCGTCACCAGATGCATCGTCAACCATGGTCCTGCTGGTGATTCTTTCCAGTCCCCCGGAATCATAATAGAGTACGACCGAATCCACGCCGTCATTGTCGGCAACGTGAGCGGTCACGATAATGGGCTCGCCATTTGCGGGCAGGACGGGCGCATGCCGCACATCCATAATGTCTGGCCCTCGGTTGGGCACAAACGCGGTGTTTTGCAAACCGGGCGTGCCAAGATTCAAAGGCATACTGAGCTCAAACACATGTGCCGGTCTCGGCGGCTGGACGGGCGCTCGTTCCCGGCTCGTACGCAGGAGCAGAAACCTGCTGCCCCGCAGCCAACGGGCCCATCCGCCAAGCGTGACAGTGCCCGCTTTTATACTGGAAATAGACTGGTTAATCCGATTGGCGCCGGGGTCACCATGGCCGGTTGAAATCAAATGTAACGAGCGGGACCCGGAATAACTATCATCCATGGTTATGAACGACCGAACGTGATTGCCAAGCATCCGCCATTCCGACGTGCGATTCTCGAAGCCGTTATTTCTAAGGTGGCTTCCTCGGCCGTAGCCCACTATCATGTCAAGGTCATCGATGAGCACCTCACCCCGGTTGAGCAGCATAAGCCCGAAGACGTTGACCTGGTCGTGGGTGTATCTGGAATCATCGCCGTCGATAGTGAATGAAAATTGCTCCCAGGCAGTCTTGCCGCTCTCATCGCTGTCGGCCCAGGCATCCGGCGTGTTGTTATTACTGTAAGGATCGCGCAGCTCAAGGCTGGCCCCCTGGCCATCAGCCCACCTCGGCCATCGACCGCCATCGTAATAGGTTACCTCGTCCGCCGTGACCATATATACATCGCCGATGTCCGGATTCATTTCTTCGAGCGGATACGACAACCGGACACACTCGCTGTGATCATTCAGACTTCCTGAGTACGGCCCGAGAAGATTCACCCCGATAACCAGATTATCATACACGCTTTCGAGCAGGTTTGGGTCCTTTGCTATCACCAGATACGAGCCCGGCTGCATTTCGGCGCCTTTCTCGAAATCGTAGCTAATGCCGTCAGTAAAGGCCCAGTCGCCCAGCAGGACAGTGTTCGTACCCCGATTATAAAGCTCGATATATTCGTAGCGCTCATCGCGTGTTCCATGGTGGTACATGATTTCGTTAATGACGACGTCATTAATAAATGGTCTTGCATTCGGCCCTTGAAAAGTAGCGGAACTTAGATATTCAAAAAAATCGGAGCCGTCCGGGAACCGCCCGAAAGTTACTTCCGGTTCCATTGGTCCATAATGCACTGCATCCAAAACACGGACTGGTTCCGGGTTCGTTCCACTCGTGGCCACTGTGATATAAATCGTCTCACCGGAAAAATCCAGCCCAAAGGCAAATCCATCGGCCCCCATACCTTCATTGACAGCCCAAAACCGGCCCGGCCGCAGAACGATCCCATCCGGTATTTTGTACTGGAGCAGGTTGAGCCGGTCGTCACTTAAATAGACGTTGCTCAGATTTACTGTGGTCGGGCCCGGATTATATAGCTCTATCCAGTCTGTACC